>NZ_JBDGJZ010000003.1:0-196118 GCF_057656635.1 Arthrobacter sp. Soil_C_49
TCATCCACAAAGAACAATGGACCATCACCACCACCAACAACACCCCCTGGTTCACACCCCCAAAACACCTCGACCCCAACCAAAAACCCCAACAAAACACCTACTTCAAACCACCCCCACCACCAACACCCCGCGAATAAACCACGGACCCAGTACCTGCCCAGATTCGCGTTAACGAGCAGAAGGCCCTTTAAACAGCTTCGTCCCGGGAGGAACCGAAAGGTTCCCGCCGGGACGGAGCTGCCACCCGCCGTCGGACGTTCTGGGCGGAGGAGGCGTCCACCCAAGTCATCCAGAGCCGTGTTGGCGGTGTGAAGACTAACTGCTGATCGCAGACTTCATCTCGTCGTGCGCCTTCTTGCCTGCTTCTTCAGTGGACAGCCGCTCGAAGAGCACCTCGGAGGTGTAGCGCTTGATGATTTCCTGGATGGCGCCTGCGCCCTTCGGCGGCGGGGCCGGGGCCTCACCGAGCTCGTCCTTGATCTGGTCGATGAACTTGACCACCTTGACGTCGGACGGTGTCAGTTTGGATTCGATGGCAGCCCGGACCTCCGAGTTGGGGTAAACGCCGCGGTCGGCCAGGAGGGCCTCGCCGGCCTTGACGTTGTTGGCCAGGAAGTTGATGAACTTGGCGGTTTCCTCAGGGTGCTTGGTGCGTGAGGAGGCCGACCAGAACTGGGATGCCTTGTACCAAAGCCCGGCGTCATCGGCCGACCCGGTCTTGGTGGGGAACCGCAGGATCTTCAGGTCGCCACCTGATGCCTTTTCCAGGGCAGGAGCCTGGTTGGACCACCAGAAAGCCATGCCGTTCTTGCCGGTGGCAAGGCCGCTCTGGTCCAGCGGTGCGGCCTCGGCCTCTACCACCTCGGACGCGGACGGAACTGCTTTCTTCTCGCTGAGCTCCTTCAGGAACGCCCACCATTCGGCGATGTCACTCGGCTCAAAGCCCAGTTTGCCGTCCGAGGTGTAAAGGGACTTGCCGTTCTGGCGGAGCCATACACCCAGGGACGCCTCATCGGTTCCGTAGGCCGCCGCACCGTAGGTGCCCTTCGGCGACTTTTCCGTGATCTCCGCGGCGATGCGCTCGAAGTCCTGCCACGTCCACTTGGAATCGTCGGGCAGCGGGACGCCGGCAGCTTCGAAAACCTTGGGGTTGGCCAGGATGGTGGCGGCGTTGATGCCGGCCGCGATACCCGTCAGGCCGTCCTCGCCCTTACCGGCATTGAGTGCCGCTTCGTCGAGCTTCGACGTGTCGATCTCGTACTTAGAGAGGTCAAGGAGGGCGCCCCGGCTGGAGTATTCAGTGATGTACTTTTCATCCATTTGGATGATGTCCGGTGCATCGTTGGCAGCGACCTGGGTGGCCAGCTTGTCCCAGTAGCCGCTCCAGTCGCCGAATTCCGGCTTGATCTTGATGTTGGGGTTCTCGGCTTCGAACTGCTTGATGGCTTCCTGGGTCAGCTGGGCCCGCTTGTCGCCGCCCCACCAGGAGAACCGCAGTTCAACGGGACCGTCGGCGCTTTGCTGGCCGGATCCCCCGCCGCAGGCACTGAGGCTCAATGCCATAACGACGGCGGCCGCGGCTGCTGCTACGCCAGTCTTGCGGAAGGGGCGGCGTGCGCCCGTGAATGGTGTGGCTGCCGGCTGCTTGCTTGCAGCAGAGGCAGAGCGGGAAAAAAGCGGCACTGGTACTCCGATCTTCTTTGATCATGTTGCTGGGATGCGATGGAGGGAATGAAGTCAAAATTCACTATAGAGTAGAAACAAGAAAGCGTTTTCTGGCTCTAATGCTACAAGTCGATCACTTGTAATACAAGACGCTTTTGAAAGTCTTTCGAGAAGCAGAAACGGCCCGCCGGTTGGACGGGCCGTTTCATTGGCGGGGCTGTCGGTCCAGCAGGCCGCCAGGCCAGAGGAGCCTCAGCCGAAAGCCTCAGGGGGACGAGCCTTACCCCTTATTTGATGCCGGTGGTGGCGATGCCCTTGATGAGGAACCGCTGGCCGAAGAGGAAGACCAGGAACACGGGCAGGAGGGAGACGATGGACATGGCGAAAAGTGATCCCCAGCTCGTGGCGGACTGGGAGTCCACAAAGGCCCGCAGGGCTACCGGAACGGTGAACATGTCAGGGTCCGTCAGGTAGATCAGGGCACCGAAGAAGTCGTTCCAGGTCCAGATGAACGTGAAGATGGTGGTGGTGGCCAGGGCCGGGACCATCAGCGGCAGGATGACCCGCAGGAAGATGCGCGGGTGGCCTGCGCCGTCAATGCGGGCAGCTTCGTCCAGGTCCTTGGGGATGCCGCGGATGAACTGGACCATCAGGAAGACGAAGAACGCATCCGTGGCGAGGAGCTTGGGTACCAGCAGCGGCCAGAAGGTGTTTACCCAGCCGATCTGGGAGAACAGGATGTATTGCGGAACGATGACCACGTGGAACGGCAGCATGATGGTCAGGAGCATGATGCCGAAGAACAGCTTCTTGCCGGTGAACTGGAGCCGGGCGAAGGCGTAGGCGGCCATTGAGCAGGAGATCAGGTTGCCCAGGATGGAGCCGATGACCACGATGGCCGAGTTGAGCATGTAATGGCCGAAGGGGTGGGTCAGGGCGGACCAGCCGGAGGTGTAGTTGCCCATCTCCAGGCTGTTCAGCCACAGGCCGGGCTCGCGGAAGATCAGCTCGTTGGGCCGCAGCGAGGACACCACCATCCACAGCAGCGGGTAGATCATCAGGCCGCCGGCCAGGATCAGGATCGCGTGCTTGATGAGGGCTTTGGTGCGCTGCGAGCGGCTGAAAGCCAGGGTGCCGCGGGACTCCCGGACTTTGGGCTTGCGGTGGGTCGTAGGCTTGCCGGCGCCGGCTGACTTCTTGTCCGGGGCGGGCAGCTCAAGCTTAGTCGTCATAGAAAACCCAATACTTAGAAGCGATGAAGTTGATGGCGGTAAAGACGCCGATGATCAGCAGCAGGACCCATGCCATGGCCGAGGCGTAGCCCATGTCGAACTGGCCGAAACCCTTTTGGTACAGGTACAGCGTGAAGAACATCGTGGAGTCCGAGGGCCCGCCGTTGCCGCCCGAGACGATGAACGCCTGGGTGAACGACTGGAACGAACCGATGATCTGCAGGACCAGATTGAAGAAGATGATCGGGCTCAGCATCGGCATGGTGATCTTCCAGAACTGCTGCAGCGTGGTGGCGCCATCAACCTTGGCGGCCTCGTAGTACATGTTCGGGATCTGGCGCAGGCCGGCCAGGAAGATGATCATCGGCGCGCCGAAGGTCCAGACGTGCAGCAGGATGATCGACCCCAGCGCGGTGCTGGGGTCCGAGATCCAGCCCGGGCCCTGAATGCCGAACATCGCCAGGACCTGGTTGACCAGACCGGTGGTGCCGAAGATCTGCTTCCACAGAATGGCCACCGCCACCGAACCGCCCAACAGGGAGGGCAGGTAGAACACCGACCGGTAGAACGGCAGTCCGCGCAGCCCCTTGTCCAGGACGAGGGCGATCAGCAGTGCCACGGCGAGCTGGAGTGGAACACCGATGAACACGTAGGTGAAAGTCACCCGCAGCGAATTGTGCAGCCGGGCATCGGAGAGCATCCGGGTGAAGTTCTCCAGCCCCGTCCATTCCGGCGGCTGCAGCAGGTTGTAGTCCGTGAAGGACAGGTAGAGGGACATCAGCATGGGACCAATGGTGATCGCCACCAGGCCAACCAGCCACGGCAGCAGGAAGATGTAGGCGGCCTTGTTGTCCCGGCCGTTCGCCTTCTTCTCCTCCGCGGTGGCTTTACCCCTCCGCCGCGAGAACGAGCTCAATTCACTGATGGCGCTCACTGCGGCAACCCCGTTCCGGTCAAGCGCGCCGCTGCAGCCGGCATTCCTGCCGGGCGCGGTGCCCTGGGTATGTGTTTAGCGGCCATGTGGTCTCCTTTGGTCATCGTGGCCTCCACGTTTTGGTTATCGCCGGAGCGATCATGGACGCCCACCTGTTCGCGCTTCCCTGCGAGGGTGGCATCGGATAGGCGATTGTCCTGCGCGCCACCTGCGGGTGGTGCGGATGAAAAGCGGCTCCGTACCAAAGTAAACGGTTTCTTGACTCTTGTATAGCCCTTTGTTAGTTTTTGAGAAAGCGTTTTCTGTAGCGGGCGTCACATCGCCCGCATTTACTAACACAAGGGGCAGGACAATGCGGTTTGGTCTCAAGAAGTCGTCCATGGCAGCAGCCGGAGCATCAGCAGTTTTGGCGCTGGTCCTCACCGGCTGCGGCAGCAGTGCGGAAGCCGGAAAGGTAGGCACTGTCGAAGATCCGGTCACCATCCGCTTCGCATGGTGGGGCAACGACTCCCGGGCCAAGACCACCCTCGAGGTCATCAAGGATTTTGAGGCCGCCAACCCCACCATCAAGGTACAGGGCGAAAACACCGAATTCAGTTCCTACTGGGACAAGATGGCCACCCAGATTGCCGGCGGCACCACACCCGATGTCTTCGCCATGAGCGGCGCCTACCCCAGCGAATATGCCACCCGCGGTGTCCTGCTGGACCTGGACAAGGTCAAGGACCAGATCGATACCTCCAAGTTTGCCGACGGGACAGTGGACCTCGGCAAAATCGAGGACAAGCAGTACACCATCACGGCCGGTGTCAATGCCATGTCCATGGTGATCGACCCGAAAGTCTTTGAAGCCGCCGGGGTGGAACTGCCGGACGATGAAACCTGGACCTGGGACGACTATGCGGACATCGCCGCCGAGCTCACCGGGAAGTCGCCTGCCGGAACGTTCGGCACAACGCCCATGGCCAATGACTCTTTCCTGGCCGTTTGGGCCCGCCAGAACGGTGAGGACCTCTACACCGACGACGGCAAGAAGCTGGGCATCAGCGAGGACACCGCCACGAAATGGTTCGAGCTGAACAAAAGGCTGATGGAAACCGGGGGTGCGCCCTCCGCGTCCCAGACGGTTGAGGATGGCTCCGCCCAGCCCGAGATGACACTCATGGGCCAGGGCAAGCAGGGGATGAAAATCTCCTGGAGCAACCAGATGAACTCCTACTCCGGTTCACCGCTGGTCATGATGAAGCTGCCCGGCGAGAGCAAGCAGGCGGGATCGTGGCTGCGCTCCTCCATGGAATACGCCATCTCCTCCAAGTCCGCACACCCCAAGGAAGCAGCCCTGTTCATCAATTACCTGGTGAACAACGTTGACGCCGCCACCAAGATCAAGAGCGACCGGGGCATGCCCGCCAACACGGAGCTCAAGGCCGCCATCACTCCTCTCCTGAAGGAATCCCAGCAAAAGGAAGCGGTGTACCTGGACCGCCTGGCTGAGATGGACATCGAGCCGCCGCTGCCGTTCCCCGCCGGGTCGTCCGCCACCATGGAAGTCCTCAACCGATTCAACACGGATGTACTGTTCGGGAAAATCTCCCCGCGGGATGCCGCCAAGGGCTTCATCCAAGAGGTCAACTCGAACCTTGGCTAGTCCCGGGCCCGTCCCCCACAGCCAACAGCAATGACTACATCAACCCAGGAGGCAGGCCAGTGAACCGCAATGCCGGACTGAGCCGTGACATCGGGCCAAGTAATGATGTTCAGCCCCGCCCGACCTCCCGGCCGCGACGGCCCAGCGCGATCGCCGGCTACGAGGATTGGCCCGAGTACGTCCAGGAGCACCCCCGGTACCAGGCCGCGAGCGCGGCAGCCCAGCAACTGGCAGACGCCCTCGGTGTGCCCGGTGTGCCGCCGTCACCCGAGGTGACGGTCCAGTGGGACGAGACGCACGACGGCGTGACCACCTCCCAGCTCAGTTGGCAGCTGGGCTTCGGCCCCCGCACCACGGGCTGGCTGATCCGCCCGGCCGGGGCCGCCGGTCCCCTTCCCGGCGTCCTTGCCCTGCACTGCCACGGCGGCAACAAGTTCGGCGGTGCCGACCGGCTGGTGGAACTCCCCGAGTCCCATCCTTCGGCCCAAACGGCGCGCGCCAGCCACTATAACGGCCAGGCCCTCGCCACGAACATCGCACGGCGCGGCTTCGCTGTCCTGGCCCACGACACCTTTGCCTGGGGCAGCCGCCGCTTCAACTTTGACGTCCCGCCATGGCGGACTGCTTCGGCTCTTGAGGCGAGGCAGGCGCAATGGCGGGAGGACGGCGTCGTGCCATCCGAGGCCGACGTATACAACGCCGCCGCCGGATCCCACGAGGACACTGTGGCCAAGACCGCCGGCCTGCTGGGCACCAGCCTGGCCGGCATGGTGGCCCACGACGACCTCGCGGCCCTGGACATCCTCGCCGGGCTGCCGGGCGTGGACCAGAACAGGCTCGGCTGCATCGGATTCTCCGGCGGCGGCGGCCGCTCCCTGGCCCTCGCCGCACTGAGTCCCAGGATCCGGAGCTACGTGGTGACCTGCATGATGACCACGTTCCAGTCGCTCCTGCCCGCCCACCTGGACGCGCATTCGTGGCTGCTGCAGACTCCGGGCCTGTGGCGCGTAGGCGACTGGCCGGAGCTGACCGCAAGGTCAGCGGCCAGCCGGCTGCTGGTGCAGTACGCCCTGGCCGACGAACTCTTTCCCGAAGACGGCATGCGCGAGGCGCACGCCATCCTCCAGTCACTGCACCCGCATGGAACCTATACCGGAAGCTTCTGGCCCGGCGGACATGTGTTCACCTCCCGAATGCAGGAGGAAGCCCTCAACTTCCTTGCCGCTACGCTTCACAGCCAATCAACCTTTCAATCCGCCTCCAGCTTTCAAGGACCATCTTCATGACGCAACCCTCCGCCACAGCGGAAAGCAGGACACATGCCGCCGGGGACAATTTGACCGCCGCTGACCCCGCGGCTGTTCCGCGCATAGCCCTGGTAGGTGTCCACGGCTTTGGTGAACGGCACCTGGCCAACCTGGCACGGCTCGAGGAAGCCGGCGCCGTCGAGCTCGTCGCCGTGGCGGACCCCAACCCGCCGGCGCCAGGACTGCTGGCAGGGTCGGTGGCCGTGTTCGATGACTTGGCGCAGCTGCTGGCAGCGGACCCGGGCGTCGACGTGGTCATTCTTGCCACCCCCATCCAGACCCATGCTCCCCTGGCCCTCGCCGCTTTGTCTGCGGGCAAGGACGTCTATGTGGAAAAACCGCCCGTGGCGTCCCTCGCCCAGTTTGAAGAGGTGCTGGCAGCGGCCGAAACCGCTGGGCGGCGCGTTCAGGTCGGTTTCCAAAGCCTCGGCTCCCACGCGCTGCCCGCCATCCGGAACCTGGTGGAATCAGGTGCCATCGGTGACGTCCTCGGGCTGAGCGCCAGGGGTGAGTGGCTGCGAAGCAAGGCATACTTCACGCGTTCGCGCTGGGCCGGGAAGCGCAGCCTGGACGGCATCGATGTGGTGGACGGCGTGGCAACCAACGCCCTGGCACACGCGGTAGCCACGGCGCTCCACATGGCCGGGGCCCGCACGGCCGCGGATGTGCAGTCCGTGGAGACAGACCTTTACCGCGCCCACGCTACCGAAAGCGATGACACGTCCATCCTCCGCGTGCGCACCGCCGGCGGCACCACGCTGCTCTGCGGCCTGACGCTGTGCGCGCCTGAGCAGCAGAAACCGTCCGTGACAGTGCACGGCACATCGGGCGAGATCACGCTGTTCTACACCGAGGACGAGGTGGTTATCAGCGCCACCGACGGCGAACGCCGCGAAACATTCGACCGCACAGACCTCCTGGAAAACCTGCTGGACGCCCGCTCCACCGGCACCCCGCTGCTGTGTTCGCTCGCGGACACCGGCGCCTTCACCACCATCCTGGAAGCCATCCGCACCGCACCTGCACCCCAGCGGATCAGCCCGGACCACATCACCTGGGAAGGCGACGGTGACGACGCGCATCCGGTGGTGCACGGAATCGGGCCTGTGCTCGAACGCGCCGCCAAAGCCCAGGCCACGTTCGCTGAACTCGGAGTGCCGTGGGCCCGGAAGCTGCCGCCGGTCCGCGCCTTGACGCTCGACGGCCGCGAAGTCGCGGAATACCAGGACGGCAGCAGGATCCGTGCGGTGTCCTCGCCGCGGCCGTACCTCCACCCGGTCCGTACCCTTGCCGGAACCGTCGTCACGGATCACCAGCCGCTGGACCACGTGTGGCACCTCGGTGTCGGGGTGGCCCTGCAGGACGTGGACGGCATCAATTTCTGGGGCGGCCGTACGTATACCCGCGAGGCAGGACAGTACGTCTGGCGCCCGGACCACGGCCGCATCACAGCTGCTTCTGTGGAGCAGAGCGCTGCCGGCCAGGACGGCCGGCTCCACGAAATATTGAGCTGGGACGGGCCCGACGGCGCCCCGGTCCTGGTTGAGGAACGCACGTGGACCTGGTCCGGCGTCGACTCCTCCGCCTGGCAGCTGTCCCTCGACTTTGCCCTCTCCCCCGCCGGCGGAAAGCCGGTGAGCCTTGGCAGTCCCGGCTCCAACGGGCGCCACGAAGGCGGTTACGGCGGCTTCTTCTGGCGGCTGCCCGAGTGCGATGGTGCCACGGTGTGGACGCCCGCAGCTGAAGGCGAATCCGGCGTGCACGGCTCAGTGGCCCCTTGGCTCGCCTGGGCGGGAAAATTCGGGGCCGGCAGCGCCACGCTCGTTTTTGTGGCCGCGGAGGGTAGCCCCGATCCCTGGTTCGTCCGGGTGGACGGCTACCCGGGGGTGGGCCAGTCACTCGCGTGGGACACACCGGTCACCGCGCGGCCGGGCAGCCCCGTCCAACGCAGCATCACCGTTTTTGTGGCCGACGGAATCCTGGGCACAGCAGACATCGAAGCACTGATCAACCGGCAGGGGAACCGTTCATGAGCCAGACAACAACTGAAACCACACCGCTTGCGGGCAGGCTGGCCCCAGCATCTTCGGAAGACCGCGCCATCAAACGGCGCCGGGTCCTGGACATCCTCGATGCAAAGGGCCGGGATTCGTTGCTGCTGACCACCAACACGGCCCTGACCTGGTACCTGGACGGCAGCCGGGTGCACATCAGCCTCGCCGGGGACCCCATCGCCGCCCTCCTGGTAGACCGCCACGGCGACCATCTCGTCACCTTCAACAACGAAGCCGCCCGCATCGCTGCCGAGGAATTACCCGCCGGCGTCGCCCTGCACACCGTGCCCTGGTACGGCAACCTGCACGAGGCGGCTGTCGCCGTCGGGAGTGCTGGAAGTGACGCTGCTGGAGCTGGCACCGCACCGCTGGCCGAAGCGGACGTCGCTGTAGAGCTGCGCGCCGCCCGCCAGCAGCTGCTCCCGGCCGAGAGCGCCCGCTACGCCCGCCTCAGCGCCGAGGTCGCCGCGATGATGACGGACGTGCTCTCGTCGGCCCGCCCGGAAACCACCGAGTTCGAGCTGGTTTCCGCTCTGGCGGCCCGCATTGTCGCCGCCGGCGCGGAGCCGCTGGTCCTGCTCTGCAACGGCAGCAGCCGCAGCGAATTCCGCCACCCGCTGGCTACGCACTCGCCGCTTGGCCGCCGCGCCATGGCAGTGGTGTGCGCCCGCAGGGACGGCATGGTCGCCAACCTTACCCGCTGGGTAAGGTTCGACGGCGGCACGGCGGAAGAGCGCGACGCCGAGGCACGCATCGCAGCAGTCGAGGCGGACATCTTCGACGCCACCGTTCCCGGCGCCCGGCTGGACCGGATCTTCGCCGAGATCAAGGTGGCCTACGCCCGGCATGGCTTCGGCTCGGATCAGTGGGAGCTGCACCACCAAGGCGGGCCTGCAGGCTACGCAGGCCGCGATCCCCGCGTCACCGCATCCGCCACGGACACTGTGGTCCTGGACCAGGCTTTCACCTGGAACCCGTCAGGGCCGGGCGTCAAGATCGAGGACACCGTCCAGCTCACGGCGTCGGGCCTGCAGGTCCTGACCGTCGATCCGCGGTGGCCATCGACGACGGTCAACGGCCTCCAGCGGCCGGCCACGCTCCAGCTCTAATCAAACGCTCTCTCACTTAATGCGCTCAAATGCGAAACGCTCTCTCAGTCAACTGAGAGAGCGTTTCGTATATAGCCACATCAAGTGAGAGAGCGTTTCGTTTAAACCAACATCAAGTGAGAGAGCGTTGGGTTTACAGCCACATCAAGTGAGAGAAGGTTGCTAGGGGACGATGAGTTCACCGTCCACGCGGCGCGGGATGCCGAGCGGATTGCTTTCGTGCAGGGCCGGGTGCAGGACTGACTCCGGTGCGTCCTGGTAGGCGACCGGGCGCTGGAACCGGCGGACCGCCGTCGCACCCACGGAGGTGAAGAGCGAGGTGGTGGCCGGGTAGGGGCCGCCGTGCTGCTGCGCCCAGTTGACGGCGACGCCGGTGGGCCAGCCGTCGAAGAGGACGCGGCCTGCGAGTTCGGACAACTGCTCCACCAGCGCGGAGATGTCCTCCCCCGGCTGCGCATGCACTGTAGCGGTAAGGCTGCCCGGAACCTTGGCGAGAACCGCGGACAGTTCCTCCCGGTCCGTGTATTCGATCAGCATGGTGGTGGGGCCGAAGCACTCCTCGAGCAACTGCCCGGGGTTTTCCAGAACCTTGGCGGCCGTAGTGGAGAAGACCACCGGGGCTGCACCGTTGGCCACCGCATCCTGGTCCACGCTGCCGCTGACCACGTCCACGCCCTGCACCGACGCGAAGCTGCGCAGCCCGTGGGGGAAGGCCTCGGCGATCCTGCTCGTGAGCATGCCCAGCGCCGGCTTGTCCTTGCTGGCCTCAGCCACTTGCGCGGCGAAATCCGTTCCGGCCGGAATGAAGACCAGCCCGGGCTTGGTGCAGAACTGCCCGGCGCCCAGAGTGAAGGATCCGGCCAACCCCTCGGCAAGCCGGGCCGAACGTTCTGCCAGGGCAGCCTCGGTGACCACCACCGGGTTCAGGCTGCCCAGTTCCCCGTAGAACGGGATGGGCTCGGGACGGGACGTGGCGAGGTCGAAAAGGGCGCGGCCGCCGGGGATGGAGCCGGTGAAGCCCACCGCTTTGATGGCCGGATCCTGGACCAGGGCTGTTCCCACCTCACGGCCGGTCACCAAGGCGAAGATTCCTTCCGGCGCACCCGCGGCACGGAGGGCCTCAGCCACAATTTCGGCCGTCCGCTCCGAGAGGCGCAGGTGGCCGGAGTGGGCCTTGACGATCACGGAGCAGCCCACGGCCAGCGCCGAGGCGGTGTCGCCGCCGGCCACGGAGAAGGCGAACGGGAAGTTCGACGCCGAGAACACGGCCACCGGTCCAATGGGACGCAGGATGCGGCGCAGGTCGGGCGTGGGCGGGGTGGCGTTCGGGTTCGCATGGTCGACCACAGCTTCGAGGTACGAGCCCTCGGTGATCACCCGGGCGAACAGGCGCAGCTGGCCGGTGGTGCGTGCCACTTCGCCGGTGAGGCGGGTGGTGCCCAGGCTGGTCTCGGAATCGGCAATCTCCACCAGTTCGGCGGCGTTGGCGTCCAGAGCATCGGCGACGGCGGTGAGCCAGGCGGCCCGCTGGGCATCGGAGGCAGCCGCCGAGATTTTGGCAGCCTTCGTGGCCGCGGCCGTGAGCTCGGACAAGGAAAGGGTTGCAGTTGTCACGTCAGGTACCTGTTCTGTGGGTGTGCGTTCTTCGTTGCGTTCTGTCCTGGCCTACGGTGCGTCCCGGAAGCGGAAGCCCAGCCCCGGCTGGTCTGAGAGCGTCACCCGGCTGTCGCTGAACTGGACCGGCGAGGGGCGGGCCAGGATCCCCAGCTGTTCAAACGATGCCTCCTCCACGTCTTCCACCAGGGTGGGTTCCGCGAGGGTCAGCGCCAGCTGGCCGGATAGCTCCGGGAGCAGGTGCGGCATCACCTTGATGCTGTTGGTCCGGGCGAGTTCAACGATGCGCCGGAACGGGGTGATGCCTCCTACCCGGATGATGTTGGGCTGGATGATGTCCACGGCTTCCGCCTCAATGAAATCGCGGAACCGGTAGATGGTGTGGAGGTTTTCACCGAGGGCGATCGGCACGGGCGAATGCTTCCGGAGCCGGCGATAGGCCCACAGGTCGTCCGCCCGGATGGGTTCTTCGAGCCACTCGAGCCCGTATTCGGACAGGACTTCGAGGGCGCGGAGCGTGGTGGGCAGGTCCCAGCGCTGGTTGGCGTCGATCATGAGCTTCCGGTCCGGCCCCAGGACGGAGCGGACGGCGGCCACGCGTTCGGCGTCCTCGCGGATGTCCGGCTTGCCCACCTTGATCTTTACGGCCCGGTGGCCGGCCGCAACCCAGCGTTCGGTCTGGGCCACCAGTTCGTCGAGGCTGTAGTGCAGGTTCACCCCGGAGCCGTAGACCTCAGCGGACTCCTGCCGCTGGCCAAGGAATCCGGTAACGGAGGTGCCGGCGCGGGTAGCCTGGAGGTCCCAGAGGGCGAGGTCCACGCCCGCCATCGCAATAGTGGTCAGTCCCCCGCCGCCGGCCTCGTGCAGGCGCTTCCACAAGGCGTCCCAGACCATCTCGGGATGGGCGGGCAGCCCGGTGATAAACGGCGCAATGTCGTAGTCCAGCAGGGCCGTAACTGCCTGGGGACCAATGGTGGGCGTCCAGGAAAAACCATGCCCCGCGCCGCCGTCGTCCGTCTGGATCTCCGTGGCAATCACGTGGTTCTCCGGCGCCTCAACACCCCAGCTGCGGCGCAGCGGAACCGTGATCAGGCGGCTGGAGAGGCCGGTGATGCGCGGTACTGTGCGGACCGCTTCGGCGGCCGGGGCGCTCATCAGCGGCCAGCCAGCTCGTAGCCCTTGGCAAGGATGGCCTTGAGCTGCACGAGCTGCTCCTCGGTGGGGTCAACCAGCGGCGGGCGCACGGAGCCCACGGGCAGGCCGCCCAGGCGCAGGCCCGCCTTGATAAGCGAAACACCGAAACCGGGGGTCTGGTCACGGAGCCGGACCAGTGGTGCGTAAAAACCTTCCAGCAGCGCGTTGCGGCGCTCCTCATCACCGGCCGTGTAGGCGTCGTAGTAGGCCTTCGCGATTTCCGGGGCCATGGCGAACGCTGCGGAGGAGTACAGCGGGATGCCGAGGCCGCGGTAGGCTCCCTGGGTCAGTTCGGCGGTCAGCAGGCCGTTGAAGAAGGCGAAGTCCTCGCGCCCGGTGGCACGGACCGCGGACACAATTTCCTGCGCCAGGCCTACATCGCCGAGGCCGTCCTTGAAGCCGATGACCTTGGGGCTGGCGGCCAACCGGGCCATGGAAGCGGCCGTGAACTTGGCGTTGCCGCGGTGGTAGACGATCACCGGCAGGCTGCTGGCGTCAGCCACGGCCTCGACGTAGGCCACCAGCCCGTCTGTGGGGCCGGTGACCAGGTAAGGCGGCAGCACCAGGAGGGCGTCAGCGCCGGCTTCCTCGGCAGCGCGGGCGGCAGCGAGGGCGTGGCCAAGCGGCCCGCCCGCACCGGCCACCACCGGCACCTTTCCGGCCACAACCTCGACGGCGGCCGTCACCACGGTGCGGACCTCCTCGATGCTGAGGGCATGGAATTCACCGGTGCCGCAGGCGGGGAAAACGCCCCCCGGACCGAAAGGAAGGCGCGAGCTGATGTGCTCCTTGAGCAGCTCTACGTCAACGGCGCCTTCGGCCGTGAACGGGGTGACGGGGAAAAACAGTACGCCGTCGAATTTCATGGTGTCTCCTTGGCTCCGCTGCCGGCGGTAACCAGCGCGGAGTTCTCGTCGTTGAGGGTGGGGTTGGACTTGAGTTCTGTTCGCCAGCTTCGCGTGGGCTGCCAGCCCAGGAGCTCCTGGGCTTTGGCGATGGAGAAGGCCGGGCTGGTGCCGGTCAGGCCTGCGCTGAGGGCTTCGCTTCCGGGGAGGAATTTGGGCATCAGTTCAGCCAGGGGCGCAGTCGCCAGGGCGTCAGCGGCACCCACGAAGAAGGTTTCCCCGTTGGGAATGAACGGCATCTTCTCCAGCAGCAGGTCCAGGAAGTCCGCCACATCCCGGGCATCCACGTAGTTGAACAGCGCAGGTGCGGACAGCGCGGGATCGGCCAGCCGTTCAGCGAGGGTGTGTCCCTGCTGGGTCGGCGCGCCTTCCCACTCCTCCGGGGAAAGCACGTAGCAGGGGCGGAAGGCCGCATAGCGGATCTTCCCGCCCTGGGCTGCGGCGAACGCCTGCACCGTCTGCTCCGCGATGAGCTTGGACAGCGCGTACGCGTTCCACGGCTTCGGCGGCGTCCGCTCATCCAGCGGGAACGACGGCGGCAGCCAGCCGGCGGGCGACCCGTAGCCGAGCACCGTGGGGCTGCTGGCCGTTACGATCTTCTGCACGCCCACTTCCGTTGCGGCGCTGACCACGGCGAAGGCGAGGCGCGTGTTCGTGGCGAAAATGACGTCCTCGGGCGCGCTGAAAGGCACGGCAATCGCTGCAAGGTGGATGACGGCGTCGGGCGTGGTCTCGCGGAGGAGGCGCAGCGCCTCGCCCGGAGCCAGCAGGTCCGCGGTTTCCTGCAGCACCCCGGCGGGCAGCTGGTCCGCCGGAACGGCGTCCCGGTCCACCGAAATCACCTGGTGGCCCTTTCCGGCGAGTCCGGCCACAACGCTGCGCCCCAGCCGGCCGGAGCCGCCGGTGACAAAAATCCTGCTCATATTAATCCTTCGAATCCGGCGCCGCGGTCACTTGCCGCGGCCGAGGTCGACGCCGAGATCCAGGTCCTCGATGCGTACGGGCAGGGAGGTCTCAAGCGAGCGGTTGCCGGCGATGCCCACGGAAACCGAGCGCAGCCCGTCCAGGTAGCCGGAGGGCCGCCCCAGCGGGTCCTCGCCCGGGCCGTTGAAGAGGTCCGAGAGCAGGAGCGCGTCACCGCCGCCGTGGCCGCCTTCGCCGTTGACGATGGGTACCTCGTAGGCTGCCTCCCAGTGGCGCTGCACTACAAGGCGTTCACCATTGCGGCGGATGGCGTCCTCTTCCTCGATGGGGGTGGCGCTGGGGTCCACCACGGTCTTTTTGTCCGTGCTGCTCGTGACTGCGGCGCGTTCCACCACTTCAAGTTCGGCCCGGCCTTCGGTGCCATTGACCGCCACACGGTAGCCCTCCCAGGGGCTGTGGGCGTTCAGGGAGTAGCTCAGGCGCGGGCCGCCCTGGTACTCCACCACCAGTGCGAGGTTGTCCTCAATGGTGATGCCCCCGGTGAAGACATCCTGGTCGCGGCGGTAGCCGTCATAGTGCTCGTTGTCCAGGAAGAGGGCCTTGAGCCGCTCGTCCTCGCGCAGGTCCAGTGTGAAGGGATCCTTCTCTGCCGTTGCCGGGGCATCGGCGTCGGGGGTTCCGCGTTCCGGGCGGGGGCCCAGGCCGCGCTCCGCCGCGTTCTTGTCGCCGTAGAACTTCAGGCCGCCGGAGGCAAAGACGCGCTCGGGGACGTCGTCGATCCACCAGTTCACCAGGTCGAAGTGGTGCGAAGCCTTGTGGATGAGCAGGCCGCCGGAGTTCTTCTTCTCGCGGTGCCAGCGGCGGAAATAGTCTGCGCCGTGCACGGTGTCGAGGACCCAGCTGAAGTCGATGGACGTGACTTTGCCGATGACGCCGCTCTGGATGATTTCCTTGAGCGCGCTGTTCCGCGGCGAATAGCGGTAGTTGAAGGTGACCACCACGTTGCGGCCGGTCTCGTGCACGGCCTGCGTGATGCGGCGGCAGCCCTCGGCATCGATGGTGAGGGGCTTTTCGACGACGACGTCCGCCCCGGCGCGCAGTCCCTCCACGATGTAATCGGCATGGGTGTAGTCCGGTGTGGTGACGATGACGCGGTCGATGTTGTTGGCCTGGATGAAGGCGGTGAGGTCTCCGGGATCAAAGGAATCGACTGGTCCCGGTGCACCCAGTTCCTGGATGAGCTGCTGGTAGAACTCCACCCGGCCGGGGTTCACGTCCGAGAATGCGACGAGTTCAGCGGTGTCGGCGTGCTCGCCGAAGATGGCGCGGATGTACATCTCAGAGCGGCCGCCGGTGCCGATGAGGGCGATTCGGGCCTTGCCGCCGTGTCCGGCTGCAGCCCCAAGAGCTGTGGCGGTGTCCGCGGCAGCTGGTGCCGTCCCTGCAGCAGTACTCGACTCGGCTGTGTTGACCATGGGGTCCCTTTCGAAAGCGGTTGTGCCGGCCGCGCCCGCGGCCTTTGACGTGCGACAAGTGGCGCTCTGCTGCATCGACGCAAGAAAGCGTTTTCTCAATCCGTTATTAGATTTGTACCAACCACAAGCGGCATCCGTCAACCATTATCAGCACTGTGAGAAAGCGTTTTCTATGGATCCGCTCACTTTGGTTGGCCCCGAAGACCAAAAACTTGCGGGAAAACTTGGGAAAACGTTAGAAATCGCTTTCCCGGAACGTTATATGCTGTGAACCAACACGCTGTCGGGCAGAGGCGGCACGAACCTGTTTTCGGCACTACAGCGGCCGGGGCAGCAGCACGCGCAGGGCCCGCGGCCCGCGGCGCCAAGGAAGGGACCACAATGGTCAGGAGATCGGCAACCGGCAGGATTGGCATCGCGGATGTTGCCGTGAAGGCGGGGGTTTCCCATGCCACCGTGTCCCGGGTAATGAACGGGAACTTCACGGTGGACCCGGATATCGCCGCACGCGTCCGCGCAGCGGCCGCAGAGCTGAAGTACCAGCCCAATCCCGTCGGCCGGAGCCTGGCCCTGGGCAAGACCGACACCATCGGTATTGTGGTGCCGGATCTCGCGAACCCCACCTTCCAGGCAATCCTCCGCGGCCTGAGCCGGGCTGCCGCCCAGGACGGCTACCGCGTCCTGATCGCCGATTCCTTCGAGGTCTCCAGCGAAGAAACCATCCTTGCCGGCGAGGCCCGCAGGCGCTGCGACGGCCTGGTGTTGTGCGCCCCCCGCATGACCGACGCCGAGCTGGAGGAAATTGCACCGTCCCTCCACCCCCTGGTGCTGATCAACCGGACAACGGCGGCAGCTGATGTCCCCAGCCTGGTCGTGGACTACGGGCAAGGCGTCCAGGACCTCGCCGAGCACCTCGTGGACCTGGGCCACACCCGCCTGGCATTCCTTGCCGGACCGCCCCGCAGTGCCTCCAACGGCATGCGGCTCAAGGGCCTGGAAGCGTTCAAGGCGGCCCATCCCCAGGTGGACGTGCGGATGCTGGAAGGCGGGTCCGACTTCGATACGGGACATCACGCCGTGGACGCCGTGCTGGAAAGCGGCGCCACCGGCATCCTCGCCTTCAATGACCTGGTAGCCATGGGCCTGATGAGCGGGCTGCATGAGCGCGGGCTCGACGTTCCCGGCGACATCTCCGTCACCGGCTTCGATGACATCCCTTTCGCCAGGTACACCACGCCTGCCCTCACCACCGCAGCCGTCCCCATCACCGAACTGGGCGAGCAGGCCTGGCACCAGCTCCGCGCGCTGATCCGCAAGGAGGAGAGCGACGCTCCGGGAAGCCGCTACCAGCCGCGCCTCCAGGTCAGGGCCAGCAGCGGCCCGGCCAAGGCACCCCGTTCGACGGTGCACGGCTGACCCCCTGATCCATACCCCTGGAGTTTTTGGGCAGATATGCGGACTTGGACGGCCTCCAAGCCTGCATATCTGCCCAAAAACCCGCTGGTCAGGGGCGGGCCGGTACCGTACCTCCGGAGGCCAGCCCGGCCTCCTTGTAGTAGCCCTCGATATGTGCGGCAACAAGCTTGGCCGCACGTTCGCCGTCGTGATTCTGCACGGCGGCCAGGATGCCATGGTGCTCCGCCCGCAGCCGCGCCGCGGTGGCGTCCCAGTCGGGCAGGTTGCCGGTGAGCCGGGAGGCGTAGCCGGTGATGGATTCCCGCAGGGAGCCCATCATGGCGCTGACCACCGCATTCCCGGCAGCATCCGCGAGGGCGAGGTGGAACCGGACGTCCAGGGCCAGGAATTCGTCCACGTCCACAACGTCGGCGTCCATCTTTTCCAGCAACCGGGCGGCGCCGGCCAGCTCCGGCGAACCAGGCTTGGCATGGGACACCGCCCACGATTCCAGCAGCACTCGGGTTTCCACGATGTCCGCCACGGGAAGGTGCTGCGTGGCAACGTGCAGCCGAAGGGCTGATCCGAGTGCCGCCGTCGGGTCTGAAATGACAACGGTCCCGGCTTCGGGACCGGACCCGACTCCGGCGCGCACCACACCCATCGCCTCAAGGATCCTGATGGCCTCGCGGACGGAGGTGCGCGAGACCTGCAGCTGCTCGGCCAGGGAGCGTTCGGCGGGAAGCCGCCCGCCCACAGCCAGCCGCCCCTCGGAAAGCTCGGTCTCGATCCAGCTGAGGACGAGTTGATGGGTCTTCATGAGGCAATAGTAGTTGATGTGGTTGGACCACATACCCTAGAGTGTGGTTAGACCACAGGATGCACAAGCACCGGCAGGACCCTGTCACCGGCCCAACGGAGGACGCCATGACCCACACCATCCAACCCAATAACCCGGAAACCACGCCTGCACCGGAGGCCACGGATGTTCCGTCCACGTCAGCCCCTGCCACTGCCGCGGCCCCCGTTCCTGCCGCCTTGAAGCGCCGCATCCCCAAGTACTCGGACCTCGCGCCTCTGATGCAGTTCAAGAAGCCCGAGTTCAGCAAGGAAGCCAGGCTCAAGCGGGCCAGCACCATCTGGGAGCTGCGGGACATCGCCAAGCGGCGCACTCCGCAGGCCCCTTTCGACTACACCGATGGTGCCGCCGAGGAGGAAATCACCCTCCGCCGCGCCCGCCAGGCTTTCCTGGACATCGAATTCCGGCCCGGCATCCTGCGGAACGTCTCCGCCATCGACCTCAGCACCGAGATCCTGGGCAAGCCTTCCCGGCTCCCCGTGGGCATTGCCCCGACCGGTTTCACCCGGATGATGCAGTCCGAAGGCGAGTACGCCGGCTCCCAGGCGGCCGAGGCGGCCGGCATCCCCTACACCCTCTCCACCATGGGCACTGCCTCCATCGAGGACGTCGCCGCCGCGGCACCCAACGGCCGCAACTGGTTCCAGCTGTACCTGTGGACGGACCGTGACCGCTCGCTGGAACTGATCGAGCGCGCCGCCAAGGCCGGCAACGACACCCTGATGGTCACCGTGGACACCGCAGTGGCGGGCGCCCGCCTCCGCGACGTCCGCAACGGCATGACCATCCCGCCGGCACTGACCCTCAAGACCGTGCTGGATGCGTCCTACCGCCCCGCCTGGTGGTTCAACTTCCTCACCCACGAGCCGCTGACCTTCGCCTCGCTCTCCCGCTACACGGGCACGGTGGCGGACCTGATCAACTCCATGTTCGATCCCACCCTCACGTTCGAGGACCTGGACTGGCTGCGTGAAACCTGGAAGGGCAACCTGGTGGTGAAGGGCATCCAGACCGTGGAGGACGCCCGCAAGGTGGCGGACCACGGCGCCGACGGTGTGGTCCTGTCCAACCACGGCGGCCGGCAGCTGGACCGCGCACCCATCCCGTTCCACCTGCTTCCCGAGGTCAAGCAGGCGTTCAGCGCGGACAACACCAACGCCGCGATCATGCTCGACACCGGCATCATGAGCGGCGCCGACATCGTTGCTGCCCTGGCCCTTGGTGCCGACTTCACGCTGATCGGCCGCGCCTACCTGTACGGTCTCATGGCCGGCGGCCGCGCCGGTGTGGACCGCACCCTGCAGATCCTGGAAAAGGACATGGCTCGCACCATGGCGCTGCTGGGCGTCAGCAAAATCTCCGAGCTCACCCCGGACCACGTGCGCCTGCTGAACAAGTAGGCGCCCCGGACGCTACTTCTTGCGGCCGAACTTTGGCAGGTTGGGGAGGTTCGCCAGCAGGTCGGCTGCCTTGGTGGCCGCCCGGCCTACGGTGCGGCCGATCTGCTGCGGCACGCTGTCATCGCTGAGCGGTGCAGCAGTTCCGCCGGGAATGACGACGGCGGGACTCAGGTCGGCGCCGTCGGGCGCAAGGACGCCGGCGGAGACAGCATCAGCTGCCACGGCATCGGCGGCGGCGTGGTCCGCCGGAGCCGCCACCCGCGGGTATGTTTCCCCTGCTGACGGTACGGAAACCTCGTCCCTTGCGCCGGCTACGGCGGCAGGTGCAGCAGGTGACTTCGCCGCGGGAGCTGCCGAGCCGACGTCGAACGTTTCAAGCCAGCTGGCAATCCCTTCCAGGGGCTTGCGGTTCAGCGCGTAGTAGCGCTTCTGGCCCTGCGCACGCATACTCACCAACTGCGCCTCACGCAGGACTTTCAGGTGCTTGGAAATGGTGGGCTGGCTCGCCGCCAGTTCCTCCACGAGCTCCCCCACGGCCTTGTCTCCGGAACGAAGGGAGGTCAGGATGTCCCGCCGGGTCGATTCCGCTATGACGGCAAATACGTCGTCTGTCACCATGCCTCCAACCCTAGCGACATATACGCCGAAAGGCATCAACTATTTCGCCGGGCCAAGCCAATGGGAAGAAGGCCGCGGAGGGGCGATTCTAGTCGAACCAGGGGTCCAGTCCGTGCAGCGGAAACACGGCTTTCCGGGTGGCCATCACGGTGCGGTCCACGGCGTCGTTGGGGTCGAACCCGACTTCCCAGGAGCGCCACCACAGCTCCACGTCGTCGCCCATCAGGCCAGGCGCCGCAGCACCGAACTTCTCCTCCACGTACGTGCGCCAATCCTCCGGGACCGGAGTCCGCAGCGGTACCGGCCGGCCCGCGGCGATGGCAATCAGGTGGCTCCACGACCGCGGGACCACCTGGAGCACGTTGTACCCGCCGCCGCCGGTGGCAATCCAGCGGTTGTTGCAGTACCGGGCGGCGAGGTTGCCGACGGCGGTGGCCGCCTCCCGCTGCCCGTCCACACTGAGGTTGAGGTGCGTGAGCGGATCGGTCCGGTGGGAGTCGCAGCCGTGCTGGCTGACGATCACCTCCGGCTGGAACGCCGCCACCAGCTGAGGAACCACCGCGTGGAAGGCGCGCAGCCAGCCGGCGTCGCCCGTTCCCGAGGGCAGGGCGATGTTGACTGCGGTTCCCTCTGCTGCTGGTCCGCCAATCTCGTTGGCGAATCCGGTGCCCGGGAACAAGGTGAGCCCGCTTTCGTGCAGGGATACCGTGAGCACCCTGGGATCGTCCCAGAAAATACTCTCCGTTCCGTCTCCGTGGTGGGCATCCACGTCGAGGTATGCCACCTTGCTGATCCCGCCGTCGAGCAGCTTTTGCACGGCCAGTGCGGCGTCGTTGTAGATGCAGAATCCGCTGGCCCGGTCGCGGGAGGCGTGGTGCATGCCGCCCCCGAAGTTGACCGCGTGCAGGGCCGATCCGTCGAGGATCTTTGCAGCGCTTAGCAGGGAGCCGCCGGCCAGCCTGGCGGCGGCCTCGTGCATTCCGGCGAACGCCGGATCATCTTCGGTGCCTAGGCCGCGCGATTCGTCGGTTGCGTAGGGGTCCTCGCTGACCCTGCGGACGGCTGCCACAAACTCGGCCGAGTGGACGGACTCAAGCTCAGGGTCAGTAGCGACGTAAGGGGCTTCGACGGTGACATGGTCGAGGTCGAACAGCCCCAGGCTGCGGGCCAGGCGTGCGGTGAGGTCCATCCGCTCGGGTGCCATGGGGTGGCCCGGACCGAAATTGTAGGCGGTCATGTCGGCGCCCCACGCCACCGTCGTTGGCGGCGCGGGCTGGCTGAGACCCGGCAGATATGTCATCAATCACAGGCTACCCGAGCCTGCAGCCCTTCCCGCCCGGCCATTACGCGGGCATAAGTGGTTTACTACTGAGGGAAGCAGATTCTTACCGAGGAAAAGCCACACATGACGCAAAGCCAGTCGAGGCCCCGGAACCCGGCCAGCTGGCATCCCGCCACTCAGGAGCGGGAGGGCCTCTGGGTCCTGACGCGGCTCCGGGACTTCATCGACGAGATTGCCAACACCTCGCCGGCCCGGCTCGCCCTGAGCGCGTTCGCCGGCGTGTGCCTGGTGTTCACGTTCCTGCTCTCCCTGCCCATATCGTCCGCCACCGGCACCGTCACGCCGCCGCACCAGGCTTTGTTCACGGCCGTCTCCGCCGTGTGCGTCACGGGCCTCACGGTGGTGTCGACGGCGGTTCACTGGTCATTCTTCGGCCAACTGGTGATCCTGATCGGCATTTTCATCGGCGGACTTGGCACCCTGACGCTCGCGTCGCTGCTGGCCCTGATGGTCAGCAAACGCCTCGGAGTCCGCGGGAAGATCATTGCAGCGGAATCGATGAACAATGCCGGCCGCCTTGGCGAAGTGGGTACGCTGCTGCGGATCGTCATCACCACGTCGGTGGTCATTGAAGGAATCCTCGCGCTGGCCCTGATCCCCCGCTTCCTGACCCTGGGCGAACCCTTCTGGCAGTCCGTCTGGCACGGGATTTTCTATTCGATCTCGTCCTTCAACAACGCCGGTTTCACCCCGCACTCGGACGGCATCGTGCCGTACGAGACGGACCTGTGGATCCTGGTGCCCCTGATGCTGGGCGTGTTCCTGGGCAGCCTCGGCTTTCCCGTGGTGATGGTCCTGCAGCAGAACGGCCTGAACTGGAAAAAGTGGAACCTGCACACCAAGCTCACCATCCAGGTGTCCTTCATCCTGCTGGCCGCGGGCACATTCCTGTGGGCGCTGATGGAGTGGGACAATGCCCGCACCATCGGTTCCATGGACCTCGGTGACAAGATCACGCATGCGCTGTTCGCCTCGGTGATGACCCGGTCCGGCGGCTTCAACCTGGTGGACCAGAACCAGATGGAATCCACCACCATGCTGCTGACGGACGCGTTGATGTTCGCCGGCGGCGGGTCCGCGTCCACCGCCGGCGGCATCAAGGTGACCACCATCGCTGTGATGTTCCTGGCCATCGTGGCTGAAGCCCGCGGCGACGCCGACGTGAAGGTCTATGGCAGGACCATCCCGCAGGGCAGCATGCGGGTGGCCATCTCCGTGATCGTGGCCGGCGCCACCCTCGTGTCAGTGTCCGCGTTCCTGCTGCTGCACATCAGCGGCGCCTCCCTGGACCGGGTCCTGTTCGAAACCATTTCCGCCTTCGCCACCGTGGGACTGAGCACCAACCTCAGCGCGGAGGTGGCGCCGTCGGGCGTGTATGTCCTTACCGCGCTGATGTTCGCAGGCCGCGTCGGCACCGTAACCCTCGCCGCTGCCCTGGCCCTCCGCCAGCGCAGCCAGTTGTACCATTACCCCGAAGAGAGGCCCATCATTGGCTAGTTCCCAAGACGCTCCCCGGCGGCCCGCCCATAACGCTCCGGTGCTGGTCATCGGGCTGGGCCGCTTCGGTTCCTCCACTGCCGAGCAACTGGTCAAGCAGGGCCGGGAAGTGCTCGCCATTGAACGTGACCGCAGCCTCGTGCAGAAGTTCGCTCCCCTCCTGACGCACGTCGTGGAAGCCGACGCCACCAACATCGACGCACTCCGCCAGCTCGGGGCACAGGAGTTCAGCTCCGCCGTCGTGGGCGTTGGCACATCCATCGAATCCTCGGTGCTGATCACCGTAAACCTGGTGGACCTTGGCATCGAGCACCTTTGGGTGAAGGCCATTACGCCCTCCCACGGCAAAATCCTGACCCGCATCGGCGCCAACCACGTGATCTACCCGGAGGCCGACGCCGGTGTCCGGGCCGCGCACCTCGTCTCCGGGCGCATGCTGGACTTCATCGAGTTCGACGACGACTTCGCCATCGTGAAGATGTACCCGCCGCGCGAAACGGTGGGGTTCACCCTGGACGAATCCAAGGTGCGGTCCAAGTACGGCGTGACGATTGTGGGCGTCAAGTCGCCGGGCGAGGACTTCACCTACGCGCGGCCTGAAACCAAGGTGTCCTCCCGGGACATGCTGATCGTGTCCGGGCACGTGGACCTGCTGGAACGCTTCGCCGCCCGCCCGTAGAGTTAGAGTCTTTGTCCAGATATGCAGGCTTGCGGGCCGCTCAAGTCGGCATATCCGGACAAAAACTCCGGAGGTCAGCCGAGTTGTTTGGTGATCTCCGCGGCCCGGTCCGCCGCGGCCCGGGCGCCGGCGGCAATGATGGCCGGGATGCCGCGCTCGTCAAAGGTTGCGATGGCGCGTTCGGTGGTGCCGTTCGGGCTGGTCACCGCTTTCCGCAGGGCCGCCGGGTCCGCCCCGGGCTCGGCGAGCATAAACCCGGCGCCGGCAACGGTTTCCCGGGCCAGAAGCAGGGACAGTTCCGCATCCAGGCCCAGCTCCTGCCCTGCCGCTGCCATCGCCTCCGCGAGATAGAAGGCGTAGGCCGGTCCGGAGCCGCTGATGGCCGACAGGGCGTCCACCTGTTCCTCCGGCACCTCCACAACGGTTCCGGCGCCCTGCAGGATCTCCTTGACCTTCTGCAGCTGTTCTGGCGTGCAGTTGGTACCCGGCGAGACCGATACAACCCCGCGCCCCAGCTTGGCGGGGGTGTTGGGCATGGTCCGGATCACGGGCTGGCCGGCCGGGAGGGCGGCCTCCAAGTGGGCGATCGAAACGGCGGCAGCCACGCTGACCACTACGGTGTCCGGCGTAAGTGAGGAACTGATCTCGCGGGCGAGGTCGGTGATGCCAACCGGCTTGACCCCGAGGATCACGACGGCGGACCCCTTGGTGGCCTGCTTGTTATTGTCCGGTTCCTCCTCACCGGCGATCGCGGTGATGCCGTGGTGGCGCTCGGCCAGTTCGGCTGCGCGCTCAGCACGCCGGACGGTGACCACGACGTCAGCCGGATCCGTGCCGGCTTCCAGCAGACCGCCGAGGATGGCTTCGTTCATGGACCCACAGCCAAGGAATGCGATTCGGTTGCTCATGGCTCCATCATTGCAGTTGGATCCGGAACGCGCAGAACTCCGTTAAGCGGCCGCCCTCACGCTCCGGACATCAATTCCTGCAAGCCGGGAACTTCCTGAAATGCATTCACAGCTGGCTCACATGTTGGGCGCAGGTACTTCACAACTAGCGGCCCTACTGTAGTTAGTACCTCATTGAGGGTGCGAGTGATGCGGCAGGCATGGGGATGCCTGCCAGGGCACCGGCGGACGGGACAGGTTTTCCCCCATTTTCCTGTCTCGGACGCCGGTGCTTCCGCTTTTAAGGCCAGCTGTGTTCAGCCGGCGGCTTTATAGCGCTGCCGCGCTCAGACGGCGGCCTGGACTGCCGCCGGCGTAACATGCGGGGCAGGCTCCAAAGGCCCGGAGAACACCAGCTGGTCGAGGCGGCGCAGGATCAACCCTTCGCGCAGCGCCCACGGACAAATCTTGATTTTCTTGAACTTGAACAGCTCCAGTGCCGCCTCCGCCACCAGCGCACCGGCCAGCAGCTGGTGGGCACGGGCTTCGGAAACGCCAGGCAGATGGAGCCGGTCTTCGGCTTTCATGGCAGAGATGCGCTGTGCCCACACGCCGAGATCCGAACCGTGCAGCTCCCGCTTCACGTAAGGTCCGGCCGCGCTCGGGGCGGCTCCGGCGATGCGAGCCAGGGACCGGAAGGTCTTGGAGGTGCCGGCAACCACGTTGGCCCGGCCCAGCCCGTCGAATTCGCGGACCGCAGGCTTGAGGGTGGCCCGGATGTAGCGCCGGAGTTCCTTAACGCTTTTCGCTGAGGGCGGGTCCTCGGCCAGCCAGTCCCGCGTCAGGCGGCTGGCGCCCAGCGGCACGGAGGTGGCCACTTCCGGCAGCTCGTCCTGGCCGAACGCCATTTCGAAGGAGCCGCCGCCGATGTCCAGGTTGAGGATGGGTCCGGCTCCCCAGCCGTGCCAGCGCCGGACGGCGAAGAAGGTCATGGACGCTTCTTCACTTCCCGTCAGCTCCTGCAGCGTGACGGTGGTTTCGTGCTTGACCCGGGCCAGGACGTCGGGGCCGTTGGTGGCCTCACGGATGGCGGAGGTACAGAATGCCAGGAGATCCTCGGCCTTGTGCCGGGCAGCGAATTCCCAGGCTTCCAGGACGAATTCGGTGAGTTCATGCTGCCCTGCGTCGCTGATGCTGCCGTCCGGCTCGAGGTACTGGACCAGGGAAAGCGGACGCTTGTGCGAGGCGAACGGCACTGGCCGCGCGCCGGGGTGGGCATCCACCAGGAGGAGATGGACAGTGTTTGACCCGATATCGAGGACGCCTAGCCGCATGCTGACATTATTCCCCGTCGGCGCGCTTGAAGTCGCGCTTGATATTGGCCACGCCCTCGGGGTTGATCTCAAAGCCGTAGGCTGCCCCGGGATTGATGACCATTCCCAGTTCGTCTCCGATGTTGGCGATGATTGCCGCACCCTGCGTGCCGAGGACGTTCGGGGCCGCCTCCAGGTACTGCTGGTCTACCCGGCTGGGGTGCGAGAAGACCGCAAGGACGGGGTCGCCGTCGGCGTTGGCGAGGACCAGTGGCTCCACCTGGGAATCGGCGCCCTCGATATCGTCCGAACTGACGATGTAGACCTCGCTGTTCAGGAAGGACAGGATGACGTCCACAGGACTGGCATCAGGCTGTCCGCCCTGGGCGAGCTTCTCCTCAAGGTCGTTCAGCGGAGTAGTGTCGGCAATGCCTGGCTCTTCAGTCATGCCTCTACCCGATCACGTTCCACTCTTCACCGCAATTCGGCCAGTGCTTGCTGCGAGCCGGCTGGGAGGAATCCGGCAGCATAACGTCAAGCGTGGGCCCCCGCCGTCCGGGTTCCCTGGCCGAGCTTGCGGGGCGAGGGGGACGGTGGGGCGAACGAGCGGGCACGCAGAGGATTTCTTCCAGCCGGCGCCGAGGCTACTTCTTGGCCGTTGCCTTCTTCTTGGCCGGAGCCTTGCGGGTGGCCGTCCGCTTGACCGGCCCCTTGGCGCGTTTCTCGGCGAGGAGTTCAACAGCCTGCTCCCGCGTGAGCTCCTCCAGGGAGGTGGCGCGGGGAACAGTGATGTTGGTGATCCCATCGGTGATGTAGGGCCCGAAGCGGCCTTCCTTCACCACGATGTTCTTCTCCGACACCGGGTCCGGACCGAACTCGGCCAGCGGCGGGACGGCGGCACGGGCGCCGCGCTGCTTCGGCTGTGAGTAGATCTCCAGCGCCTGTTCCAGCGTGATGGTGAAGATCTCCTCCTCCGAGCCGATGGAGCGGGAGTCGGTGCCCTTCTTCAGGTACGGGCCGAACCGGCCGTTCTGCACGGTGATGAGGTTGCCTTCGGCGTCCTCCCCCAGCACGCGGGGCAGGCTCATGAGCTGAAGTGCCTCATCCAGGGTCACCGAGTCAACGGTCATGGACTTGAACAGGGAGCCGGTGCGGGGCTTGGCCTTGACCGGCTTCTTGGGCGGTTTGGGTTTGCCGTTCTTGTAGTACTCCACCGGCTGCGCGGCAATCTGTTCCTCGGTCATCTCAGGGATGATCTCGGTGACGTACGCACCGTAGCGGCCGTTCTTGGCGACGACGGTGTGCCCGGTGTGCGGATCCGTACCCAGCACGCGCTCTTCGGGAGCTGCGGTCTCCATCAGCTCGATGGCCTTGGCAGCGGTCAGTTCGTCCGGTGCGAGGTCCTCGGGCACGTTGGCCCGCGCCGACTCCACAATCTCCCCCGTCTTGGGGTCAACAGTGGCAGCGGAGCTTTCAAGGTACGGCCCGAACTTGCCTACCCGGAGCGTGATCTCGTCCGTGATGGGAATCGAGTTGATTTCCCGTGCGTCGATCTCGCCCAGGTTGTTAACGATGCTCAGCAGGCCCGGATCGGCATCCTCGCCGAAGTAGAAGTGCCGGAGCCAGGAGGCGCCCACGGCTTGGCCGTTGGCGATCTTGTCCAGGTCACCTTCCATGTCAGCGGTGAATTCGTAGTCCACGTAGTCGCTGAAGTGCTGTTCCAGCAGACGGATCACGGAGAATGCGATCCAGCTGGGAACCAGCGCGGAACCCTGTTTCCGGACGTACCCGCGGTCCTGGATGGTGGAGATGGTGGAAGCATAGGTGGAAGGGCGGCCGATGCCCTTCTTCTCCAGCTCTGCCGTCAGAGAGGCTTCGGTGTAGCGCGGCGGAGGGGACGTTTCGTGGCCGATAGCGATGATGTCGGCGGCGGTGAGGGAATCGCCCTTGGCGACGTTCGGCAGGCGGCGGGCCTCATCCGAATCGTCGTCGCCGCGGGTCTCGTCCTTGCCCTCCTCATAGGCTGCCAGGAAGCCGGGGAAGGTGATCACGGTGCCGGAGGCGGAGAACTCGGCGTCACGGCCGTCGGAAGCCACGGCACCCAGCCGGATGGTCGCCGTCGAACCCTTGGCATCAGCCATCTGGGACGCGACCGTCCGCTTCCAGATCAGCTCGTAGAGCCGGAACTCGTCGCCGGAGAGCTGCTTGGCCACCTGGGCCGGGGTACGGAAGGAGTCGCCGGCGGGGCGGATGGCCTCGTGCGCTTCCTGGGCGTTGGCGGCCTTGCCGGTGTACACGCGCGGTGACTGCGGGATGTACTCGGGGCCGTACAGCTCGGAGGCCTGGCGGCGGGCAGCCGTGACTGCTTCGTCGCTCAGTGCAGAGGAGTCCGTACGCATATAGGTGATGTAGCCGTTTTCGTACAGCCGCTGGGCCACCTGCATGGTGCTCTTCGAGGAGAACCGCAGCTTGCGGCCTGCCTCCTGCTGCAGGGTGGAGGTGGTGAAGGGCGCCGCGGGACGGCGCGTGTACGGCTTGGTGTCCACCGAGCGGACAGTGAAGGAAGCGTTCTGCAGCCCGGCTGCCAGGGACGTCGCCAACTCCTCATTGAGGTGCGCAACGTTCTTGGAGGTGAGGACGCCGTCGTCGTTGAAGTCGCGGCCGCTGGCCACCTTGGCACCGTCAACGGCGGCAAGCTTGGCCTTGAAGGAGCCGGCGTCGGCACCGAACTGTCCGGTGAGGTCCCAGTAGGAGGCGGCCTTGAACGCCATGCGCTCGCGTTCCCGGTCCACCACCATGCGCGTGACCACTGACTGCACGCGGCCGGCGGACAGGCCGCGGGCCACTTTGCGCCAGAGCACGGGGGAAATTTCGTAGCCGTACAGGCGGTCCAGGACACGACGGGTTTCCTGCGCGTCCACCAGCGCCGTGTCGACGTCGCGCAGGTTGCCCATGGCGCGCTGGATGGCTTCCTTGGTGATTTCGCCGAACGTCATCCGGTACACCGGGACCTTGGGCTTGAGCACTTCGAGCAGGTGCCACGCGATGGCTTCGCCCTCGCGGTCCCCATCGGTTGCGAGGTAAAGTTCGTCGGCGTCCTTGAGCGCAGCCTTGAGCTCGGTCACCTTTTTCTTTTTGTCCGGAGACACCACATAGTACGGCTTGAAGTCGTGGTCGATATCGACGGCGAACTTGCCCACGGAGGTTTTCTTCAGCTCGGCGGGGAGTTCGGACGGCTGCGGCAGGTCGCGGATGTGACCAATGGAAGCCTCTACGATGAAGCCCTCGCCCAGGTACTTGGCGATGGTCTTGCTCTTGGCCGGAGACTCCACAATCACGAGTTTCTTGCCGGTTTTGGCCTTGCTTGGCACGGTGCTCCTACAGAAAAAGGTTGCTCGGGCAGATGCGCCCATACTGGCCTAGTTCACCATATTTTGCAGAAATGTGCGCATCCATGTGGAAAAGAGGGGGCTGGGCCAGGCTGCCGCACGCCCTCCAATCCGCGCCTTATTCCACGGCCGGAATAAGGAAGCCGTCCCGGACCAGGTTGGCTGCTTCGGCGAGCAGACCACCCCGGAAAGTGCCGGCGTCGAACGTTTCTTCCCCGCCCAGCAGCGCCTCCAGGGCACCGGCGATCTGGCCGGCTGTGAGGTCGCCGTCGCAGGCGGAGACGAACCCGGCAAGTTCCGTGCTGAGGAGGTTGGTCCGGCGGAGGCCCGCGCCCTGGCGCAGCAGGATGACGCCGGGGTGTTCGGCGCCGGGCCGCTGGTGCCGCTCCTCGGTCACATCGTCCGCCACCAGCAGGTGCGCGTCCTCGATCCTGTTGGCCGCCAGCCAGTCCTGGCGCTCCAAAGCGGCACCCAGGTGCGGGCCGATGGGCTGCTCGATGGGGTAGGTGATTTCCTCGAACCGGTGAAAGGCCTGCCCCGGCGAAGCGGGCCGGCGCAGCAGCACCATCCCGAAGCCGATCCCCGCGACGTTCCTGGACGCGAAATCAACAAGGTAAGCTGCGTACGCGTCCCGGTAGTGGTCCTTGTCCCTGCCCTCGGAGGCGTCCCGCAGCCACGTTTCGGCGTACTCCTCCGGGCTCACCAGTTCGCGCTGGATGAACCAGGCGTCTACGGCGGAACCCACCCAGGCCTGGGGCCGTTCCTGCCACGCGGTACCTGCGGCCACCTCCCAGTTGCCCAGCATCTGGGCGGTTCCGCCCGGGGCCAGGACCGCCGGAAGTTCCGCCACCAGGGCCGCAACAATACCGTCGCCCGGCAGGCCGCCGTCGCGGTACGTGAACTGTTCGGATGAGTCTTCTCCGGCGCTGCGCGGCGTGATGACGAACGGCGGGTTGGAGACCACCAGGCCAAATTCCTCGCCGGCCACCGGTTCCAGCAACGAGCCCAGCCGCAGGCTCACCCGGTCCGCCAGCCGGTCCGGGTCCACGGACAGGGCCTGCGCGTTCAGCAGGATATTGAAGCGGGTGAAGGCCAGCGCCCGTTCGGAAATGTCCGTCGCCGTCACGTGCTCGCAATGGTGCAGCAGGTGGAAGGCCTGGATGCCGCAGCCTGTCCCCAGGTCCAGGGCCCGTCCGGTGTGGCGGCGGAAGGTTGTCTGCACCAGGGTAGTGGAGGCTTGCCCGATGCCCAGGACGTGGTCGTGCCGGAGCACACCTTCCTGCTGGTGGGCAGCGAGGTCACTGGCAACCCACAGTTCGGCGCCGCCGCTGCCGTCCTCGTTCGCGTCCCAGCCGTAGGGCCGCAGGTCGGCTTTGGCGGCCAGCAGCGCTGTGCCGGGAACGGGCTCCACCAGCCCCAGGGCCAGCAGGCCTTCCGCGCGGAGGCCCGGCAGGGCGGCGTCGAGCGTTTCCTTCGGCTGCGGCTCGGCGAGCAGCCACAAACGGACGACGGCGGCCAGCGCCTTCGCACCCTCGTCCCGCCGGACAGCGCGCTCGGCAGCGAGCAACGCGGGGATGGTCTGGTCCCGGTTCAAGGCTGTGTAGGCGGATTCGCCGAGGAGGTTGGCGACGCCGTCGAGCGTGTATTCCACGGCGCGCAGGTCCGCAGCAAGTGCGGTGAGCAGGTCCGGAAGGTCGCTGCGGGGCGCGTCGGGAGTGTTGCCGGCGGTGAACTCGTATGGGGATTCAGGCACCGCTCAAGTTTAGTGCGGCGGATGCGGTGCGGCTTCTGCGGTGCGGGAGGTGGAAAATTGCGGCCGCCCGGACGGGGTAGCGTTGGAGTATGCCAACAACGCTTTCCGTCCTTCCGCGCGCCCGGAAGCAGCCCGCCGGCCCGAGGCGCTTCCCGCGCACAGCATTGGCGCTGGCAGGCCTGGCGGCTGTTGCCCTGGCAGGGTGCTCCCCGGTGGTGTCCATCGAGAACGCCGACGTGCCGCAGTGGCGGGCCACCGCGCTTCCAACAGCGCCCGGCGCCCTGCTGGAAGACGCCGGAAAAATTCTCAACCGGAACCGGATCGTCGAAGAGGCTTCGAACGTCAACGCGGGCCGCTACACCTTGACGGCGACGTGCGAGGGCGGCGGCAAGGCCTTCTTCGCTGTGTCGCTGGACGGGGAAGACGTAGTGGATGCCGGAGCCGCCTGCAACGGCAGCAAAGAGGTCACCAGGATTACGCTGCCACGCTCAGGGACGCTGCAGATCAGCACCTCCAGCGTTGATGCTCCCCTGATCTACGCCTACCGCCTGACGCCGGCCGAATAGCTATGGCCCGCAGGGGCGTGCGGGCTTAAAGTCGGACTATGCCCAGTGTGCGGAAATCCTCCGCGCCCAGTCCGGAGCGGACAGCCCCGGCGCCGCTGACGCGAAACCCTGCGGCCGCCGTCGTCCTCGGTCTTGTGCTCACGGCAGGGCTGGCGCTGGGCGGCTGCGAATACACGTACGACGACGGCCGGTGGGCTGATCCTGCCGACGCGGCGCAGACCGTGGCCCCGGCCCCGGCATTTACCCGCGATCCGCTGCAGCGCGAGCCTGTCAGCGAGGCCGAACTTGGAGCGTGGGTGGCACGCAGCCTGCCCGATACCGGCGATCCGGTGGTGCACGCGGCGGCCGGGTTGCTGGCTGCCGGCGAGGTACGCAGCGAAACGACTCCCGTGGTGCGAACCGGCACCTATGCTTTAGCGCTGACCTGCCGGAGCCAGCGCCGGGTGAACTTCGTGGTGCGCAGCGACGCACTGACCCTGGTTGACCTCGGGCTGCGGTGCGGCATCAACCGGGAAAATGTCATTTACCTCTCGGCCGAAACTGCGCTGACCATCACGGTGGAGGCGAGGACAGGCGCCAACTACGCCTACCGGCTCCGGCGCCTCTAGCGCCTGTGCGCTTCCCCGGCCGGGTCCTAGGCCGCGCAGCCTTCCGGGCAGCGCAGGGTTTCCGGGCTGGACGCACACTGGGTGCAGTACAGGGTCAGTGTGCGGCAGCTCGGGTTGGAGCAGTTTTCGAACTTGCTGGTGGGGGTCGAGCAGCGGGCGCATTGCCCGATGGTTTTGGCTTCCTCGCTGAACTCGAGGTGCATGCGCTTATCAAACACGTACAGCGAGCCTTCCCAGAGGCCCTGGTCCTTGAAGGTTTCGCCGTAGCGGACGATTCCGCCGTCCAGCTGGTACACCTCTTTGAAGCCGCGGTTGACCATCAGGCTGGAGAGCACCTCGCAGCGGATGCCGCCGGTGCAGTAGGTGACCACCGGTTTGTCCTTGAGGGAGTCGTACTTCCCGGACTCGAGTTCCTTGATGAAGTCGTGGGTGGTGGCGACGTCCGGGACGATGGCGTCCTTGAAGCGGCCGATCTGTGCTTCGAAGGCGTTCCGGCCGTCGAAGAAGACCACGTCTTCCCCGTCCTGCTTCCTGGCGTCCACGAGTTCATGCAGTTCCTCGGGCTTGAGGTGCCTGCCGCCGCCCACCACGCCGTTGGCGTCCACCTTGAGTTCGCCGGGGGCGCCGAAGGAGACGATCTCGTCACGCACCTTGACGCTGAGCCGGGGGAAGTCTTCCGCGCTGCCGTCGGACCATTTAACGTCGATACCGTGGAATCCCTTGTACTCACGCGTGGTCTTCACGTATTGCTTCACCGCGCCGATCTCGCCGCCCACGGTGGCGTTGATGCCGTCCTTGGAGATCAGGATGCGGCCGGTCAGTCCCAGCTTTTCGCAGAGGGCACGCTGCCAGAGCCGCACGGCGTCGGGATCAGCGATGGGGGTAAAGCCGTAAAAGAGGACGATTCGGTTCAAAGCCACGTATTTAAGGGTACCGGTTGGGATTCCAGGGCCAGGCCCCGATTCAGCCCTGGGCGGCCCGCAGGGTGTGCTGGATCACAATTGCATAAGCACCGCATTTCCGGCCTGCGAACCCCTGTTGCTTGTGTTCGGGGTGGAATAGTCTCATCGCATGAGCCCGGAAACCATGGTTAACGACATCACTGGCCTTCTTGAAGTGTGGGTGGCCGGCTGGGCAGGCTGTCGCGGTTACCGGACATCCTCAGAAGGCCGCTTCCCCGCCGCGCTCCGTACGGACACCTCCGGCGAATGGGAATTTTTCGCGTCCGAGCCAACGGACGCTGAATTTGCCGCTCTCGCGGCGAAGACGGCGGAAGTGCCGGCGAGGGTCCTGACCATCCTGACCAACGACCCCGCCCGTTATTCGGATCTTGCCCGCCAGCACGGGCTTAACGTTACTTCCGACTCCCAGGCCATGATGATCGTGGACATGGAAACCCAGGACGCCGAGGATCCGTGGCTGTCAGATGATGACCTTTCGCTGGCCACGTCCGAGCGGGACGGCGTGCACTACGCAGAGGTGCTCTCCGGTGACACGGTGGCTGCCAGCGGGCGTGTTTTTGTGGTGGGTGATACCGCCGTATTCGACAAAATCATCACCAACCCGGCATTCCAGCGGCGCGGACTGGGCAGTTTCATCATGCGGGCGCTGGCGGCGCAGGCGTTTGAGCACGACGTCCAGACCGGGCTGTTGCTGGCGTCCCTCGACGGGCAGAAGCTCTATTCGCATCTTGGCTGGACCACTGTTTCCCGCGTGCTGATGCTGTCCGCCTCCCACGACGGATCCGACCTGTCCCTCAGCTAGTCTGCTGGCTTTCCTCGTTTCCCGGGTATCGCGTTTACCCCGAGGGCGAATCCGGCGCGCCCGGCCCGCGGCGGGTGAAACAATATTGGGGTGAACCCCCATGACTCCCTGATTCCCCTGCTGGGCCGCGGCCCGGACCCGGAACAGCTGCGTCATGTCCGCACCATCCCTGCCCGCAAGGCGGTGCACGAACCGTGGCCGTCATGGGTCCACCCGGACCTGGTGGCTGCCTACGGGTCGCTGGGCGTGCAGCAGCCCTACCGCCACCAGGTGGAAGCAGCTGATATTGCCCATGGCGGCGAGCACGTTGTGGTGGCCACCGGCACGGCGTCGGGGAAGTCCCTCGCCTACCAGCTGCCGGCCCTCGATGCCATACACCGTTCCGAGCTGCGTGTTCTTGCCGAGCCCGGAAAGATCCACGACGACGGTGCGGTCACCCTGTACCTGTCGCCCACCAAGGCCCTCGCCGCCGACCAGCTGAACGCCATCCGGGCGCTGCAGCTGCCCACCGTCCGCGCGGAAACCTACGACGGCGACACCGACCCGGCCTCCCGGCGGTGGATCCGGGACCACGCCAACTTCATCCTCGCCAACCCGGACATGCTGCACTTCGGCATCCTTCCCAACCACGCGTGGTGGGCGGGGTTCTTCCGGCGCCTTCGCTACGTCATCATCGATGAGGCGCACAGCTACCGGGGCGTTTTCGGCTCACACGTGGCCAACCTGATGCGCCGGCTGCGGCGGATCTGCGCCTACTATGGTGCCGGCTCCGCATTTCCCGAGCCGGTATTCATCGCCGCTTCCGCCACCGCTTCTGATCCCGATATCTCCTTCGCCCGCCTCATCGGCGCACCGGTTAGGGCAGTCTCGGAGGACGGTTCACCGCACGGTGCCACCACCGTGGCGTTCTGGGAGCCGGCGCTGACCGAACTCCGCGGCGAGAACGGCGCCAAGGAACGGCGCACGGCCGTGGCCGAGACCTCGGACCTGCTGGCGAACCTCGTGTCGGCACACGTCCGGACCATTGCCTTCATCAAGTCCCGCCGCGGAGCGGAAACCATCTCCTCCATTACCAAGCGCCTGCTGGACGAGGTGGACCCAAGCCTCCCGCAGCGCGTGGCCGCCTACCGTTCCGGATACCTGCCCGAGGAACGCCGGGCGGTGGAAAAGGCACTGCGTTCCGGCAGCCTGCTCGGTGTCTCCAGCACCTCCGCGCTGGAGCTGGGGATCGACATCTCAGGACTGGACGCGGTCCTGGTTGCCGGCTGGCCCGGCACCAGGGCATCACTGTTCCAGCAGATCGGGCGGGCCGGCAGGGCAGGACAGGATGCGATTGCAGCCTTTGTTGCCAGTGATGATCCGCTGGACACCTTCCTGGTGAACCATCCGGAGGCCATCTTCGACGTCTCGGTGGAAGCGACTGTTTTCGACCCCGCCAACCCGTACGTGCTGGGACCCCATCTTTGCGCCGCGGCCGCCGAACTGCCGCTCGGCCCTGCTGAGCTGGACCTGTTCGGGAGCACTGCCGAGGCGCTTCTCGACCGCCTGGTGGCCCAGGGATATCTCCGGCGCCGCCCGGCGGGATGGTTCTGGACCCATTCCCAGAGTGCGGCCGCCATGGTGAACCTGCGCGCCGACGGCGGCGGGCCCGTCAGTATTGTTGATGCCGATACCGGCTCCCTTCTCGGGACGATGGACTCGCCCCAGACCCACTACCAGGCCCATACCGGTGCCGTTTACATCCACCAGGGCGACAGCTACGTGGTGGAGGATCTCAATGAAGACGACCACTGCGTGGTGGTCCGGCGCGCCAATCCCGATTACTACACCACGGCACGGGACGTCACCCAGATCGAGGTGCTGGAAACCCAGCGCACTGCCAGGTGGGGTGACGTTTCCCTGCACTTCGGCGACGTCAAGGTCACCACCCAGGTGGTTTCGTTCCAGCGCAAGGCCCTGATCTCCAACGAAATCCTGGGCGAGGAACCCCTCGACCTCGGCGCCCGCGAGTTGTTCACCAAGGCGGTGTGGTTTGTGGTGGACAACCGGTTCCTCACCGCCGCCGGCCTGATCGAGGCCCAGTTCCCGGGTGCCCTGCACGCAGCCGAGCACGCCGCAATCGGCCTGCTCCCGCTGGTGGCTTCGAGCGACCGGTGGGATATCGGCGGCGTTTCGACCGCCCTGCACGCCGATACCGGGGTGCCCACCATTTTTGTGTATGACGGGCACCCTGGCGGTGCCGGCTTTGCCGAGCGCGGGTTCGACAAGGCCAAAGTCTGGCTGGCCGCGACCCGCGATGCCATCAAAGCCTGCGAATGCGAATCAGGCTGCCCCTCCTGTGTGCAGTCGCCCAAGTGCGGGAACAAGAACAACCCCCTGGACAAGGCCGCCGCGGTCACCTTGCTCGAGGTCCTGCTGAAGGATGCCACCGAAGCCAGCCCTGAGAGTGTGGAAGCTAAGCGCTGACGCTATGCCCACGCTGGCGGTGCCTGCTCATGGTGGGGGTCCCGCCCGTGCACGGCCGCTCGCCACGCCCAGCATGGTCCGCTCGATCAGCTCCGTCTTGACGTCGACGGTCTGGCCCACGCCCTCAGAGCAGCTGACCAGGGTAGCGGCATGCCGTGCCGCTACTTCGGCGGCCACGCTGCACGGTTCCCCGGCGGTGACCCCGCGCAGGGCGTCGGCCGCGGCGAGGGCAGCGAGGTCGGCGGCGGCCGCTGCCCTGCTGGCGAGCACGGCCGACTGCGCCAGGAGCAGCAGCAGTGCCATGGCCATCATCACCACCAAAGCCAGCCCCGCCGCCAGCACCGTCCCCGAACCACGCTCCGGGGTGTCCGGGACGCCGGTCATCCGGTGCCTGCCGCAGCAGCCGCCAGCGGGATGGCTGCCGGGCTTGCCGCCAGCGCCGACGGGATGGCCGGGCTTGCCGCAGCCGTCTCGGTGCGGGTTGAGGCGCGTGCAGTCAGCGTCCAGGGGATGGAGGACCCCAGCGGGCCGCCTACCCGGTCCGTGACGGTGACGCTCAGCCATTCGCCGTCGGCTGCGACGGCCGCGGATGCGGACGTTCCCGAAAGGGTCCGGACGATCCTTTCCACGGCCGCGGAGTCATCACCGCGGGCGAGTGCACGGGCACCCGCCCTGGCTCCTTCCTCCAACCGAAGCTGGGTGACCCCGGCCGCGGCACCTGCGAGCAGCATGGCCAGGAGCAGCAGGACGGCAGGCAGTGTCACGGCAAACTCTGCGGTAACCGCGCCCCGCTCTGTAGGCCGACGAAGGCACAGCGCGTCCGGCGCGCAGGTCATGGCAAGGCCAGCGCCGTGCGGATCAGGTTCAGCAGGAAGCCCCGCACTTCCTCGCTTCGAAGGATGAAGACAAGCAGTCCGGCAAAGCCGACGGCGGCCAGGGTGGCGATAGCATACTCCGCCGTGGCCATACCGGCTTCTGATCCCAGCAGTCTCCGGATGCCGGTGCTGCGCCGGACGGTGGCACCCGGGTAAAGCTCCACCACGTTCGCTGGCAACGACACCGAAGTAGTTGCGGGTGTACCGGCAGATCGGGCTGCGGTGGCGCGCCGTTTCGTGTCCTGCCGGGCTGCTGCGAGTGCTGCGGTTCCAGCGGCGTAATGGCGGTCCTGGTTGATGGACATGCGGTGGTTCCTTTCGTTTGGCCGGCACTGTTGCCGGTGGTTTGACTCTTCCGGGCCATGCCGCGGGCGGTAAGGCCGGCTGTTGCGTAAGTGGAAAAGGTGGGCGGCTCAGCGGCTGTGGAGGGAAAGAGCACCGGCCTGGTCCGGCAGGTATCCAATGGTGCGGAGCCCCTGGGACAGCACCTTGGCGGCAGTGCGGCTATGAGCCCGAGGGGACCAGGGCCAGCAGGACGGGCACCACGCCGAGGCAGATAAAGGCCGGCAGTGAACACAGTCCCAGCGGGACCACCAGCTTGACGCCAAGGGAGGCCGCCCGCTTTTCGGCTGCCCGGAACCTCTCCCGGCGCAGCCTTGCTGCCTGCGCGTAGAGGATCGCGGACGAGGGCGCACCTGTCAGCGCCGCAAAGCCCAGGGCATCGCGCAACTCCAGAATCGCGGGCAGCCTGACGGCCGAGCTCCGCCACGCAGTCTCCCAGTCGGCTCCGATCGCCAGTGCGGAAACGACCGGACGAAGCGACTCGCGGTACTGCGACGACGCGGAGGCCGAGACAAGATCCAGGGAACGGCCAATCCCGGACCCGGCGTCGAGCATGGCGGCGACGAGTTCAAGCATCATGGCGGTGTCCTGCAGGCCGTCGGGACCGTCCCGGTTACGGGACCGGGCGCCGGCGGAAGGATGATGATCCCCCGCACCCGCTACTTGAGCCGTGGACACAGCGATCAGCCGCCTTCGTGGGCGGTCTTTCCCAAGGAAGGTGAGGCAGGCTGCGGCGGCCAACAGTGCCAGGAGTGCAAGCGACGCCAGCAGTGGTCCGGTCATGGCGCTCCCGCTCCTGCTGCCGCCGCCACCAGCCGGGCCGACCAGACCCTGCCCGCTATGGTGAGGGCAATCCCTGCTGCGAGCGCCGCCAGTCCCAGTGGCGTGCCCAGCAGAATGGCCAGCGGATCGACGCCGAGTGCCATGCCGAGCCCCAGCCCCATCAGCGGAAGCCACGTCAGCAGCCTGACCGTGGCTTTGGGCCCTGCCAGTGCCGTCTGGCGGGCGGCGTCGGCATCGTCCTCTACTTCCAGTTGCGCCGCGAACCGGGTCAGCACGTCAGCGAGGGCACACCCGCTTGCTTCTGCGATGTCGAAACAGGCGGCCAACTGGGACCAGATCCGGCACTCCCGGTCTGCCCGGGGAAACCCTGCGGGCAGGGAGCGCCTGATGGCCTCCGACACAGGAGCCCCTGTGGCTGCGGCGGTGCGGGCGGCTGCCAGCATGGCGACCGACCCCTGGGTGAGCCCGGCAGCCTGCCGCCCTGCACGCCGATGATCCGGTTCGATCTGCCCGTCCGCCCCGTAAACAAACCACAGCTCGTCCCACAGGCGGGCCGGCGTGCGCCCACCCTTCAGCAGTGCCGCCAGTTGCTGCACCACCAGGGTCATAGGTACCGCCGGGCCGGAGACTGCGGTCTTCCCGGTTCCGGGCCTGGCCCAGCGGAACGCACGGGCCCCAGGCTTGCCCGGTGAGCCGGCGGCAACACCGGACGTTGCGCGGCGGAACCTTCCAGCCGCACCGTGCGGAGGGCGAAGAATCAACAGCGCAGCCAGCACCAGGACCGATGCCAGGAGAACAGTCACAGGCCATGCCCCGGTTCAAGGCCCAGGCGTCCGGCCAAGGCGACCCACGCCGGACCCGCACCGATTATGCCTTGCGTGGCTTCCAGTGCGGACAGAACGTGAAGCCCGTCAGGGCCGTCCTCCATCACGCCGATGCACGCCACTTCCCTGCCGCGGCTGGTCCTTTCAACGTGGATCACCACGTCAAGGGCACTGGCGGCCTGAAGCCGGACACCGTCCGGGCTCAATCCCGCGAGGGCGCCCAGCGCGGTGAGCCGCGCAGGGACCGCGCCGGCAGTGTTGGCGTGGATGGTCCCGCCTCCGCCGCTGTGCCCGGTATTCATCGCCGTCAGCAATTCCCGCACCTCGGCGCCGCGGCACTCACCGACCACCAGCCGGTCGGGCCTCATGCGCAGCGCCTGCCGGACGAGCTCGCTCAGCCCCACTTCCCCGCCGCCTTCAAGATTGCCGTGCCGGGATTCGAGGGAGACCACATGCGGATGGACGGGGTTCAGTTCGGAGGCATCCTCAATGAGGACCAGCCGCTCCTCCGGGGCACACAGCCCCAAGAGGGTGGACAGCAGGGTGGTCTTTCCGGAGCCGGTGGCACCGCTGACCAAAAAGCTCAGCCGCAGTTCCAGCACCCGTTCCAGGACGTCCCTCATGAGGGGGCCGAACATGCCGGCTGCCTGCAGCTCGTCCATGGTGAAGACCCGTTCGCGGCGGATCCTGACGCTGAGCAGGGTTCCCGCTGTGGAAACGGGCGGGAGTACCGCATGGACGCGGTAGCCGCCTGCCAGCCGTACATCCACGCACGGTGAACCGTCATCCAGGCGGCGCCCTCCTGCGGCCACAAGCCTGCAGGCCAGCGCCCGCAGTTGGGCTTCATCGCCGAAGGCCACCTGCACGCGCTCGATGCCCCGGCCGCGGTCCACCCACACCGAGTCCGGAGCATTGACGAAGATGTCCGTTACCGCCGGATCCCGTGTCAGCGGCTGGAGCGGTCCAAGCCCGTTGAGCTCGGCGCTGATGCGTTCCACCGCCGCGAGCGAGCCGGCAGTGCCCAGCAGCTTGCCGGTGGCCTGGACCGCCGCGGCCACGCGCGATGGCGTGACAGCACCGGCTTCGGCCATCATGGATTCGCGGACCGATTCCAACAGTCCTGCGTCCACAACCTGCCGCTCCACCTGGCGCGGGTCCCGGCGCTGGCCTTCCACGAGACGCCCTTCCAGGAGCCGGGCACGCCGCCGCAGCCCGTCAGCTGATCCCGATCCCCGCGCCGACTGGTTCATCCGAGCTCCCCGGCAGGCATTTCGTCACCCAGCGAATCAAGCACGGAAGCGGCAAAATGCCGGACGCTGCGCCGCTTGCCCAGGTCCAGCAGCCGGCCGGACTCCGTGGCGGCACCAACTCCCCGAATCTCAGGGACACGGCCCTGCACGGGAAGACCAATGGCCTCGGAGATCACGGACCCGTCCAGGGCAGACCCCGGCCTGCCCCGGACCAGGAGCCCGGCCTCCACGGGCGGAAACTCGTGGAGCAGCCGGACTGCCGCCACAGCCGCCTTCAGCTGGGCCGGGACCACCATCATGATCCGGTCGCAGTCCCAGGCGTAGGACTGCAACGGCGCAGCGCCCCTGCCAATGTCCAGCACCACCAGTTCATACCCCCGGCGTGCGGCGTCGAGCACGCCGGTGGTGGTGGGCGTGGACACCGGAATGGGCTGTTCACGGCTCGCCGGCCAGGACAGGAACGAAAACCCTCCGGCGACGGGCAGTGCGTCGGACAGCTGGCTCGAATCGATGCTGCCCCGCGCCTCGGAGAGGTCCGGCCAGCGCAGGCCGGGCGTTTCCTCGGCGGCGATGGCAAGTTCCAGCCCGCCGCCCCACGGATCACCGTCAACGAGCAGTACCCGGGCTCCCATCCCCGCCGCGGCCTGGGCTATCCAGATCGCTGCCGTGGTGGCCCCGGCCCCGCCGCACCCGCCGGTCACGCCCAGGATGATTCCGCCGGGGCCGGGCGCACGGGAGCGGCTGAGATGGTCCGCCAGCCAGGCCGCGGCGTCAGGGAGCACGGCCACCCGCTCAGCTCCCAGCGCCGCCGCCAGATGCCACAGGCTGTCGCCTTCACCGTCCAGACCGATGAGGACGGCCGGTGCCCGCCGCCGGGGCGGCAGCTCCCGGATATCACTGCCCACCAGGACAGCGGCCGAAGCGTCCCAGTACCTGGCCCCTTCCAGGGCATCGGTAACAACGCGAAGATGGGCGCCGGCCGCCGCCACAATCCGCTCCACCTCGGCGCGCACAACAGCGGATGCGGTAACCAGCAGCACCTCTTCCCCGCTGTCCGGCAGCCATGCATCGGCCGGCCCTTCCAAACCGGCTGCGAAACCGGGAGGACCCGAAGGAAGCCCGTCCTCCGGGCTCCGGAATGACCGCCTGGCGAGGACCGGATCAGGGGCGGAGGGAGTCAACTCATGCCTGCTCATGGAGCCACTGTCCGCCACCGGCCGGTCGAGGATAAGGAGGTCCCGGCCGTATGTGCACAAAACCGGCGCGAACAAACCCTGTGCAGGACGAGTCCCGGCGGCAAAGCGCCGGGAAAAGACAAGGCAGAATTGGAGCATGTACCTCCTGCTCGCCGCCCACCCCTCCGGCGCGGTCCTGCAGGAACTCACGCAGGCAGGCCAACCACACCCCGCCAATCCGGAACCGAGGATGGTCTCCGCAGGTGAGCTGGCCGGCGTCGTCCTTGGACTGGAACGCAGGCCGGGCGCCGGGCAGCCGCCCCGCTGGATCTGGCACCGCACCCAGGACTGGTATCCCTCCCTTCTCGCGCAGGGGGTGGAACTTGAGCGGTGCTATGACCTGAGCCTGTGCGGGAACATCCTGGCCCTCTCCCAGTTCGCGGCCCACACCGAGTACGCCCGGAACGCCGGGAAGATCACGCTTGATGATCCCGAGCAGCCGCCCCGTGCGTTGCAGCCGCCCCCGCCGCCTCCGGAACAGGATGCCCTGTTCGATGATCCCAAAACGGGCTCCGAACCCCGTTTTACGCTTGGGGACCTCCGCACTGAGTACGCCTCCCAGCAGGAAGCCCTGGCCGCTGTAAGCCCGGAGGAGAACCGGCGGAACCGGCTGCAGCTCCTGCTGGCCGCGGAATCCGCCGGCGCGATGATCGCAGCCGAAATGCAGCACACCGGAGTACCCTGGCGGGAGGACCTGCACGAGGAAATCCTTGCCGATTACCTGGGCCCGCGCCCTCCACTGGGCCACCGCCCGGCCAAACTCGAGGCCCTGAACCTGGAACTGCGCGGGCTGTTGAACGCCCCGATGCTCAACCCGGATTCCCCGCAGGAACTCATCCGGGCCCTGCACCGGAACGGCATCGAGGTCAAAAGCACCCGGCAATGGGAGCTGAAGGAGTCCAAGCACCCGGCCATCGGGCCGCTCCTGGCCTACAAGAAGCTGTCCAGGCTGCACACGGCGAACGGCTGGGCCTGGCTGGACGCGTGGGTGGCCGGCGGCAGGTTCCGGCCCGAATACGTGGTGGGTGGGGTGGTCTCGGGCCGCTGGGCATCCCGCGGCGGTGGCGCGCTGCAGATTCCCCGCCAGATCCGCGGCGCCGTCCATGCCGATCCCGGCCACAAGCTGATCGTGGCCGATGCTTCCCAGCTTGAACCGCGGGTCCTGGTGGCGCTGGCGCAGGATTCCGTCATGGCCGAGGCTGCCCGGGACCAGGACCTTTACGCGGGGATCGCCGCGAAGGGGTTCGGCGGCGACCGGGCGAAGGCGAAGATGGCACTGCTGGGTGCCATGTATGGCGCCACGTCGGGCGAGGCCGGACGCCTGATGCCGCAGCTCACCCGGACCTACCCGCGGGCGGTGGGTTTTGTGGAGCAGGCCGCCCGGACGGGCGAGTCCGGCGGGACGGTCACCACCCGGCTGGGCCGCAGCAGCCCTCCTCCGTCGGAACGGTGGTTCGCAAGCCAGCGTCCGGCCTCGGCCGAGGAGCAGCGGCGCGCGGAATCGATCGCCCGTTCCAGGGGGCGTTTCACGCGCAACTTTGTGGTCCAGGGTTCCGCGGCGGACTGGGCGGCCTGCTGGCTGGCGGAATTGCGACGGCGGCTGCGAACCTTGCGCACGGACGGCCGGCCCGCGGCGGAGCTGGTCTTCTTCCTTCACGACGAAGTAATGGTCCACGCTCCCGTTCACCTGGTGGAGGCGTGCATCAAGGCGATCGAGGATGCCGCCTCCGCGGCCAAGGAGCTGTTGTTTGGACCTATCCCGGTGGAGTTTCCGGTGAGCGTGGCAGTGGTGGATTCCTACAACCACGCCAAATAGGAGCGGGGCGTGGCAACGTGCAGCATGCCCTCCGGCGCGACGTTTGTCGAGAAAAGTAACCTACCCGGGAGTAGCTCGCCGGGGCATCGTGACGCGGGTTACAGTCTTGGGGTGACTGAAACAGATCGGTCCAAAGGTTGCTGCAACGACGCAAACACCAGGGGAGGTCCGGCGAATGGCGGGCAGGTTTGAAATACATCGGGTTGGGGACGAGTCCTACCGGCTTCGGCTTACGGATGCGGAAGGAAACATCGTGGCCGTTTCGCCAAACTTCAAGTCTTTGAACACACTTGTGGAGGGCATCAAGGCGATGCGTGAGAATGCGGCCACGGGCATCGTGGTGGATCTCCGCCAGCAGCAGGCCTAGGACAACCGGGCTGGCGCTGCCGGGGCAAAATCTAGACACCCATCGGGTGCACCCGGCTCCGGTCCCAGGGCACGGCCCAGCCAAGCTGTTCAAAGAGGCCGTTCAGGACGATTCCGGTAAAACCCCAGACCACCACACCATTGACGGTGAAGGCCGGGCTGTCGAAGGTACGCCCGGCCCGGTGGACTGTGGCCATCACCCGGTTGTCCGGGTCCAGCAGGTCGCGGACGGGGATGCGGAACACCTGCGCGGACTCGGCGTAATCCACCACCCGTACGGGTGAAGGCGAGCGCCACCACCCGAGGACCGGGGTGACGAGGAAGTTGCTGTGGGCCAGGCCCAGCTCCTGCAGGGTGCCCAGGATTTCCACACCGTTGGTGTCGAGCCCCGTTTCCTCTTCGGCCTCCCGCAGGGCCGCCTGAACCGGTGTTTCCCGTGCGTCAATGGCGCCGCCGGGAAATGCCACCTGCCCGGGGTGGGAGCCCAGGGTGTGCGCGCGTTCCAGGAGCAGGACATCGAGGTCTGCCGGCGCCAGCGGTTTGTCCGAAGCAGCAGGAATCTCATCGAGCGCCCCGAACAGCATCAGGACAGCAGCCCTGCGCGCCCGACTGGCATCAACGGTCAGCGCCGCCCACAGCGGATCCGGCGCCGAGGCTGATCCTGACGCAGCCCTTTGGGCCAAGTCGATCAGGTCAGCGCGCGCGCTCACTGAGTCCTCTTTTGCGATTCCATCCTGATTTCAGCTGCCCTGTGGGTTTCGGCCTGCAGTTGGGCCAGGAGCGCTTCATTGCCGGGAGCGAGTTCGTACTTCAGGAGCTTGGCTGCCTTGGCAGGGTCTGTTTCACCCATGCCGTAGCTGGGGCACCAGTTGGCAACAGGGCACGCGCCGCACGCCGGTTTGCGGGAGTGGCACACGCGCCGCCCGTGGAACACCACCCTGTGGGACAGCATGGTCCAGTCCTTCTTCTCGAAGAGCTCCGCGACATCGTATTCGATCTGGACCGGGTCCTCGGACTGCGTCCAGCCGAAGCGGCGTGCCAGGCGGCCAAAGTGGGTGTCCACCGTGATGCCGGGGATGCCGAAAGCGTTACCCAGCACCACATTGGCGGTTTTCCGGCCAACGCCCGGCAGGGTAACGAGGTCCTCCAGCCGGCCGGGAACCACTCCGTTGTACTCATCCACCAGCCGGGTGCACAACGCCACAAGGCTCCGGGTCTTGGCACGGAAGAAACCCGTGGGCTTGATGATCTCTTCGATCGCGGCGGGGTCCGCTTCCGCCATGGACCGTGGGTCCGGGTAACGGGCGAACAGCAGCGGAGTGATCTGGTTGACGGTGACGTCTGTGGTCTGCGCGGACAGGACCGTGGCCACCAGCAGTTCGAACGGGTTGCGGAAATCCAGTTCCGCGTGTGCGTAGGGGTACTTTTCCGCCAGGGCCCGGTTGATCCGGCGCGCCCGCCTCTTCAACCCGAGCACGGACTCCGAGGAGACCACGGGCATACCCGCAGTCTGGCTGGCGGGAGCACTTCCACCGCCGGCCGGCCGATCGCTGACGGCCCTTGAGGCTTTGGCCGCCCGGGGCGAGGCCATCTGCTAGCCGCGCTCGATATTGCTCAGATCGCGCAGCACGCCCAGCCGCCCGTCCGTGTGCTGGACCAGGAACTCGTGCCCGCGGTCTTCCAGCGCCAGCACCCAGCCGCCGGGCTCGATGACGAAGGCCGGGGCACCGGTGCGGGGATCGAATGCGGTGCGGTGCTGTGCCACGGCAAACCAGAAGGCTTCATGGATGGGCTGCTCGTCCGATTCCTCGGGCCGGCTGGCGGGGTCTACGGTTGCCCCGATGGGAACATCGGCACGGACCTGCGGATGGACCGCCGTAGCGGCAGGCGGCTCCCAGGAGCCCTGTGCTGCAGGAGCAGAGGCAGCCGGACCGCCATGGTGGTTACCGCCGGTCCGCTGCCCCGCATCCGGGGAAGCCCCGGCACCCGGGGCGGGAATGTCGGCCAGCTGCGTCTGCTCCGCTGCGGGCGCGGAAGAGGGACGGACGACGTCGGACGCCTGGGTTGCGGGGCCCAGGTCACCTTCGGAGCGGACATCGGATGCTTCCGGGGCGGTGGAGACAGGTGCGGGACCCGCTGCCGGGGCCCCGACGGCGGCCGCGGTGGCACCATCGGCCGTGCCGGCCGTGGGGACTGCGGCTGTGGCGGGGGCGTGTGTGGCGGGAGCGTGGTTCGCAGCTGGGACGTGGTTCGTGGCGGGAGCGTGGTTGGCGGGCGAGTGGTGCGTGGCATCGGGCTGCACCGCGGAGGATCCGGCACCGGCACCGCTGAACAGGCCGCCGCTGGAGGCAGGCTTGGAAGCAGTGGAATCGGCCTTGGGCTTTTTGGGAGCGCGCGGCTTCTGGACGGGAATGGCGGCTTCCCGCGCCACCACATGCGCCGGAACTTCCGCGCGGCCCTGGAAATCGGGCGAGATGTAGGGAAGGAAGCGGCCCAGGACTGTCGCCGCGAACAGGACCAGGGCGCCGATCAGGCCCACCAGCAGGCTGGGAACGTAGGCACCCGCTACGGATAGGAAGAAGAAGGCTACCGCGAAGGAGGCCACCACGGATGCGAACTGGTCGACGGACAGCGACCCGATCCGGATTTTCGTGGCAGGGGCCAACCGGCGTGCGGCGAACAGTGCGCTTACCACCAGGGGCAGGACAATGCCCAGGCCCAGGAAGAAGAGGTTGTTCAGGTTCCACAGGTTGTACCTGCCGCCGAAGATGGGCAGCAGGGACGCGATGAACAAAATGAGGGTGGCGGCGAACACGGCCAGGTCCCGGATGGTGAACGGACCGAGCACAGCCTGGTGGGCGGTGGCGCCCTTCCCTTCGGACGTGGCCGCCTTGCCTGCGCCGGCGGACGGGGCGGCAGTGCTGCCGGATCCCGTCACACTGTCAGGACCCGTTTTCTGGCCGAAGATCTGCTGGTTCATTCTGTTCTCCTTAGCGTGGCGGCACCGGGACCAGTGGCCCCGAAACCGTGCCGTCGTACAACGGTTCCCTCACGTCCCGTGCGCCTGCGCGGCCCGGAGGAGAGGGTCCGAAGTGAAGTCACAATTCAAACTCAGCCTAGTCAACAGCCTGAGTGATCACTAGCCGGGAGGGGACGGCGGCCTGTCGCAGCACGTCCATTCACCGCTAAATAAATGCCGTTCGCTGGCCCGTCTGTGACAGCGCACACATGTGCTGCCGGGCAAGCATTAGTGTTGATTCCGGAACAGCTCTTTGCGGAAAATCCGTGACCAGCCGGTGCCCGTCGTCGTGCAGGCGGCGGAGCCCGGCCGGCGGCGGATGTCCGCGCAGCAAAGATCGATGAATGATGAGGTTCACATGTCCCAGGACACTTCAAGCTCCACGGCCACCGCATCCGAAGGCACCGGACAAAGCGGGCAGGCCGGCCAGCAGGGCGACGCCTTTGAAAACCTGCTGCACGAGACCCGCGCTTTTCCGCCCACTCCCGAGTTCGCCGCTGACGCCGTGGTCAAGGCCGGGGAGTATGAGGAGGCGGCCGCTGGTCGGCCGGCATTCTGGGCGAAGCAGGCGCGCGAGCTGCTGACCTGGAGCAAGGACTTTGACCAGCCGTTGGACTGGTCCAACCCGCCGTTTGCCAAGTGGTTTGTTGGCGGCGAAGTCAACGCTGCCTACAACGCGCTGGACCGGCACGTGGAAGCGGGCCGGGGCGACAGAGTGGCCATCTACTTCGAGGGCGAACCCGGCGATACCCGCACCTACACCTACGCGCAGCTGACCGAAGAGGTGAAGAAAGCCGCCAACGCCTTCGAGTCCCTCGGCGTGGTCAAGGGCGACCGGGTGGCCGTTTACCTGCCGATGATTCCAGAGGCCGTCATCACGTTGCTCGCGTGCGCCCGGATCGGTGCCGTGCATTCGGTGGTGTTCGGCGGTTTCTCCGCCGATGCGCTGCGGTCCAGGATCGAAGATGCCGAGGCCAAGCTCGTCGTCACCGCGGACGGGACCTACCGCCGCGGCAAGCCCAGCGCCCTCAAGACAGCTGTGGACGAGGCCCTCGCGAACGATGGCCACAGCGTGCAGAACGTGGTGGTGGTCAAGCGCAACGGCCAGGACGTGGACTGGACCGAGGGCCGGGACCACTGGTGGGCGGACACTGTGGAAGCGGCTTCCGCCGAGCACACCGCGGTGGGCCATGATTCCGAGCACCCGCTGTTCATCCTCTACACCTCAGGCACCACCGGCAAGCCCAAGGGCATCCTGCACACCACCGGCGGGTACCTCACCCAGACCGCGTACACCCACAAGGCCGTGTTCGACCTGCACCCGGACACGGACGTGTACTGGTGCACGGCCGACGTCGGCTGGGTCACCGGCCACTCCTACGTCACCTACGCCCCGCTCATCAACGGCGCCACCCAGGTGATGTACGAAGGCACCCCGGACTCACCCCATCAGGGCCGCTGGTGGGAGATCGTGGAGAAGTACAAGGTCTCCATCCTCTACACCGCCCCCACCGCGATCCGGACGTTCATGAAGTGGGGCCGGGAAATCCCGGACAAGTACGATCTGTCCTCCCTCCGCGTACTCGGGTCCGTGGGCGAACCCATCAACCCCGAAGCCTGGATGTGGTACCGGAAGGTCATCGGCGGGGACAAAACCCCCATCGTGGACACCTGGTGGCAGACCGAAACCGGCGCCCAGATGATCGCCCCGCTGCCCGGCGTCACCGCGGCCAAACCCGGCTCCGCCCAGGTGCCCCTGCCGGGCATTGCCGTGGACGTCGTGGACGAGATGGGCGAATCCGTCCCCAACGGCCACGGCGGCTTCCTGGTGATCCGCGAACCCTGGCCGGCCATGCTCCGCGGCATCTGGGGCGACCCCGAACGGTACAAGGACACCTACTGGTCCCGCTTTGAGAACATGTACTTCGCCGGCGACGGCGCCAAGAAGGACGAAGACGGCGACATCTGGCTCCTCGGCCGGGTGGACGACGTCATGAACATCTCCGGCCACCGGCTCTCCACCACCGAAATCGAATCCGCCCTGGTCTCCCACCCCGCCGTGGCCGAAGCAGCCGTCGTCGGAGCGTCAGACGAAACCACCGGCCAGGCCGTCGTCGCGTTCGTCATCCTCCGCGGGGACGCCATCGATTCCGGAGATGACATCGTCCAGGAACTCCGCAACCACGTGGGCAAGGAAATCGGCCCCATCGCCAAACCCAAGAACATCCTGGTGGTCCCCGAACTGCCCAAGACCCGCTCCGGCAAGATCATGCGCCGCCTCCTCAAGGACGTCGCCGAAGGCCGCGACCCAGGAGACGCGACTACCCTGTCGGATCCGACCATCATGCAGCAGATCGCGCAGTCGCTTCGAAAGTGACGGCATAACGACGGCGACGCTCGCCTAACGGCCGGGCGTCGCCGTCGTCGTATGCTGGGAGCAGCCCTTGCCGCCTGCGCCGAAGGATTCGCCTCCATGCTCCCTGCCGCCCGACATCAAGCGATTTTGGACGCCGTCCAGCGCGAGCGGGTTGTCCGGGTTTCCGACCTGGCCCAGCAACTGGGGGTATCGCTGATGACGGTGCGCCGCGACATTGAGGTGCTCGAAGAGGGCGGCCGCCTGGAGCGGATTCACGGCGGGGCAAAAATTCCCGGGCACACGAGCACACACGAGCCAGGTTTCGACCTAAAGGCCACACAACTGACAGCGGAAAAGCGTGCAATCGCCGTGGAAGCGGCCTCATTGGTGCATGAGGGAATGGCGGTGGGGCTGAGCGCTGGAACCACTACGTGGGCATTGGCCAAGGAACTGGTCAATGGCCCGCAGATCACAGTGGTCACTAACTCTGTGCGCATCGCCGACCTGTTCCACCACGGCGTATTGGCCGGTACTGCGCGCTTCGCTTCCACCGTGATCCTGATCGGCGGCGAGCGCACGCCGTCGGACGCCCTGGTGGGTCCCATCGCCACAGGTGCGCTGAAGCAGCTGCACCTGGACCTGCTGTTCCTTGGTGTCCACGGCATGGATGCGGTGGCAGGCTTCACCACGCCCAACCTGCTTGAGGCGGAAACGAACCGGGCGTTTGTGGCCGCAGCGCGAAAGACCGTGGTGCTGGCGGACCACACCAAGTGGGGGGTGCTGGGTATCAGTTCCATCGCGTCACTGGACGAAGTGGACGAGGTGATCAGCGACCCCGGGCTGGGTTTGGAGGCGCAGCGTGTCCTGCAGGAGAAGGTAGGCAGGCTGCGGCTCGCTGTCGCCCAGGGTGGCAGGCCCGGGCCAGTGATGAGCGAACCGTAAGAAATGCATCCCGGGCCCCGCAGCACTAGATTTGCATCCATGACTGAAGCCACCACCGCAGACAGCCGCGGCACCATCCTGGTAATCAACGGACCCAACCTGAACCTGCTGGGAACCCGCGAACCGGAAAAATACGGCACGTCCACCCTGGCTGACGTGGAGGAACTGGCCGCCCGCACTGCTCAGGCACACGGGTTCGCGGCCGAATGCGTTCAGTCAAACCATGAGGGCGTGCTGTTGGACGCCATCCACGCCGCCCGGGGATCCGCTGTCGGAATTGTCCTCAACGCCGGCGCCTTCACGCACACGTCCGTGGCACTTCGCGATGCCCTCGCAGCGGTGCAGCTGCCCGCCGTCGAGGTTCACATCACCAACGTGCACCAGCGCGAGGAATTCCGGCATCATTCGTTCCTGTCGCCGGTGTGCTCCGCGGTGATCGTCGGAGCCGGGGTATTCGGCTACAAGCTGGCCATCGACTACCTCGCGGAGGTCCTCTAGCCTCCTGCTGCTGCTTCTTGGAGGGCCCTTACTTCTGGATGCACTGCCCCGAAGAAACGGGGGCGCTCAGTGACGCGGCCTGCGAGGCTACGGGGTTCAGGTCGTCCATGGTGATGGCGAAGCCCATCTCCGCGTCAGACGTCGCTTTCGCGAAGATCACACCGGCCACCTGGCCGTCGGTGGTCAGGAGCGGGCCGCCGGAGTTGCCGGGCTGGACGTTCCCGGCCAGCCGGTAGATCTCTTCGGGCGACGGGTTGCTGCCGTAAATGTCCGGCACCAGCACCGTGGTGATGTCCTGGATGGTGGCGGGCCGGGACTGGAAAGGCCCGCCGTGCGGGTAGCCCGCGAACGCTGCCGGGCTGCCGCTGGGCAGGTCGGTGCTCAGCGGCAGGGGCTGGACAGGAAGGTCCTCCACGGCGAGCACGGCGAGGTCGTGCTGGGTGTCGAAGTAGACAACACGCCCGGGCATCGCTCCGCCGTCGGCCATCTCGACCACCGGCTCCGACACGCCCGCCACAACATGGGCGTTTGTGACGATCCGGTCTTCCGAAACCACGAAGCCGGTGCCCGTCTGGTTCTGGCCGCACTGGTACGCAGTCCCGGCAATTTTCAGGACGGATTCGGCGGCCCGGTTCAGGGCGGGGGTATCAGTGCTGACATCCGGCACCGGCACGGCCTGGCCCTGGTCCAGGCCCTCGATCAGCGTGGGAATGCCGTTGCCGATCACCTCCGACCGCAGCTGGGCCATGGTGGCTTTCACGGGGTCCGGTGTCATGCCGTCGATAAAACGGATCACCTTGGACTCGGCAAGCTGCTGGGAAACAAACGGCACGCCGAGGGAGCCGATACTGAAGGCCAGCATGGACATGACCAGGGCGGAGACCGCCAGGTTCACGGCGCCGCCCACCAGGCGGTCAACGGCCCGCAGCGGCCTGATCCGCATGGCGCCGCGGACTTGACGGCCGATCATGGTGCCGAGGCCGTGGCCGAGAACCACCAGCGCGACGGCGGCGGCCACGATGGCGGTCAGCCTCCATCCGGAGTCGGTCACGAAGCCGCTCACCAAGGGGACCGCGAAAAAGGCGGCGATGGCTCCGGCGGCAAACCCGGCAATGCCGCCGACCGTGACGAGGAAGCCGTTGCGCAGGCCGTAGGCCAGATAGGACAGCAGCGCCAGGATCAGGACGATGTCCAGGACAGTCAAGCCGACCACTAAGGCTCCTTATAAGCAGTTGTAGGCTCATTCTAGTGGCGCAGGCTGACAATTTTCTGAGGGCTGCCGCCGCCTCCCCTGCCCGCCGTTGGGGCGTTTTGGCTGCCAAGTTCGTCACAGAACCTTGAAAATTCTGAAACAATGGCACAAGCGCCACAGCCGACACTTTTATTCAGGAGATTTTATGGACATCGAGGTACTGCGCCGAGCACCACTTTTCGCCACGCTCGACGACGACGCATTCCGTCTGCTGACGGACGAGCTCACTGAGGTGGACCTTTCCCGCGGTGCTTCGGTTTTCCGTGAGGGCGACCAGGGCGACCAGCTCTACTTCATCGTTTCCGGCAAGGTGAAGCTGGGCCGCACCTCCCCGGACGGCCGTGAATCGCTCCTCGCCATCCTCGGCCCGGGTGAGCTCTTCGGCGAAATGGCCCTGTTCGATCCCAGCCCGCGTACCGCCACCGCCACCGCAGTGTCGGAGACCCGCCTTGCCGGGCTGAAGAACGAAAGCCTGAACAACCTGCTCCGCACCCGCCCCGAGGTTTCCGCGCAGCTCCTGCAGGCCCTCGCCCGCCGGCTGCGCCGCACCAACGATTCCCTCTCGGACCTGGTGTTCTCGGACGTGCCCGGCCGCGTTGCCAAGGCACTCCTGGACCTCGCGGACCGCTTCGGCCGCCCGGCCACGGACGGCGTGCTGGTTGCCCACGAGCTGACCCAGGAAGAGCTGGCCCAGCTGGTCGGAGCATCCCGCGAAACCGTGAACAAGGCCCTTGCTGAGTTCGTCCAGCGCGGCTGGCTCCGCCTGGAAGCCCGCGCCGTGGTCATCCTGGACATGCAGCGCCTCCGCCAGCGCTCCCGCTAGTCTGCACAGCACAAAGGCCGCCCCAAAAAGGGCGGCCTTTGTCATGTTCGGGAAGTTTTCGCCTCAACGCCAACAACGCCCGCTCACTTGTGGCCGCCTTGCTATAGACCCGTGCTCACTTGTGGCCGTCCTCCCGCGAACGCCGGCTCACATCTGCCGCCTGCTGACTGTGCGAGCGTGACAACCTCCCGGCCTATCTGAGCGGGCGTCCGGGTTTAGGCGACCAAATCTGAGCGGGCGTTGCGGGGCTCGCGGCTATGGCCCGGCGTAAAATTGGGCCTAGAGGTGCATGGCGATGTCCGTGGCTATGGTGGTTGTTTTGATCCTGCTGGGCTTGGCTTCCGTTGCCGCGATGGTCGGCACGGTGGTCCTGGTGATCCGGGACGGCCGCGGGCAGATTCCGCTGGAACCGCCCGTCAAACCGTGGACAGCCGGAAACCTGCCCAGCAGCCCCTATTCAACGCTGCGGCGCATCTAGGGCTTCATGTTCAGCGTTCGCGCTGGGGGTCCCCCGCCACGGTCTTGGCGGCCTCGACCTCGAGCAGGAGCTTTCCGTCTTCCTCCACCAGCTGCGGCTGGTAGACGTGCGCCTTGCGCTTGTAGCTGAGGTACGCGATGCAGCCGTTGGCCATGGCCATCTTTTCGAGCATGATCTCGGAGCCGGGCACCAGGAGCTCGCCGAGCGTGCGGCCCACGGTGTTCTCCTGGCCTACCTCGTCGCCCAGGGCAGTGGTGTCCCGCCCGGCTATGACCTCGGCAGCGTTAACCCACCGCCCCCACACACCCTTGCCTTCCAGCAGCGTGGGCTGCTGGTTCAGCGGAACGGTGGCGGCAAAGTAGCGGGTATCGAACCGGCGGTGGGCGAAGTCGGGGCTGCGCCAGTTAACCAGGGACTTCAGCAGGTCGGTCCGCAGCGACAGCCCGCGTTTGCCAAGAAGCTCCGGGAACGTCTTTTCCTGCTCGGCCACGGCGAGGCGGGCGCGCATCCAGTCAGCGGTGGATGTTGCTTCAAAGGTGGTGGCCATATCCGGGCCGGCAAGGAGCAGGCCGGTCTCCTCGAAGAGTTCGCGGATGGCTCCCACCACATGGCGGCGCGCCAGCCCGACGTCGTCCGTTCCCATCTGCTCAGCCCAATGCTGGGGTGAGGGGCCCAGCCAGCCGACGGGGTCGTCGTCGGCGGCGTCCAGTGAGCCACCGGGAAACGCGAGGACCCCCAGCGGCGAGGAACCGGGCCGGTAAGCCAGCCAGGTTTCCAGGCCGGTGGGGGAATCACGCAGCAGGACAACGGACGATGCGAGGCGGGCGGCCCGAGGGCTCCTCTCGCCGTGTTCAAGCCAGCTCTGCGCTGCCCCTTCAAGGTCTTGAGGGAGTGCAAACAGGCGTCGGGCGAGCTGAGGCAAAGGAAGCGACCGGTCCTAGCTGAATTCGGCGATCAGTTCGACCTCTACCGGAGAGTCGAGCGGCAGCACGGAAACGCCGACGGCGGAACGTGCGTGCTGGCCTGCGTCACCGAGGACGCGGCCCAGCAGTTCCGAGGCACCGTTGATCACGCCGGGCTGCCCTGTGAAGGACGGGTCCGATGAGACGAATCCCACAACCTTGACGATCCGGGTGATGCGGTCGAGGTCGCCGATGACGCTTTTGACGGCTGCCAGGGCGTTGACGGCGCAGACCGCGGCGTACTGCTGGGCGTCCTCGGGCGAAACGGTGGGCTCGTCGGCGAAGCCTTCAGTGCCGGCGGAGACTTTCCCGGTTGCCGGGAGTTTGCCATTAATGAAAGGCAGCTGGCCGGAGGTGTAGACGTGGTTGCCGGAGATCACGGCGGGGACGTAGGCGGCTACCGGGGCGGCCACCTCGGGAAGGGTCAGCCCCAGGTCCGCCAGCCGCTGCTCAACAGCGGAAACAGGCGTGGCGGCGGTGCCGGACTGGGCTTCTGCGGAGGTGCTCATGCTACTGCTTCTCCCTCTTCAGGTAGGCAACCAGACCGTTTCCGTCCGGTCCGGGAACTACCTGGACAAGCTCCCAGCCGTCATCTCCCCACTGGTCCAGGATCTGTTTTGTGGCATGGATAATGAGCGGAATCGTGGCGTACTCCCATTTGGTCATGAGAGAAAGACTAGTCCTTGCCGGTAAAGTGGAAAACATGGCGACTCGTAAGAACCCATTATTCGACACTGCCACCACCCTTGGAAAGATCCTCGTTTTCCTTGGCGTGAGTGCACTTTGTGGTGTCCTGGTAGCAGGCCTGCTGGTCCCCGCGGCAGCCGTCTCGGGCAGCGCGGCCAGTGGTTCGATCGAGTTCTTCGACACCCTTCCGGCAGAGCTGAAGGTTGATCCGCCCAACCAGACCACCAGGATCCTGGCCGCGGACGGCAGCGAGATCGCCAGCGTCTACACGGAGAACCGCACCAAGGTTGCACTGGACCAGATTTCGCCGTTCATGAAAGAAGCTGTCATCGCCGTCGAGGACAGCCGTTTTTATGACCACGGCGGTGTGGACACCACCGGTATCCTGCGCGCCCTGGTGAGCACCGCGCGCGGCAACAAGCAGGGCGCCTCCACCATCACGCAGCAGTACGTCAACAACGTCCTCAACGCCAACCTCGCCGCCGAGGGTAACGAGGACCAGATCAAGCTCAACGGCGTGAACAAGGGCGTGGGCGACAAACTGCGCGAAATGAAGCTGGCCATCGCCCTGGAGAAGGAGTTCAACAAGGAGCAGATCCTTGAGGGCTACCTTAACATCGTGTTCTTCAACCGCGATGCGTACGGCGTCGAGGCCGCGTCCAGGTTCTTCTTCAGCACCTCGGCCAAGGACCTCTCGCTCCCGCAGGCTGCGCTGCTGGCCGGCCTGGTCAACAGTCCCTCCGCGTTTGACCCCATCGCCAACCCCGACCGCTCGAAAGAGCGCCGCGACCTGGTCCTGGGCCTGATGCTGAACCAGGGCAAGATCAGCCAGGCAGACCATGACGCGGCCGTCGCCACTCCGGTGGAAACCAAGGTGACCCAGCCCAAGCAGGGCTGCGCCTACGCGTCCAGCGCGCCTTACTTCTGCGACTACATCCTGCACCTGCTGGAGAACAACCCGGCGTACGGCGCAGACCTCAAGGAGCGCCAGCGCCTGATCTACGGCGGCGGCCTCACGATCACCACCACGCTGGACCCGAACGCCCAGGCCGTTGCCCAGGAGCAGGTCAACGCTTCCGCCGGCGCCAACCCGGACAAATGGGGCGCTGCGATGGTGTCCGTGCAGCCGGGCACCGGCAAGATCGTCTCCATGGCGCAGAACACCTCCTTCCTGCCCGGCGAGGGCAGCTTCGATTCCCAGTTGAATTTCAATGTGGACAAGCTGGATAAGGACGGCAACGACCTTAACGGCATGGGCGGCGCCCAGCCCGGCTCCACCATGAAGCCGTTCACGTTTGCTGAATGGCTCAATGAGGGCAAGTCCATGAACACCGTGGTGAATTCGGCCCAGCGTGTCTACCCGCTGAGCTTCCCGTGGCGGCATACCTGCGGCAAGGTGACCGGCGGCTACAGCACGGCGCAAAAGAACCAGGGGCTTGGCACAGCTGATGACCTGCAGAACGCAGAGCCGCAGTGGTACCGGCCGCTGTCCGTCCTTGAAGGCCTCTACAACTCAATCAACACCGTGACCTTCGCTTCCGCAGCCCAGCTGGACTTCTGCGGCATCCAGAAGGTGGTCGACGCCGTCGGACTCCACAGCGGCCTGCCGTCCCGGGACGGCAGCGAGCCGAATCCCAAGGTGGATATGTCCCTCCTGGGCAACCTCCTGGGTTCAACCCAGACGTCACCGCTGACCATGGCCAGCGCCTTCGCAACGTTCGCGAATGACGGCAAGTTCTGTGAAGCCATCGCCATCACGTCCGTCAAGGATGCAACCGGCAAGGATCTGCCCGCTCAGTCCACCAGTTGCCGGGACGCCATCAAACCCGAGGTGGCCCGTGGTGTGAACTACGCGCTGCAGGAAGTCCTCAACCGGGGATCCGGCTCGCTCATCCAGCCCCGGATCTCCACCAGGACCAGCTTCCCCATCGGCGCCAAGACCGGTACGTCCAACAACAACGGCTCCACCTGGGTTGTTGGCCACACCACCGGCCTGGCCACTGCTGCCTGGTTCGGTGACGCACTGGGAGACCAGGGCCGCGCGGGACAGAACATCACGGTCAACGGGAAGTTCTACCAGGGCATTGACGGCTACATGATCGCCGGGCCGATGTTCTCCAACTTCATGTCCAGGATCGCCCCGTCCTACGGCACCAATCCGTTCCCGGCGCCGCCGAGCAACCTCCTCAATGGCGGCGGAGCCACTACACGGACCACCCCGTCCACGCCTCAGGCCACTACGGCTCCTTCCGCACCCGCCACCCAGCCTGCACCGCAGCCGAGCAGTAACGGCAACGGGAACGGAAACGGCAATGGAAACGGGAACGGCTAGCCGCCGATGATGTCGACCAGTGCTTTGGCAAGCCGCGCCCGGACTATCGGGCGCGGCTTTGCCGTCACCGCAGGAGCCGGCGCCGCGGCGGGACTGGCTGCCGTCGGGTACGGCCTGTGGGAGAAGAACCAGTTTGAGCTGCGCGAGGAGACGCTGGACATCCTCCCGCCCGGGCAGGCACCCTTCCGCATCCTGCACCTGAGCGATATCCACTTTGTCCCGGGGCAGGACAAGAAGGCGGCCTGGCTGGAGTCCCTGGCAGGCCTGGAGCCGGACTTGGTGGTCAATACCGGCGACAACCTCAGCCACGCCAAGGCCGTGGACCCGCTCCTGGCGGCGCTCCGCCCCCTCCTGGAGTTCCCCGGCGTCTTTGTCCCCGGTTCCAACGACTACTTCGCGCCGAGCCTGAAAAACCCGGCTTCCTATTTCCTGGGCCCGTCCAAGGTGAAGCCGAAGCCCGTCCAGCTGGACTGGCCCCGCTTGCGCTCGGGCTTTGGCATGGGCGGCTGGATAGACCTGACCAACCGGCACCAGTCGGTGGCCCTGAAGGGCATCCGCTTCGACTTTTCCGGTGTGGACGATCCCCACCTGAACCGTGAACGCTACGCCGGCTGGCCCCGCGGGACGGTCAACCAGAACGCCGTTCCGCATCTGCGCGTCGCCGTCATCCACGCCCCCTACCAGCGCGTGCTGGACCACTTCACCGAGGACGGCGCGGACCTCCTGCTCGCCGGGCACACCCACGGCGGCCAGTTGTGCATTCCCGGTTACGGCGCCCTGGTGTCCAACTGCGACCTCCCCACCTGGCGGGCCAAGGGCCTCAATGACTGGCAGAGCAACGGAAGCACGACGCCGGTAAACGTCTCGGGCGGCATCGGCACCTCGCGCTTTGCCCCGGTCCGCATCGCCTGCAGGCCCGAAGCGGTCCTGCTCACCCTCACCTCGCCCAGCTGACCCCGTTGCGCTACCGGGCTTGGGTCCCCACTGGGGCTTTGGGGAACCACACCTGATAGCTCAACCGGAGGGCGCGGTCGCGAAGTCCATTGCGTCATGCAATAACTGGCCAAGTTTCAAAGGCGGCCCGGAAGCCTGTGAATCGTCTCACGCCATGGCATAGGGTAGTTGCTACGGGAAACTACATTCGATTTAGAGCTTGAGAAGCGGGCATGGCCAAGCAAACTCCATTTTTTCGATCAATCAGCCGCCTCTACCCCCATGTCCGGCCGATCATCCCCCGGCTTCTGCTGGGTCTTCTCTGCGCCCTGATGGCAAGTGTTGTTGCTCTCGCCATCCCGCAGGTCCTCCGGGTGCTGGTCAATGAATCGTTGGAAGCCGGCGGTGCAACGGAAGCAGTCTGGATTTCCGCGGGCGCCATCCTGGTGTTGGGCGTAGCCGAGGCCGGCCTGGTGGCCCTGCGCCGGCAGTTCGTCATCAACCCTGCCACGTCAGTGGAAACCAAGATGCGGATTTCGCTCTACGACCACCTCCAGGACTTAACGGTTTCCTTCCACGACCGCTGGGGATCCGGCCAGCTGTTGTCCCGTGCCATGACGGACCTGAACTTCCTGCGCCGCTGGATGGCATTCGGCGCCATCATGCTGGTGGTCACCACCCTCACGGTGATCATCGGCATCACCGTGATGTTCGTGATGAGCTGGCAGCTGGCCCTCATCTTCCTGGCCGCCGCGGTGCCCATCATGGCCTACAGCTTCCGGTTCCGGACCCGCTTCAGCAGGGTGGCCCGCCGCAGCCAGGACCAGGCCGGCGACCTCGCCACCACTGTGGAGGAATCCGTCCACGGCATCCGCGTGCTCAAGGCCTTCGGGCGGAGCCGGGAGGCGCTCGAAAACTTCAACGAACAAGCCGAGGAACTGCGCCAGACGGAAATCGAAAAGGCACGCCACCAGGCGACATTCACCATGGTGGTCACACTGCTTCCCGAACTTGCCCTCGGTGGGGGCCTGGTAGTGGGCGTGATGCTGTGCGCCGGCGGGCAGCTCAGCATCGGTTCGCTGGTGGCGTTCTTTGCCACCGCGGCCGTTATGGCCTCGCCGGTGGAGTTCTCCGGAATGCTGCTGGCCATGGCACTTACTGCCAAGACCGCCGTCGACCGTCACTTCGAAGTGATGGACACGCCCAACACCATCACCAGTCCCCCGGAGCCGCGCCGGCCCGGCGAACTGGCCGGCGCACTCCGTTTCAACAGCGCCACCTTCGCCTTCGAGGACGCGCCGGATAAACCCATCCTGAAGGACATCAACCTCGACGTCCGGCCTGGTGAAACCATGGCGCTGGTGGGAACCACCGGCAGCGGCAAGAGTGCCCTGATCCAGCTTGTTCCGCGCCTCTACGACGTAACCGGCGGTGCCATCACTATTGACGGCGTGGACCTGCGGGACTTCGATGTGGAGGAGCTCCGCCGGATCGTCGCAGTGGCCTTCGAAGACACCACGCTGTTCTCCAATTCGGTCCGGGACAACGTCCTGCTCGGCGCTCCAGTGCGCACCGACGCCGTCCTCGACGAGGCCCTGGACGTGGCCCAGTCGCACTTTGCGTACTCGCTGCCCGAGGGTGTGGACACCCTGATCGGCGAGGAAGGACTCAGCCTTTCCGGCGGGCAGCGGCAGCGGATTGCCCTGGCCCGCGCCATCGCCGCGCGCCCCCGCGTGCTGGTCCTGGACGATCCGCTGTCCGCCCTGGACGTCCACACGGAGGAACTGGTGGAAACGCGCCTCCGGGCCGTGCTGAAGGACACCACCACGCTGATCGTGGCCCACCGCCCGTCCACCGTGGCGCTGGCGGACCGGGTGGCGCTGCTGGAGGACGGCCGGATCACCGCCGTCGGCACGCACACCGAACTGCTGGCGGGCAACCCCCACTACCGGTACGTCATCGCCAGCCTGGACCATGAACCGCGCGACCTGGACTCCGAGCTGTCCGCCCTCGAGGACCAGGCAGAGGAAGCGACCCGATGAGCAGCACAACGTTCGGCACGGCCAACGAGGACAACGCCCACCTCAGCAAGAGCGACAGCAGGGCAGTACGACGGCGGTCGCTGGCTTTGTTGCGCAGCCTGATCCGGCCGGTACGGCTGCGGTTCTGGCTGACGATTGCCACGGTGGTCCTTTCGCAGGCGGCCCGCGTGGCCGGTCCGGCGCTGATCGCCTTCGGCATCGACAATGCGCTGCCCGCCCTGCAGGCCGGGGACAACCTCCCCCTGGTGTTCACCGGCGTCGCCTATCTGCTCGCGGCGGTGGCGACGGCGGGACTCACCGCCCTGTATGTGACCTCCACCGCGCGGCTGAGCCAGGCCATGCTCCTGGATTTGCGCCTGCGGGTGTTCCGCCACACCCAGCGGCTGAGCCTGGAGTTCCACGAGAAGTACACATCCGGCCGGATCATTGCCCGGCAGACCTCGGACCTGGAAGCCTTGCGCGAGCTCCTGGACTCCGGCGTCAGCTCGTTGGCGTCCGGCATGCTCTTTATGATTTTCACCGCCGTCACGGTGTTCGCGCTGGACTGGCGCAGCGGCCTGCTGGTGCTGGCTGCGGGTGTCCCCATGTTCTTCCTGGCCCGCTGGTACCAGAAGCACTCCCAGATCGTGTTCCGCGAATCCCGGGTGGTGTCCGCCCGGCTGATCGTGCACTTTGTGGAGACGATGACCGGCATCCGGGCAGTGAAGGCTTTCCGCAAGGAGCATGAAAACGCTGACCGCTACGGCAGGCTTGCCGAGGACTACCGGCTGGTGACCGTCCGGTCCATCAACCTCAACGGCATCTTCCAGCCGGGGCTGGTGCTGATCGGAAACGTGTGCGTGGCCGTGGTGCTGCTTTTCGGCGGGTTCCGTGTGCTCAGCGGCGACCTTGCCGTGGGTGTGCTGCTGGCGCTCATGCTGTCCACCAAGCGGTTCTTCCAGCCCGTGGACCAGATGGCGATGTTCTACAACTCCTTCCAGAGTGCCCAGGCAGCCCTCGAGAAGGTATCCGGCCTCCTTGAGGAAGTGCCCACTGTCCGGCCGCCCAAAAATCCGGTGGCACTGCGGAACGCCAGGGGTGCGATCGATTTCAAGGACGTAGAGTTCCGCTACGGCGACGGCCCGCTCGTCGTGCCCCGGCTCACCCTGCACATCCCTGCCGGCCAGACAGTGGCCCTGGTGGGCCAGACAGGTGCCGGGAAATCCACGCTCGCCAAGCTGATCGCCCGCTTCTACGATGTTTCCTCCGGCTCGTTGACCCTGGACGACGTGGACCTGCGCAAGCTGAGTACCACGGACCTGAGGCGGAACATCGTCATGGTCACCCAGGAGGCCTTCCTGTTCAGCGGTTCCGTGGCCGACAACATCGCGCTGGGCCGGCCGGAGGCGTCGAGGGCAGAAATCGAGGAAGCAGCGAAAGCGGTGGGCGCGCATGACTTCATCCTGGAACTTCCCGAAGGATATGACACGGATGTCAACAAGCGCGGCGGCAGGGTCTCGTCGGGGCAGCGCCAGCTCATCAGCTTCGCGCGGGCGTTCCTGGCCCGCCCGGCCGTGCTGATCCTGGACGAGGCCACGTCGTCGCTGGACATCCCCTCAGAGCGGCTGGTGCAGCTTGGGCTCGCCCGACTGCTGGCGGGCACGGACGCCGCCAGCAGGACGGCACTGATCATCGCGCACCGGCTGTCCACTGTGGAAACCGCGGACCGGGTGCTGGTGGTGCACGACGGCCGGATCGTCGAGGACGGCTCACCCGCGGAGCTGATCGGCGGCGGCGGACGCTTTGCCGACCTGCACGGCGCGTGGAAGGACTCGCTGGTCTGAGCCGGGGTATCGGGCGGCCAGATGCAGGATTTCGCATCGGGACCCCGCATCGGCTATCCTTGTAAAGTTGCTTTTGCAGCGGATCGGGATGTAGCGCAGCTTGGTAGCGCGCTTCGTTCGGGACGAAGAGGTCGCAGGTTCAAATCCTGTCATCCCGACCATAACGAAAGAGGGTCTCCTACGGGAGGCCCTCTTTTGCGTTCCTGGCCGGCCCCGCCAAACAGCAACTTTCGGGTAAAGGGAAAGGCCCCGGAGCAGTTGCTCCGGGGCCTCCCTCGCCTCCTGTGTTGAGGAAGCTATTACATCGGGTCAGGCCAGTTGCCGGTGTACGTGGTGTACGTGGTGTCGGTGTTCTTATCCTTGACCGGCTTTGACATGGGATCGGGCCAGTTGCCCGTGCGTGCTACGGCAACATTCTCCGTGTCGGCGATGGAACCCGCAGACAGAACGGCCGGAGCCGCGGCAGTGAAGGCCAGTGCCCCAGCCAAAGCGGCGGCGGCTGCAATCTTCTTCAACATATATGTTCCTCAATACGAGTCGGATTCGTTACAAATTCAGCACAGCCCTTGTTGACATACATTGTAAAATGTTTTCCACAGAGGCTGTCAAGCCTCTGATGCAAAAGGTGTCCGGAAAAGGAGGAAATCCCGTGGGCAACGGATTCGGGGAGAAGCTCCGGGCGGAGCGGCTTGAGCGCGGACTGACACAGGCTGAACTGGGCAAGGATCTCTACTCCCCCAGTTACATCTCCCTGCTTGAAACCGGCCGCCGGGAACCAACGGCGGAGGTGATTGACGAGCTGGCCAAACGGCTTGAGCTTGCACCCAAGGCACTTGAGGCCTGGAGCCAACCTATTACTGTCAGCGACGCCGAGTACGTCCTGGCCGGCCTGTACGCACGCCAGGCGTGGGACTTGCGGGACTATCCGCTCGCCGCAAGCCACGCGGCCAACGCGGCCCAGATCGCCCTTGACGGCAAAAACACCAGCGCCTGGTGGAACATGTCGTATATGCAGGCCGAATGCCTGATGAAGCACGGCGACCTGAAGGAGTGCCGGGAGATAATCCAGCGCCTGCTGGAGCATCCGATGGCTACGGAGTCGGTGGGCCTGGGCGTGCGCGCCCGGCAGATGCTGGCCACGGTGTGCCAACGCCAGGGGCAGTTGTCAATGGCTGTCAACTACGCCCAGGAGGCCATGGAGCTTTCGCGCCAGCTGCCCAAGAGTTCCACCATCATCGTGGGCGCACTGCGGGTCCTGATCGGCGCTCTCGCGGAGAGCGGCCGCCTGGATGAAGCGTGGAATTCCTGCCAGGACCTGCTGGCCCAGGTTGATGAAAATGCCATGTCACAGCTCGCCGGCGAGGTGGCGTGGGTGGTGGGCAACGTGGCCTTTATGCGCCACGACTACACCGAAGGCGTCAAGCACCACGAACGTGCCGCGAAGCTCCTCTCCCCCGCCAACGACATCGAACTCTGGGCACGGTTCAACAAGGCATCCGCCGCGGTGCGGCTCTCGTCGGGAATTGTCGAGCCCGAAACCCTGTCCTCGATTGAACGGGCGGAGCTGGCCTTCTCCATCGTCGGCGGAACCAAGAGCGATGAGCTGGAGGTCGCCTTCATCCGGGCCCGCTGGCTGTACCTGACCGGGGACATTGTCGCCGCCGTCGAAAAGCTGCGCGAGATCCATGCCGAACGCAAGGCCCTGGCCAAACACACGGCCGGGGAAGTGTCGCTTCTCCTGGGCAAGTCCTTAAAGGCCGCGGGCGAAGCCGACGAAGCGCTGGTCCACCTGGAGGAAGCCCAGAAGGCTTTCAGCGCGGCCGGAGCAGCGGACCGTGTCCAACAGGCCCTGGACGCCGTCCTGGAAATTCGGCTTGCCCAGCAGCGGGCGGCAGCGGCCTCCACGGCCAGCTAAGCCGCGCCACCTGCCCGGAGCCGCTGGGGCTCCGGACTAGCGGGCATGAGTCAGGCGAAGCTTTTCCCGGTGAGTTTCTCGTACGCCTCAACGTAGCGGCTGCGGGTACGGTCCACTACGTCAGCAGGCAGAGCCGGCGGAGGTGTATCCGAGGACCTGTCCCAGCCGGATTCTGCGGACGTCAGCCAGTCCCGGACGTACTGCTTGTCGTAGGAGGGCTGCGCCTGTCCCGGCTGGTACGTGGAAGCATCCCAGAACCGTGAGGAATCCGGCGTCAGCACTTCATCGCCCAGCGTGATCGAACCGGAGACAGCGTCGTAACCGAACTCCACCTTGGTATCGGCCAGAATAATCCCGCGCTCCCGCGCGATCGCCTCCGCCGTGGTGTAGATCTGCAAGGTGAGCTCGCTCAGCCGGCCGGCGATGTCGTCACCGACCATGCCCACTACGGCGTCGTAGGTGATGTTCTCGTCATGCTCGCCCACCGCGGCCTTGGCCGACGGCGTGAAGATGGCGTGCTCCAGCCGTGACCCGTCCACCAGGCCCTCCGGCAGCGGGATGCTGCACACGGTTCCGGACGCGCGGTACTCCTGCAGACCCGAGCCGGTGAGGTAGCCGCGGGCAATGCACTCCACCGGGAACATGTCCAGCTTCTTGCAGATCATGGCCCGGCCTTCCACAGCCGCCGGCACCCCGTCCTCCACGGTGGACGCCAGCACGTGGTGCTCCACGTCCAGCTGGTCGAACCACCACAGGCTCAGCTGGGTGAGGATGCGTCCCTTGTCCGGAATCTCGCTGGCCAGGACGTGGTCGAAGGCGCTGATGCGGTCGCTGGCCACCACCAGCACGCACTCCTGGCCCACCCGTTCCACGATGGAATCGTCGGCGGGCTCGTACAGGTCGCGCACCTTGCCGGAGTAGACATGCTTCCAGCCCGGCAGGTCCAGGGTGGCAGTGTTGAAGCCGCGGTTTGCGGGGGTCTCGCTCATGCTATGCCTTCGCCTTCGTTACGGGCAGTGATCCGGTGGCGCCGGACGATACCCTGATTTCACCGCGGGCGGCCTTGCGGCCAATATCCGTGCGGAACTGCGAGCCTTCAAGCTGAACCAGTTCCACGCCGTCGTACGCTTTTTCGCGCGCCTCCACCAGATCGCTGCCCAACGCAACGACGGCGAGGACGCGGCCTCCCGCCGAGATCACCTTGCCGTCTTCGTCGAAGGAGGTCCCGGCGTGGATCACGTGCACGCCTTCGAGTTCCTCCACCTTTTTCAGCCCGCGGATGCGGTCCCCGGTGCGTGGGGTGTCGGGGTAGTTTTCGGAAGCGACGACGACGGCGACAGCCGTTTCCTTGGACCAGCGCAGCTCTTCCGCCGTGTCCAGTTCGCCCTTGGCGGCTGCCAGGAGCAGCGCTCCGAGAGGGGTCTTGAGCCGCGCCAGCACCGCCTGCGTCTCGGGATCGCCGAAACGGACATTGAATTCGATGACGCGGGTGCCGCGCGAGGTCAGGGCCAGCCCCACGAACAGCACGCCCACAAACGGGGTGCCGCGGCGGGCCATCTCGTTGACGGTGGGCTGGGCCACGCGGTCAATGACTTCCTGGACCAGGCCTTCGGGGGCCCACTCCAGCGGGGTGTAGGCGCCCATGCCGCCGGTGTTGGGGCCTTCGTCGTTGTCGAAGATCCGCTTGAAGTCCTGGGCCGGTGACAGCGGGACGGTGTTCTGGCCGTCGCAGAGGACAAAGAGGGAAACCTCGGGTCCGTCCAGGAACTCCTCGATCACCACGGAGCCGCCGGCATCGAAGCATGACTGTGCGTGGGCCAGGGCTTCGTCGCGGTTCCTGGTGACCACTACGCCCTTGCCGGCGGCGAGCCCGTCGTCCTTCACCACGTAGGGTGCACCGAAGGTGTCCAGGGCTGACGCGGCTTCGTCAGCGTTGGTGGCCACCATGGCCATGGCCGTAGGCACGCCTGCCTCCGCCATGATTTCCTTGGCGAAGGCCTTGGAGGCCTCGAGCTGGGCGGCGGCCTTGCTGGGGCCGAACACGGGGATTCCGGCGTTGCGGACGGCGTCGGAAACACCTGCTGCGAGCGGCGCCTCCGGACCCACCACCACCAGGTCCACGGCGAGCTTGGTGGCCAGGGCCGCTACGGCGTCGGGATCGTTGCCGTTGATCTTGTGGGTGGGGACCAGCTTGCTGATGCCGGCATTGCCGGGGGCTGCGTGGACCTCGGATACGTTGGGGTCGGCGAGCAGGGAGCGGACAATGGCGTGTTCGCGGCCTCCGGGGCCGATGACTAGTACCTTCACAGTCTCCAAGGGTACTTTGTGGACCCAGCCCGCTCCTAAGCTGTGTCAGCGCCCGCCAAAACAATCCCGGGAGCGGTCCGCTCCGAACCAATGTCATGAAAAAGCTCCTGAACTGGCTCAAAGGTCCCAACGCCATGGCCGCGCTGGCAGGCGTGGTGGCGGCCGCCGTCGTGCTTGCCGTGGCCGAGTTGGCGGGAGCGTTTTTTACGGCCCGCGCCACCCCCGTGTTTGCCCTGGGCTCCACCTTCATCGACTTCACGCCGTCGTGGATGAAGGACTTCGCCATCGCCACGTTCGGCACCAATGACAAGGCAGCGCTTTTTGTGGGCATGGGCCTCACCATCGCCGTCCTCGCCTGCGTCCTGGGCCTGGTGGCGTACAGGCGGTGGGCGCTGGGCGCGCTGGGGGTCCTGTTTATGGGCGCGGTGATCGTGGCCAGCGTGGTCACCCGTGCCGGCGTAGGCCCCGCCGACGCCATACCATCCGTGGTGGGAACCCTCGCCGGTCTGGTGGTGCTCCGGCTCCTGGTGGCCCGGTTGCGGGGCCTGAAGGCGTGGCCTGAAGCCCCGGCAGACTCCGCGGACCGTGCCGTGCCCGGCGGTTCCAGCCGCCGTCGCTTCTTCGCCGCTGCCGGGATCACCGCCGCTGCTGCCGGTATCGCCGCGACGGGCGGCAGGCTCCTGGGTGCGGCCCGCAGCAACATCGCCCAGGCCCGGGAGGCGCTGCAGCTGCCTGCACCGGCCACTGCAGCCGCCGCGCTTCCGGACGGCGTGCAGTCCCCAGTCGCGGGCGTTCCGTCCTGGCTGACGCCCAACGGTGAGTTCTACCGGATCGACACCGCTCTCAGTGTCCCGGAAATCAACGCCGACGAGTGGGAGCTGCGGGTGCACGGGCTGGTGGAGGAGGAAGTGCGGCTCACCTTCCAGGACCTGCTCGACGCCGACCTGATCGAATCGCACGTGACCCTCACCTGTGTCTCCAATCCCGTGGGCGGCAACCTCGCCGGCAACGCCAAATGGCTTGGCCTGCCTATCCGTGAGGTGCTGAAGCGGGCGCGGCCCAAGGCCGGGGCGGACATGGTGCTTTCCACCTCGATTGACGGTTTCAGCGCGTCCACTCCTTTGGAAGTTCTGCAGGACGGCCGCGATGCCATGCTGGCGATCGGCATGAACGGCGAGCCGCTTCCCCTCGAGCACGGCTACCCCGTGCGGATGGTGGTTCCGGGCCTGTACGGTTTCGTCTCCGCCACCAAGTGGGTGGTGGACCTCGAAGTGACAAAGTTCGCGGACAACAAAGCGTATTGGACCGAGCGCGGCTGGTCCGAGCGGGGGCCGATCAAGACCATGGCACGGGTGGACGTTCCCCGGTCCTTCGCCAAGGTGCCTGCCGGCAAGGTGGCCGTGGGCGGCACCGCCTGGGCCCAGACCCGGGGCATCACCAAGGTGGAGCTCCAGATCGACAACGCTGACTGGGTCGAGGTGGACCTCTCCGCCGAGGCGTCCCTGGTGACCTGGCGCCAGTGGTCCTACGAGTGGGATGCCGCGCCCGGCCCGCACTACCTGAAAGTCCGGGCCACGGACGGCACGGGTGAAGTGCAGACCGAGCAGCGGGCCGATCCCGTTCCCGACGGCGCTTCGGGGTGGCAGTCGGTGATGGTCACCGTGGAGTAGCCGGGCATCCGGGATGCGGCCCCCTAGACTGGCAGGATGCCGCATAACCCGCATGCCACCTTTACCGTGGACTCCGCCGTCGAACTGGCCGTGATCGAGCGCAGCGGCTTTGTGGAATCCCGGCACATTGGCTCCGCCGTCCTGCTCTCCGCCGACGGGTCCGTCGTCACCGAACTTGGCGACATCAACACCCCGATCTACGCCAGGTCTGCCCTCAAGCCGTTCCAGGCGCTGGCCTCGATGCAGTCCGGCGTGCCGCTCCGTGGTGCCCAGGTGGCGCTGGCCTGCGCGAGCCATGTGGGTTCCCTGGATCATATGGATGTGGTGTCCGGGATGCTCAAGGCGGCCGGTGTGCGGGAGGACCAGCTGCAGTGCCCGGAGGCCTGGCCGCAGGATGAAACGGCCCGGAACTGGCTGGTGCGTTCCGAAAAGGGCAAATCCAAGCTGGCTTTCAACTGTTCCGGCAAGCATGCCGCCTTCCTGTGGGCCTGCACGGAAAACGGCTGGGACACGCACAGCTACCTGGAGCCCAACCATCCGCTGCAGCAGCAGGTCCGAGGCGTCATCGAGGAATACACCGGGGAGAAGATCGCCCATCTCGGGATCGACGGCTGTGGCGCCCCGGTGGCAGCTGTTTCACTCAAGGGCCTGGCGCGCGGCTTTTCGCAGCTGGCCAAGGCACCCGGCGACCAAAGCTTCAACGCCCGGGCGGCCACCATCGCAACATCGATGCTGGACTACCCGTGGGCCGTTCAGGGCCGCGGCGAGGCCAACACCATTGTGATGGACGAGCTGGAAATCATCGCCAAAATCGGGGCCGAAGGCGTGCTGGCCATGGCCACGCAGCAGGGCGTTTCCGTGGCGGTTAAGATCCTCGACGGGAACCTGCGTGCCACCTCGCTGGTGGCGCTGACCTTGCTGGCCGCTGCCGGCGCCGTGGAAGTTCCGGGCGTGGCCAGTGTGCTGGAGAAGGTCGTTGAGCCGGTGCTGGGCGGCGGCCGCCCGGTGGGTAAGATCCGGCTGGGCCCCGCGGTGTCGGCGCTCCTGGACTGACTGTTTCCGGGAGGGAGAGCTTCTGGACTGGAGAGCTGCCGGCGGGTCAGACGTGCTGGTCCACGATCACCGGATTGCCGTCCGGGTCCACCACGATGAAGCTCGCCGGTCCCGACACTCCTTCCTCTGCCTCGGCGAGGAAGGGGATGCCCTGGCCTTTGAGCTCCCGCTGGAGCTCACGCACATCGGTGAAGGATTCAACCGCCTGGGCATCCTGGCCCCAGCCCGGGTTGAACGTGAGGGCGTTCCTCTCCAGCACGCCTTGGAAGAGGCCCACCACCGCTTCACCGTTCCTCAGGATGAGCCAGTTTTGGGAAATTTCGCCGGCGAACGGGGTGAATCCGAGTTTTTCGTAGAACTCGGCGGAAGCCTGGATGTCCTTGACATTGAGGCTGACCGAGAAAGCGCCGAGCTGCACGGTGGCTCCGTTTCTGTGGCTGACGATGTTGTACCGATGGTACCCGCGGGCCCGCCGGATTCCTCCGCCGTGGACGTCCGCGATACGCTGATTTACTTTGCCGCTTCCGCCTGGCCGAAAGGATCCCGGAATCATGCCTGTAGCCCGCCGTCGCATTGACGTTCAGGAAGGCGCCGCCGCGCTGGAGGCGTGGCGGAAAGCCGCCAGCCCGTCGTCGGACCTTCCGTCCGTCCCAAGGCCCGTCATGGCCACTGCGGTGCGGTACACGCTGGAGGAAGTCACCGCACGGGCTCCTGGAAATTCGGTGGAGGTGCGCGTGCCGCCCTTCGGCGTGACGCAGTGCGTGGACGGCCCCCGCCACACACGCGGAACCCCGCCGAACGTGATCGAGTGCGACGCCGGCACCTGGCTGGCGATGGCCACCGGGCAGTTGAGCTGGGCGGACGCCGTCGCGGCCGGGAGAGTAGCCGCGTCAGGCCTGCGAGCGGACCTGTCGGCCCTGCTCCCGCTTTGATTGGGGTCAGCCGCGGCCGATATACGGCATACCCGCGGCGGTGACCACCACGGACCCCACACTCGCCGAGGCGGGCATGTTGGCCATCATCAGGACCGCCCGGGCAGCATCCTCCACGGGGAACGTGGGCTCCACCCGGCGGCTGCCGTCGGCCTGCAGCGCCCCCTCCCCCACTCCGATGGTGTCCATGATGTCGGTAGCCGTGTTGCCGATGTCGATCTGCCCGCAGGTGATCCCGAAGTCCCGGCCGTCCAGCTCGATGCTTTTCGTCAGCCCGGTCAAGGCGTGCTTCGTGACGGCATAAGCCACCGTCCTGGGCCGGGGCGAGTGCGCGGAGATGGAGCCGTTGTTGATGATCCGCCCGCCTTGCGGATCCTGCGCCTTCATGGCCCGGACCGCGGCTGCGGCGCACAGCATCGACCCGGTGAGGTTCACCGCCAGCGTGGCGTCCCAGTCGGCCAGCGAAATCTCATCCACGCTCGCCGCCGGACCGAACACCCCGGCGTTGTTGAACAGCAGGTCCACGCGCCCCCACTTCTGGCGGGCGGCCGCGAAAAGGCGCTCGACGTCGTCGGGCCGGGTGACGTCGCAGCTGACCGGAAGGGCCTGCGGATGGCCGTCCGCTGTCTCCACCAGTTGCGGCTCCCGCCGACCGGCGAGGGCAACAGCGTAGCCGTCGGCCAGGAGAAGGCGGGCCACCGCCCGGCCGATGCCGGAACCCGCTCCAGTGACTACAGCGACGCGGCCCTGGGCCTGGGGATGGTTCAAACTCTTCTCCTGGTGTGCCTGTGGTGCCAACGGCTGCCGCGCTGGGCGTGCCCTAGAGGGAGGCCGCTACGTCCGCGCTTTTCAGCGGCCAGCCTATGACGGTCTTGGGCCGCGGCGCAGCGTAGGTCCGGACTTTGGATGTGGACAGGCGCATGCGGACCAGGGACTCGGCGATAGTGATGGCGGACGCGACTCCGTCCACCACCGGCACGCCGGCACGCTGCCGGATCTGCTCGTCCAGCCCGGCCATACCGCCGCAGCCGAGCACAATCACCTCGGCTTTGTCCTGGCTGACGGCCAGCATTGCCTGGCTGATAATGGCTTCCACCGCACGGTCCGGCTCCTCCTCGAGTTCCAGGACGGCCATCCCGCTGGCCCGGACGGAGGTGCAGCGGGCATCAAGGCCGGCAAGTTTGAGCCGGTCCTCGATGAGCGGGACGGTCCGGTCCAGGGTGGTCACCACTGAGTACTTGTGGCCCAGGAACATTGCGGTGCTGGCTGCCGCCTCGGTGATGTCCACTACCGGGACGTCGAGCAGTTCCTGCAGCCCCTCCCGGCCGTGCTCGCCGTACCCGGCCTGGACGACGGCGTCGAACGGTTCCGGATAGCGGGTCACCGCATCCATCACGGCGATGGCGGCAAGGTAGCTTTCGAAGTTGCCCTCGCAGGAGTCGGCGCCAAAACGGGGCGTGATCCCGACAATTTCCGTTCCCGGCGCCGCGATGCTGCGCGCCTGGGCGGCGATGGAGTCCGTCATGGACCCGGTGGTGTTGACGTTGGCTACAAGGATGCGCATGGGGTCTCCTGACTCAGTGGGTGCTGGCGACGGCGATGGTCTCGCCGTCGCGGTCTTCCAGCTGCTGCGAGCGGTCCGCGATGAAGAAATAGACCACAGCTGCGATGCCGGCGGCGAAGAACCAGGCGAACGGTGCTGCCGGCGCCAGTGCCGGGACGAACGCTATGAGCAGCGCGACGACGGCGGCGGGCACCAGGGCGATGATCGCCCTGGGATTCACGCCGTTTTTGTAGTGGTAGGCACCGTCCGGGGAAGCGGTGTACAGCTCGGGGACGTTGACTTTGCCGCGGCGGATCAGCCAGTAGTCAGCCATCACCACGCCGAACAGCGGGCCAAGCAGGGCACCGAGGCCGCCCAGGAAGTACACGATGACCAAAGGGTTGTTGTATAGGTTCCAGGGCAGGATCACCAGCCCGATGACGGCGCTCACGGCCGCTGCCTTGCGGAAATTCAGGTGCTTGGGGAACAGGTTGGTCAGGGCATAGACGGGCGCCACGAAGTTGGCCATCAGGTTGACCGCGATGGTCAGGATCAGCAGGGCCAGGCAGGCCAGTACCAGGAACAGCGTGTTCGGGATGGTCTGTACGATGTCCGACGGGCTCTCGATGATGGTGCCGTTGATCTTGAACTGGCCCCCGGCCAGGACCACCACAATGGCGCCGAACACGAGCATGTTGATGGGGATGCCCCAGAAGTTTCCCCGGACAATGGCCTTTTTGGAAACGGCGGAGCGGGTGAAGTCGCAGAAGTTCAGGACAAAGGTTCCGTAGATCGAGACCCAGAGGGCGCCGCCGGCGAAGATGGTGAGCCACATCTGCGGCCCTTCCAGGGCATTGTCCGAGGACCAGGCGATGGCCCCGCCGGCTTCGATGAAGATCCAGACGGCGATGGCCGCCATGGTTGCCAGGATGACGGGGCCGGCGAACGCCTCGTACTTGCGGATCATCTCCATGCCGAAGCTGACAATGACCAGCTGGACGATCCAGAGGATAACGAAAGCGATCCAGCCGAGGGTGGACAGGCCGAGGATGGAGTCCTTGTCCAGCCCGCCGAGGGCGGGGAACATCGCCACGAGCATCACGCGGAACACTACGGAGGCGAGGTAGGTCTGGATGCCGAACCAGGCCACGGCGACCGCACCGCGCAGCAGGCTGGCGATTTGTGCTCCCCGGATCCCGAAGCTGATCCGGCTCATCACGGGGAAGGGGACCCCGGTTTTGACCCCCATAAAACCGGAAAGGGTCAGGAGGCCGAAGAGGAGCGCGGCGCCGATGCCCAGGGCCAGGAGGATCTGCCAGCCGCCGAGGCCCAGGGCGAAGAGACCGATGGCGAAGGCGTAGTTTCCGAGGCTGTGGACGTCGTTGGCCCACAGGGTGAAGATGCTGTAGCCGGACCAGCTGCGGCCGGCGCGTTTGGTGGGGGCAAGGTCTGAGTTGTAGAGGGTGGGACTGATGGCCTGGCCGGATGCCGCGCTTGCTGAATCGCAAAGGGCCTCGATGCCCGCTGCCGGGTGGGCGGACGGACCTGACGCCGTTGTCAGGTCCGGAGCCGCGTCAACGCCCGCTGGTGGAGGGGTCTGCATGGGTTGATCTCCAGTTCTAAAGGTGTTCCGCTGTGGTGAGCTCAGGCCTGAAAGGCCGGTTCTGTTATTCCACAATGCGAAATGAAGATATTGAATAGTGAAAACAGATTATGACCTGGATCACCTCAGGTCAAGGCGTAATGCCTGCCGGGCGGTCACAATCGGGGCGCTCGGCCTCAGTCTGCCGGCCCGGTGCAGTGCGGCGGCCAACCGTTTGACCGCACCATTCCACAAGGCTAATCTCGTATAGCAATAATGTTTTCTCACAATACGAAAATATAAAGCCAGTATTCAACGATGAAAAGAGGCTGCCGTGGCTGCAGGAGAAGATACCTCCCATATCCTCAGCGGGTTGACTAACCAGCTGCCTGATCGTGATCCGGAAGAGACCGCCGAGTGGGTTGAGTCCCTGGATTCGTTGATCAGGGAACAGGGTACCGAGCGTGCCCAATACATCATGCGGAGCCTGCTGCAGCGCGCGGGTGCGCAGAGCGTGGGCGTGCCGATGGTGACCACCACCGATTACGTGAACACGATCCCGGCGGACCAGGAAGCGCAGTTCCCGGGCAACGAGGAATACGAGCGCCGGTACCGGGCGTACATGCGGTGGAACGCCGCAGTGATGGTCCACCGGTCCCAGCGGCCCAACATCGGGGTGGGCGGGCACATCTCCACCTACGCCGGTGCTGCGACCCTGTACGAGGTGGGCTTCAACCACTTCTTCCGCGGCAAGGACCACCCCGGCGGCGGGGACCAGGTCTTCTTCCAGGGCCACGCCTCCCCCGGCATGTACGCCAGGGCGTTTATGGAAGGCCGGCTCTCCGAGGAGGACCTGGACGGGTTCCGGCAGGAAAAATCCCGCGCCGGCCACGCCCTGTCCTCCTACCCGCACCCGCGGCTGATGCCGCAGTTCTGGGAATTCCCCACCGTGTCCATGGGCATCGGGCCGATGAACGCCATCTACCAGGCCCAGTCCAACCGGTACCTGCACAACCGGGGCCTGAAAGACACCAGTGACCAGCAGGTCTGGGCGTTCCTGGGCGACGGCGAAATGGACGAGCCCGAATCCCGCGGCCTGCTCCAGCTCGCCGCGAACGAGAACCTGGACAACCTGAACTTCGTGATCAACTGCAACCTCCAGCGCCTGGACGGGCCGGTACGCGGCAACGGCAAGATCATGCAGGAACTCGAAGCGTTCTTCCGCGGCGCCGGCTGGAACGTCATCAAGGTCATCTGGGGCCGGGAATGGGATGACCTGCTGGCCCGCGACACCGACGGGTCACTGGTAAAGATCATGAACGAAACCCCCGACGGGGACTACCAGACCTACAAGGCCGAATCCGGCGGGTTCGTCCGCGAACACTTCTTCGGCAAGGACCCCCGCACCAAAGACCTCGTCGCGGACCTCACCGATGACCAGATCTGGAACCTCAAACGCGGCGGCCACGACTACCGCAAGGTCTACGCCGCCTACAAGGCCGCCACCGAATTCAAGGGCAAACCCACCGTCATCCTGGCAAAGACCGTCAAGGGCTACGGACTCGGACCCCACTTCGAGGGCCGCAACGCGACCCACCAGATGAAAAAACTCACCCTCGACGACCTCAAGGAATTCCGGGATTACCTCCGCATTCCGATATCCGATGCCCGGCTGGAGGAGGATCCTTACAGCCCGCCCTACTACCACCCCGGGCATGATGCCCCGGAGATTGCCTATCTCCACGAGCGGCGCCGTGTGCTGGGCGGTGCGGTGCCGGAACGGCGGCCGGACCACCAGCCCGTTGAGTTGCCCGAGCCGAAGACTTTCGACGTCGCCAAGCGCGGCACCGGCAAGCAGCAGGCTGCCACCACGATGGCCTTCGTCCGGCTTTTGAAGGACCTGATCAGGGACAAGAAGTTCGGGCACCGGATTGTGCCCATTGTTCCGGACGAATCCCGGACCTTCGGCATGGATGCCTTCTTCCCGACGGCAAAAATCTATAACCCGGGCGGCCAGAACTACCTTTCCGTGGACCGGGACCTGGTCCTGGCCTACAAGGAATCCGCCCAGGGCCAGCTGATCCACCCCGGTATCAACGAAGCCGGCGCCGTGGCAGCGTTCACCGCCGCCGGAACCGCCTACGCCACCCACGGCGTCCCCCTGGTCCCGGTCTACGTGTTCTACTCCATGTTCGGCTTCCAGCGCACCGGCGACGCCTTCTGGGCAGCAGCAGACCAAATGGCCCGCGGCTTCATCATCGGCGCCACCGCAGGACGGACCACCCTCACCGGCGAAGGCCTCCAGCACGCCGACGGCCACTCCCCGCTCCTGGCCTCCACCAACCCGGCAGTGGTCACCTACGACCCCGCCTACGGCTACGAAATGGGCCACATCATCCGCGACGGCCTCGAACGCATGTACGGGCCGGCCGCAAGCGGCAAAGGAACCGCAACAGCGCCGGATAACAACGTGATGTACTACCTCACCGTGTACAACGAGCCGATCACCCAGCCCGCCGAACCGGCGAACCTCGACGTTGAAGGGGTGCTGAAAGGCATTTACCGGGTGTCGGCGTCGGACCTCGAAGGACCGAAGGCGCAGATCCTCGCCTCGGGTGTGTCGGTGCCATGGGCCCTGGAGGCACAGCAGCTCCTGGCCGATGACTGGGGCGTTTCCGCGGACGTGTGGTCCGTGACCTCCTGGAACGAACTGCGCCGCGACGGCCTCGCCGCCGAAGAGGAAGCCTTCCTCAACCCCGGCCAGCCCGCCCGCGTCCCGTTCGTCACCAAACAGCTCGAAGGCGCCACGGGCCCCGTCGTCGCGGTGTCGGACTACATGAAGGCCGTCCCGGACCAGATCCGCCAGTTCGTGCCCAACGAATTCGCCACCCTCGGTGCCGACGGGTTCGGCTTCTCCGACACCCGCGCCGCAGCCCGCCGCTTCTTCAAGATCGACACCCACTCCATCGTTGTCAAAGCGCTGCAGATGCTCGCGGCGAGGGGCGAGGTTGAGGAGGGCGCGCCGTCGTACGCCATGGACCGGTACAAACTCCTGGACGTCAACGCCGGCACCACCGGGGGCGCCGGAGGCGACGCCTAAAAGGAACACCCCTCGGGGTTTTGGTCCAGATATGCGGACTTCCAACGCCCGGAGCCCTGCATATCTGGACAAAAACTCCATTAGGGTGCAGATATGGGCAACACGGAGGAGACCAGGGCCACGGGGGTTGTGCTTGCGGCCGGCGCCGGAACCCGGCTTGGCCGGGGCCCCAAGGCCCTGCTCCCCTACCGCGGCCGGCCGCTCGTGGAATCGGTCGCCGGGGCGCTGCTCGACGGCGGCTGCCGGGAGGTGGTGGTGGTGCTGGGCGCCGGCGCCCCGGACGTCGCCACCATCGCCGAACTGGACCGGTACCGGACAGTTATCAACCACGATTGGCAGTCCGGGATGGGCAGCTCACTCCTGTTGGGCAACGGTACTGCCAGTCCGGGAGACCATCTCATGGTGGCGCTTGTGGACCAGCCCGGCCTGACGCCCGGAACGGTGGGCAGGCTCCTGGCAGCACACCGTCCGGGCCGGATCACGGCAGCGTCCTACGACGGCGGCGACGGCACCGCACGCAGGGGCCATCCGCTGATCATTGACGCCGCGCTCCGCGACGCCGTGGCCGCGACAGTAACGGGCGACGCCGGGGCACGCGGCTTCCTGCGTGCCCACCCGGAGCTCCTGGATGACGTGGACTGCAGCGACCTCTCCAGCGGACTGGACGTCGACACCCCGGAGCAGCTCCACCTGCTGGGCTAGCGGCGAATCGCTCCCGAGCTGAGCAGCTCCACCTGCTGGGCTAGCGGCGAATCGCTCCCGAGCTGAGCAGCTCCTCCAGGCCCCGCTTGAAACCTGCTCTTCCGCCATGTGACGGATGCCGGACCTTCGGTGCGTCCACACCGCTGAAGAGCAGGCTGCGGTGTGCCACGTTGCCCACTGCCGCCACGGATTCGACGCGGAACAGCTCAGCGAGTGACTGCCAGAACGGCGTTCCCAGCCTTGCGTCTACCGCAGTGGGAGTGCGGTTGGACTGCGGCTTCCCGGGGATGTGGGTATGCCAGGGGCATGCGCTCCAGAGCAGGGGCAGGAACTGCAGTTCGGCCAGCACGTCCCACATGACGGTGGCCGTGGGCTCGGCCGCAACGTCCGCTGCCTCCGCAGCCAAGGAGTATCCCTTGCCTGGCCCGAACAGGCCGAAGCTGTTTGCCGGCCCCTGGAACATGGTCCGGTTGGTAAAGGGCACTCCGGTGATCCTCATGCCCCGGAAACCCGGAGCCTCGCCGAGGAGCAGCACCGCGGGCGACCGCTCCAGCATCTCCTCGAGGTACAGCTCCAGGTTCCGCCGGCGCACGGCATTGCCCGGAACGCTGTGGTCAAAGAAGTTGTTGCGCCCCGGCACTGTGGGCACGGCGGCGAGCCGCTCCACAAATTCACTGACGGAGCCGGTCACCAACGCTCCCAGGCGTAAGAGAGCCGCCCGGGGTCCCCGTGGCGAGCGAAGCGAGACATGGGGCAGGCGGCGAACGTTACCAGCGCGGGTGGATGGCCTCGCGGAAGTAGTGGTCGTAGATCCAGCGGACGCCGCCGTCGAAATCCTCACTGACACTCACGGACGCGGCGGCGGCATTCGCTGCCGCCTGCTCAACGTTGCGCGCCCCGGGGATGACTGTGGTGACGCCGTCCTGCGCGGCAATCCAGGCGATGGCAGCCTGTGCCGTGCTGGCGCCGGCCGGAACGATCTGTTGGAACTCGGCAACGGCCTTCAGGCCCAGTTCGTAGTCCACACCCGAGAACGTCTCGCCGACGTCGAAGGAGTCGCCGTTGCGGTTGTAGTTCCGGTGGTCGTTCTCGGCGAAGGAGGTCTCCTTCGTGTACTTGCCCGAGAGCAGCCCGGACGCGAGCGGCACCCGCGCGATGATGCCCACGTTCGCGGCCTTCGCCGCCGGAAGGACCTCGTCCAGGGGCTTGAGCCGGAACGCGTTCAGGATGATCTGCACGGAGGCGGTGCCCTCGTGGCGGATCGCTTCCAGGGCCTCGTCTGTGCGCTCCACACTCACGCCGTAATTGCGGATGGCTCCCTCGGACACCAGGGTATCCAGGGCGTCGTAGACCTCGGCGTTGCTGTACACGGGAGTAGGCGGGCAGTGCAGCTGGACCAGGTCCAGCGTGTCCGTGCCCAGGTTCTTCCGGGACCGGTCCACCCACTGGCGGAAGTTGGCCAGGGTGTAGTGCTCCGGCTTCTGGTCCACCCGGCGGCCCATCTTGGTGGCTACCGTGATGTCCAGTCCCGGGTTGTCAGCCAGGAACTTTCCGATGGCCTGCTCGCTCTTGCCGTCGCCATAGACGTCCGCCGTGTCGAAGAAGTTCACTCCTGCTTCAACGGAGGCGGCAAGAATTGACTGCGCCTGGGCCGGGTCAACATTCCCCCAGTCCGCGCCGAGCTGCCAGGTTCCCAGCCCAACAATGGACACGTTCCGTCCGGTCTTGCCTAAAATCCGCTGTTCCATCCCTTGACTATATGCAACGATGCAACGCGGGGTCGGATTTGGCCCGCTCAACGCGCTTCAGGCGGCCTTATGTGACCCCGCGTTGGTCAGGACAGGCCCGAGCGCTGCAGGTTGGGCACCAGCCCCGCCCACTTGAGCCCCAGGTAGATCTTGTCCCGGGCGATGGGGAGCGATGCAAAACGCACCCCGGTGGCGTTGCGGATCGCGTTCGCGAGCGCCGGGGCAACGGGATTGAACGGGCTCTCGCTCATGGACTTGGCTCCCAGCGGTCCCATTTTGTCGTTGGTGTCCGCGAAGTACACTTCGCTGCGCGGCACGTCCGCGAAGGTGGGGATGTGATACTGCCGCAGGATGTCGGTGGTCACCCGCCCGGCGTCGTCAATCACCACTTCCTCATACAGCGCCGCCCCGATGGCCTGCGCAATCCCGCCCTCGATCTGGCCGCGGCACTGGCGCGGATTCACCACCACGCCGGCATCCGCCGCCTGCACGCTTTGCAGGATTTTCAGCTCGCCCGTGCCGCGGTTCACCGCCACGCGGAAGCCGTGCACATTGAATGCCACGGACCGTGGAGTCCCGCCCCAGCGCCCCTCGGCGGCAAGTTCGACGCCGGCGTCCGCGGCCGCCTGCGCAAGTTCCGCCAGTGCCGCGGGAGTTCCGTCAATGACTACGGAGTCGCCGTCGAGGACGCAGGCGGACGCCTGGGTCTGATGGATGCCGGCGGCGAAAGCGCGGATCCGCACCGCCAGTTCCTCTGCGGCGGCCAGTGTTGCCTTTCCTGCCACCACGGTCCCAGCGGAACCAAATGCACCGGTGTCATGCTCAATGAGGTCCGTATCCGACTGCCGGACCACAATTTTGGCGGCTTCGGTGGACAGTGCCGTGGCGGCCAGCTGCGCGTGGACGGTGGTGGTGCCGTTGCCGAATTCGGCGGTCCCGACGTCGGCCTGGTACGTTCCGTCCGGCAGGAGCCGGAGCCGCGAATGGGCGAAGTGGCCGCGCGGGGGCACGGTGTCGATCATGGAGAGCGCGGTTCCTTCGCCGGTCAGCCATTCAGGTCCCAGCTCGTCCATGCCGGCGGCGCGGTACCGCTCCCGCCCCCGCGCCAGTGCGTCGCGGACCAGGCTCAGGCATTGGTCCAGCCCGTAACTGCCGTAGTGGACGTCTTCCTCGGGATCCGGCTGGGTGGACAGCATCAGGTCGCCCTCGCGCACCATGTTCCGGCGGCGGAATTCGAACGGATCCATCCCGATGCCGGTTGCAAGCTCATCCATGGCGGACTCGATCGCGAAAATCATCTGGCTCAGCCCGTAGCCGCGGAATGCCCCGGCCGGGACGGTGTTGGTGTACATCGCATGGGCGTCCACCTTTTTATTGGCGCAGTTGTAGACGCTCAGCGATTCGCCGCAGCCGTGGAACATCACGCCCGGCCCGTGGTTGCCGTACGCGCCGGTGTTGGTCAGGACATCCAGTTCCAGCGCTGTGAGCCGGCCGTCGTTGCTGGTGCCCGCGCGGAGTTTGATGGTGAAAGGATGCCGTGTGGTGGTGGCGGTGAACTGCTCGGTCCTGGTCAGTTCCAGCTGCACCGGCCGGCCCAGTTTCAGGGCCGCGAGCGCCACGATGTCCTCGGTCAGGACCTCCTGCTTGCCGCCGAAGCCGCCGCCCACCCGGCCGGCCACCACGTGGACCTGCTCCTCCGGAAGCCCGAAGACCCGGCACAAGGTCCGGCGGACCAGGAACGGAACCTGGCTGGAGGTGCGGACCTGCAGCCGCCCTTCGCTGTCCACCGACGCGATGGCCGCGTGGGTTTCCAGCGCCACGTGCTGGACGCGCTGGGTCTGGTACGTCTGTTCGTGGATAAAGTCGGCCTGGGCGAAGCCCTCGGCCACGCTTCCCAGTTCGGAGTGCAGCTCGGCCACCACATTGCGGTCCGGGCGGGAAATGCGCGACGCCGGTCCCTCCTTGTCGCCGTGCACCAGCGGCGCGCCGGGGACCAGGGCATCCTGCGGTGTAAAGACCGCGGGCAGTTCCTCGTAGGCAACGTCCAGCGCCCGCACACCTGCTTCGGCAGCAGCCACGGTTTCAGCAACCACCGCGGCGACCCGCTGGCCCCGGAACCGGACCACGTCATCCAGCACGCGGGTATCGTCCGGGTCGTCCGTGAACAGTTCGTGCTGCGCGGTGGAAAACAGCTGTTCCGGCGCGTCCTGGTGGGTGAAGACCGCAACTACGTCGGGGACCTTCAATGCAGCGCCGGTGTCAATGGACAGCACCCGGGCGTGCGCATGCGGCGAGCGCAGGAGCTTGAGGTGGAGCAGGCCCTGCAGCTGGTCCGCCGGGACGTCCAGGGTGTAGCGGGCGGTCCCGGTGACCACCGCCCGGCTGGCCGGTGCGGGAACGTCGTCGCCCAGCTGCCCCGGTACTGGATCGGGCTGCCCCTCCCCCGCGATTCCGGAGCCCGGGCCTTGGGGATCGGGGTGGCCGGCGTGCCCGCAGACGGCATCGGAGATGGCCCGGTATCCGGTGCAGCGGCAAAGGTTGCCTTTCAGGTTCCGCGGCAGGTTTTCCTTCTGGACGTCGTCGAACGAAGCTGCCGTCATCACCATGCCTGCGGTGCAGAATCCGCACTGGAAGCCCTGCCGCTCCATAAACTGCTGCTGCACGGGGTGCAGGTCCGCCCCGGCAGTTGACGCCAGTCCCTCGATGGTGGTGACGGCGTGCCCTTCCGCCCGGACGGCCGGGTAAATGCAGCTGTGGACGGGGGTGCCGTCCACGTGCACGGTGCAGGCGCCGCAGTCGCCGCCGTCGCAGCCCTTCTTGACGCCCAGGTTGCCCTGTTCCCTGAGGAAGGTGCGCAGGCACTGCCCGGGGCGCGGTTCCGTTCCGGCCGGAGCGCCGTTGATCTCGATGGCCATGTTCAGGCCCCTTCCTGCTGTGCGTGAAGCGCCTGTGCGTGGGGTACGCGGTCCGACGGCGGCCAGAAGTCGCCGGAGGCCCGGAGCCCGGGTGCCCCTTCGGGGGCAGCGAGCTCGGCCCGGATTTCCTCCGCCAGGCGGTAGGTCATGTCCCGGCGCCAGGCAGGCAGGCCGTGGATGTCGTGGTGGTAAAGGTCTGCGGGGATCGCCTCATCAAGCGCCGCGGCCAGCGTGTCCGTGTCCGGCAGTGCGTCGAAGCGCAGCTGCACAGGCCGCCGGGTGGCGGCGGTGACGGTAAGGACAAAGGACGTGCCGCCGTCGAGCCGTCCGATCAGCAGAACCCCGGACCTGCCGAGGTTGCTCAGCGAGAGGCGCCGGAACGCCACCCGGGAGGCAAGGGCCGACGCCGGGAGCTGGATGCTCCGAAGGAGCTCGCCTGGTGCCAGGCAGTTTTGCGCGTCGCCGGTAACGAACTCGGTGACGGGCACGCTGCGGGTGGCGCCGTCGGGACCGAGGATGGTGGCGGTGCCGTCCAGCCCGGCGCAGAGCGAAATCATGGGGCCGGCGGGCAGGGACGTGCACAGGTTCCCGCCCACCGTGGACATGTTCCACACCTTGAAGGAGGCCACGAAGGAATCGCAGCAGGGGCGGACCAGCTCCAGGCCGGGCCAGCTGCGGCCTGCGGCTTCGGGCGTCCCGGGAAGCTTGTACAGTTCAGCCACGGTGCAGGTGGCGGCGAGTTCGATGCCGGCGTCCGTGACGGTCACCGGGGTCCAGCCCGCGGATCCCAGGTCCAGGAGGCGTTTCAACGGCTGCGGCCCGAACGCCAGGCTGCCGTAGGAGAACAGGACCGTGCCGCCGGCCAGCCAGGCGTCGCCATCGCGCCATTGCCCGGGGTCGGTGGTGGGAACCACCGACTCGATGGTGTTCATGTCCATGCGATCTCCTGCTGTTTAACGTTATTGGGGGCCGGCGCCGTGGCTGGATTGCGTGCTGAGCGCGCCGCCGGTTGGTGGATGGGGCCGGAGGTTTCCCTCAACGGCTGGTGGGATGCTGCTGCGGTGCGGGCGGCGATGAGCTCGGCCAGGACGGAGACGGCTACCTCGGCGGGAGTGACTGCCCCGATGTCCAGGCCCAGCGGCGAGTGGAGCTGGGCGATCCGCTCAGGCCGGACTCCCCCGTCCAGGAGCGCGTCCACCCGTTGCGCGTGGCTGCGCCGCGACCCGAGGGCCCCGATGAAGGCGACGTCCAATCCGAGCGCTGCGTGGAGCAGGGGAATATCGAACTTGGGGTCGTGGGTCAGGACGCAGATCACGGTCCGGGAATCAACCCTTCCCGCGGCCGCCTCCGCTGCAAGGTACTCGTGCGGCCATGCCGTCACCACTTCATCGGCCGTTCCGAACCGTGCCTGGGCGGCAAAGGCCGGACGGGCGTCCACCAGTGTCACGTGGTAGCCCAGCGGTTTGGCAGCAGGGAGGAGCGCGGCGCTGAAGTCGTTGGCGCCGAATACCAGCAGGCGGGGCGGCGCGAGCCGGGACTCCACTAACACGGTGGCCCCGCCGGCGCACAGGCCGGCACCGGCCAGATCCAGGACGCCGGTGCTGCCCGCGCGGAGGAAGGATTCGAGCTGGACAGCCCGGGCCCTTCCTGCGTCCGGGTCCGCGGCCGGCAACAGGTCCAGCAGGGCAGCCAATGGCGGAAGTCCGGCCACGCTGGCGGAGCCGGGATCCGCAATAACGACGGCGTTGCTGCCGCCACCGGCCGCACGGCGATCAAGCGGGCGGACCAGCGCCACCGGCTCATCCGGCCCGTAAGCTGCCAGCTGCCGGACCGCTTCGCCGAGTGCGCAGCGGTCACCCAGGTTGGCCGGCTCGATATGCACGTCCAGCTCTCCGCCGCAGGTGAGCCCGGCGGCGAAGGCATCCTCGGCACTGAAGCCGAACGTCTCAAGGCGGGTGACGCCGTCGTCCATTGACTCCAACGCAGCCGCCACGACGGCGCCCTCGACGCAGCCGCCGGAGAGGCTGCCGAGGACCGCCCCGCCGTCGGACACCAGCATGGAGGTGCCCACGGGCCGGGGAACCGAGCCGCTGGCCCGAACGATGGTGGCCACCGCGAACCGCTGGCGGCCAAGGGCCGGGGCCCAGCCACTCAGTGAAGGGATCAGGTCAAGCATGGCGGCACTCCTTCTTCCGCGCTGCGGTGGTGTCCATATTGTCATTCCTATTGGGGGCCGGGCCAAGCATTGGCCCGGCCCCGGTAGTCGGAAGGGGGCTCAGGCACCCAGCAGCAGGTTGATCGGACCGCGGGCGAAGTACACCAGGAACCCGGCGCTGACCACCCACATCAGCGGATGGACCTTCTTTGCCTTGCCGGATGCGGCGCCGATGATGGCCCAGCTGATGAAGCCCACGCCGATGCCGTTGGCGATCGAGTAGCTCAGCGGCATGGTGACGATGGTGAGGAAGGCCGGCAGGGCCACGGTGAACTTGCTGAACTTGATCTCGCGGATCTGCGCCATCATCATCGCGCCGACCACCACCAGTGCTGCGGCGGCCACCTCGAGCGGGACAACGCTGGTGAGCGGGGTGAGGAACATGGACCCGAGGAACAGGACACCGGTCACTACCGATGCCAGGCCGGTCCGGGCTCCTTCACCGATGCCGGCTGCGGAGTCGATGTAGACGGTGTTGGAGGAGCCGGAGGTTGCCCCGCCCGCGATCGCCCCGAAGCCTTCCACGATGAAGGCGGACTTCAGCCGGGGAAACGTGCCGTCCTTGTGCGCCACGCCGGCGCTCTTGGCCAGGCCCGTCATGGTGCCCATGGCGTCGAAGAAGTTGGTGAACACCAGGGTGAACACCAGCATGGTGGCCGCGAGTCCGCCGATCCTGCCGAAGGCTCCGAACAGGTCGAACTGTCCCACCAGGCCCAGGTCCGGTGCGGACACCAGCTGCCCGGACAGGACCGGGGTGTTCAGGTGCCAGCCGCCGGGATTGGTGGCGCTCGCCGGGCCCAGGTGCAGGATGGCTTCGACGATGGCGGCCAGGAAGGTGGTGGCCACAATGCCGATCAGCAGGCCGCCCTGGACCTTGCGTGCCACCAGGATGCCCATGGCCAGCAGGCCCACGATGAACACCAGGGTGGGGATCGAGGTGATGGAGCCGCCGTTGCCCAGCTGGACCGGCGGGCCGCCCGCCGTCGCCTTGACGAAGCCCGAGTCAACAAAGCCGATGAAGGCGATGAACAGGCCGATTCCCACCGTGATGGCCGCCTTCAGCTCCTTCGGCACTGCCCGGAAGATGGCGGTGCGGGCACCGGTGATGCCGAACAGGACAATCAGGATGCCGTTGATCACCACCAGGCCCATGGCCTCCGCCCAGGTGACCTCCTGGATGACGGAGACGGCCAGGAAGGAGTTGATGCCGAGTCCGGCGGCGAGGCCGAACGGCAGGTTGGCGATGAGCCCGAAGAGGATGGTCATCACGCCGGCGGTAAGCCCGGTGACGGCACCCACCTGCGCTGCGGACAGCCAGCCCCCGGCGACGTCGGTGGGGGCGTTGTCCGCGCTGAAACCGCCCAGGATCAGGGGGTTGAGGATGACGATGTACGCCATGGTGAAGAAGGTGACCAGGCCGCCGCGGAACTCGCGGGCCAGGGTGGAGCCGCGCTGGGTGATCTGGAAGAACCGGTCCAGGAAAGAGTCCGACGCCGGCGGTTGGGGGGTGCTGTTCGCGGGCCTTTGGCTGCGGGTGCTTGGAGCCGAATGCTCCTCGTGTGAGTTGTCCAGGATGGTCATGTCAGCCGCCGGGCCTAGTAGTCGATCCTGGTTTCGAGTGTGTTCCAGGTGTTGAACGGTTCCAGCGGGGCGGGGGCCTCGGGATCGTCCAGCACCAGCTTCGAGACCGGCATCAGGGAATCCCTGTCCTGGTTGTCGAAGTATTCGTAGAAAACGGCATCATCGAAGCCAACGGAGGCGGCGTCATGCCGGTCGGCGGCGAAGACCACCTTTTCCACCCGGGCCCAGAGCGCGGAGGCGAGGCACATGGGGCACGGCTCGCAGCTGGTGTAGAGGACGGCTCCGCTGAGGTCAAAGGTGCCAAGTTCGCGGCAGGCCGTGCGGATTGCAGTGACTTCGGCGTGGGCGGTGGGATCGTTGTCCGCGGTGACGCGGTTGACGCCGTCGAACGCGCGGCCGTCAGCCGTAACGATCATGGCTCCGAAGGGGCCCCCGCTGTTCAGGACGTTGGCCGTGGCCAACCTGATGGATCTGGCCAAGAACTGTTCGGCCGTGACGGTGGTACTCATGATGCGACTTCCTTTTGCCGGGAAGCCCGTTGCCGCTTGCAGGACCAGTAGAACCAGGTGCGAACGGTTACCAGGCTTCAGCATGTGCTGTGAAGGTTAAGTTGCGCCTGGTAGATAGCTTCCCGGTGACCGGGTGCCCGCCTTTGGCAAGATCGAGATTAGCACCGGATTGTGGGCTGCGCCATAGTTTTCTGGAATTTTAATTTCGCAATGTGAAATCCATGTTTCGCGGGTTTCACCCCTGCCGCAGTCACAATCCGCGGCGTTGACGCCGGAGCCTGCGCCTTCTAGCCTAGGTGCCAGCCGTGCCGCTTCCGGGTTCTGAACCCGTAGGGCGCGGCCGCCTGGATCAGCAGACAGGGCCTCACTGAGCTGGAATGACACCAACAGCGCTCAGAGAAGGACAACCATGACGCCATCGGCTTCCCGTTTGTGGATCAAAAACCCGCAGGCAGCTTTTACCGCCAACCACCTCGACGCTTCCGGCGGCCTGGTGGTCAGCGGCGGTGTTATCACCGAGGTTCTTGCCGCAGGGCAGCAGCCGTCCGCACCGTGCGATGAGATTTTTGGCGCCGGAAACCACGTGCTGCTGCCGGGCCTGATCAACACACACCACCACTTCTACCAGACCCTGACACGGGCCTGGGGTCCGGTGGCGAATGCGCCGCTGTTCCCCTGGCTGCAGAACCTCTATCCGGTGTGGGCCCGCCTCACTCCGCGGGACCTGGAACTCGCCACCACAGTGGCGCTGGCGGAACTCCTGCTTTCCGGCTGCACCACGGCAGCGGACCACCATTACCTCTTCCCCGCGGGCCTTGAGGACGCGATCGATATCCAGGTGGAGGCCGTCCGCCGGCTGGGCATGCGCGCCACCCTCACCCGGGGGTCCATGACCCTGGGAACCGACGACGGCGGCCTGCCGCCGCAGTCAACCGTGCAGGCAGCCGAGGTGGTGCTGGCCGACAGCGAACGGCTGGTGCACCAATACCACGAACGGGGCGACGATGCGGTGATCCAGGTTGCCCTGGCTCCATGCTCACCATTTTCGGTCACCAAGGAAATCATGGCCGAAAGCGCGGCTCTTGCCGAACGGCTGGACGTCCGGCTGCACACCCACCTGGCGGAGACCCTGGATGAGGAGGACTTCTGCCGGGAAATGTTCGGGCTGCGGACCGTGGACTACCTGGACAGCGTGGGCTGGCTGACGGACCGCACCTGGCTGGGCCACGGCATCCACTTCAGCGATGCGGAGATTGCCAGGCTGGGAGCCGCGGGCACCGCCGTCGCGCACTGCCCCACCTCGAACATGCGGCTGGCGTCGGGAACCGCACGCGTCCTGGAACTGGAGGACGCCGGGGCTCCCGTGGGCCTGGGAGTGGACGGCTCGGCGTCGAACGATGCCTCGAACATGATCCTGGAAGCGCGGCAGGCCCTCTACCTCCAGCGGCTGCGGTACGGGGCAGACGTTCCGGTGGAGCGTGCGCTGGGCTGGGCAACCCGCGGCTCCGCGGCGGTCCTTGGCCGCTCCGGGCTGGGCCAGCTTGCTCCCGGAATGCAGGCGGACCTGGCCCTCTTCCGGCTGGATGACCTGCGCTTCTCAGGCAGCCACGATCCGGTGGCTGCGCTGCTGCTGTGCGCCGCGGACCGGGCGGACCGGGTGATGGTGGGCGGACAGTGGCGCGTGGTGGACGGGCAGATCCCGGGACTCGATATCGCCGGCCTGATCACGGAACATTCAGCGGCCGCGCGCCGGCTGGTGAACGGCTAGCCGGATCGCCCTGCAACCGTCCGCGACGCGCAAATTCAGCTGTGACGCAGAAAAGGACTGGCGAGACCCATATATCGGTCTCGCCAGTCCTTTTGCGCAGCGGAATTGAAGGTGCGTATCGCCAGCGTATGCGCGTCGCCGGCTGGGCCTGGTGAAAGCCTGCCCCTGTGCGCCGGCTACGAACGGCGGCTGAATCCCGGGAGCGCCTGGACCCAGCGGGAGAAGCGGCCGGGAACGTGCTCCCGGTCCGCCGGGAGGTAGAAGTCCGGATCCGTCCCGCCGCCGAGGGGGAGGTAGAACTCCTGGACTGAAGCTGCCGCCGTGGGTGCCGGTGAAACCGGCGTGCTGTCCTGCTGGTACATCTGATCCTCCTTCGAGGTCTGGGGTTAGTTCCACAAAATGGAAAAGAACTTTTGCTATGTGGAATAGCTTATGGCTGCCTTCGCTGGTTCGTCAATGGTCGGCACCAGGCGTGGTCACAAATTGATTTTTCGTTTTGTGATGTACACCACCGGATTCCGGAGGTACGCTGGTTGTCAATTCGTGGCGGGTGTCACGTAACCTGGGAGCAGCAGGCAGGGTCGTAATGAGCTGGCATCAATGGATGCCGGCTCTTTTTTGTTGGGTCGGCTCCACCGGAAACGCACTTGAAACGTGCGCTTAATTTCAATGATGGAACCTAGGTTCCACATACCGGAAGTTGGGAACAGACCATGAGCAGCAAGATCATCCTCGGCGAGAACCAGTACGGCAAGGCCGAGGTCCGGGTCGTCAAGATCACCCGCGACACCGACCGCCACGAAATCGAAGACCTCAACGTCACCTCGCAGCTGCGGGGCGATTTCGCGGCCGCACACCTTGAGGGCGACAACGCCCACGTGGTGGCCACTGACACCCAGAAGAACACCATTTACGCCTTTGCCCGTGAGGGCGTGGGCTCGCCCGAGGCGTTCCTGCTTCGCCTCGGCGAGCACTTCACCTCCAGCTTCGACTGGGTCACCGGCGGCCGCTGGGAAGCCGAGTCCTACAGCTGGGACCGGATCCAGGCCCACGGCACCGAGCACGACCACTCCTTCGTGCGCAACGGGCAGGAAGTCCGCACCGCAGTCCTGGTCCGCGACGGCGCCACCACGCACCTGATCTCCGGGCTCAAGGACCTGACCGTCCTGAAGTCCACCCAGTCCGGTTTCGTGGGCTACCCGAAGGACCGTTACACCACCCTGCCCGAGACCACGGACCGCATCCTGGCCACCGACGTCTCGGCCCGCTGGCGCTTCAAGACCGGCACGGACTTCAGCACCCTGGACTTCAACAAGAGCTACGACGACGTCAAAGGACTCCTGCTCGAAGGCTTCACGGAGAAGTACTCCCACGCCCTCCAGCAGACCCTGTTCGACATGGGCACCAAGGTACTGGAAGCCCACAGCGAGATCGACGAGATCAAGTTCTCGATGCCCAACAAGCACCACTTCCTCGTGGACCTCTCGCCGTTCGGCCTCGACAACCCCAACGAGGTCTTCTTCGCCGCTGACCGCCCCTACGGCCTGATCGAAGCCACCGTCCAGCGCGACGACGCCACCCCGGCTGACATCGCCTGGTCCGGCATCGCCGGCTTCTGCTAAACCCGCACCACGCACCATCCGGCCCGGAGTTTTTGTCCAGATAAGACGACTTCAGCACTCCTGAAGTCTGCATAGATGGCCAAAAACTCCGGGCACTCACCCCACGTCTTTCAACACCGTTAGCCAGACACCGTTAGCCAGACAATGTCGTCTGCCATGAACCAAGAAAGTCTGCCATGAACATCAGAAAGAAACCGGCCGCTGCTGCCGCCGGAAAAGGCACCCGTTCGGCACGGCCTGAGGACCAAAAGCTCCCCATCGCCAGCACCTTCGCCTACGGTTTCCAGCACGTCCTCACCATGTACGGCGGCATCATCGCCCCGCCCCTGATCATTGGCGCCGCCGCCGGAATGTCCTCGCAGGACATCGGCCTGCTGATCGCGGCCTGCCTCTTTGTGGGCGGCCTGGCCACCATCCTGCAGACAGTGGGCATCCGCTTCTTCGGCTCGCAGCTGCCGCTGGTCCAGGGCGTTTCCTTCGCGGGCGTCTCCACCATGGTGGCCATCGTGCACGGCGGCGGCGGGATCCAGGCAGTCTTCGGGTCCGTTATTGCCGCTTCACTGATCGGCCTGCTGATCACCCCACTTTTCTCGAAGATCATCCGGTTCTTCCCGCCCGTGGTGACCGGCACGGTGATCACCACCATCGGGCTGACCCTGATGCCGGTGGCCGCCAACTGGGCCATGGGCGGCAACAGCAAAGCTGAGAACTACGGCAGCATGGCCAACATCGGGCTGGCCGCGGCCACCATGGCCATCGTCCTCCTGCTCAGCAAGGTGGGCAGCGCCGCGATTTCCCGGCTCTCCATCCTGCTGGCCATGGTCCTGGGCACCCTGATCGCGTTTGCCTTCGGCATGGCTGATTTCTCCAAGGTGGGCCAGGGCGAGATCGTCGCGTTCCCCACCCCGTTCGCCTTCGGCCCGCCGGTGTTCGAGATTGCCGCCATCATCTCCATGCTGATCGTCATCCTGGTCACCCTGACCGAGACCTCGGCGGACATCATTGCCGTGGGCGAGATCGTGGGCACCAAGGTCGACTCCAAGCGGATCGGCGACGGGCTCCGGGCGGACATGCTCTCCTCCGCCATCTCCCCGCTGTTCAACTCCTTCACGCAAAGCGCGTTCGCCCAGAACGTGGGCCTGGTGGCCATCACTGGAGTCAAGAGCCGCTTCGTGGTCAGCGCCGGCGGCCTGATCCTGGTGATCCTCGGCCTCCTGCCGGTCCTTGGCCGCGTGGTCGCAGCGGTGCCGACCCCTGTGCTCGGAGGCGCCGGCGTCGTACTCTTCGGCACGGTGGCCGCCAGCGGCATCCGCACGCTGTCCAAGGTGGAGTACAAGAACAACATGAACCTGATCATCGTGGCGGCATCCATCGGGTTCGGCATGATCCCCATCGCCGCGCCGGCCTTCTACGACAAGTTCCCGTCCTGGTTCGGCACCATCTTCCACTCCGGCATCAGCTCCGCCGCGGTGATGGCCATCCTGCTGAACCTGCTCTTCAACCACCTCAAGGCGGGCAACTCGGAAAACCAGTCGGTGTTTGTGGCCGGAACAGGGCGCGTGGTCCGGGAAGAGGACCTGAAGTGCCTGGCCGACGGCGACCGCTTCGAAGGCGGCAAGCTCATCGACTGCGACGGCAAGGAAGTCCGCGTCGAGTCGTCCGAAAAGGCGTCAGAGCACTGACCCTCCCCGCAAGTACGACGGCGGCCCGCTTCCGGAAGGAGCGGGCCGCCGTCGCGCGTGGCTACGGGAGGTCAGGTGCGGTTCAGTTCCAGCGAGATAGCTTCGGCGGCCTCGCGGAGGACGGGCACGGCCTTGTCGGCGAAGTGCTCGTCCACTCGGGAGACGGGACCGGAGACCGAGATGGCCGTGGGGGTGGGAGCGTTGGGCACCGCCATAGCGAAGCAGCGCACGCCGAGTTCCTGCTCCTCCTCGTCGATGGAGTACCCCCGCTCGCGGATGAGCTTGAGGTCGGCCAGGAGTTCCTCAACGTCGCCAATGCTCTTGGCAGTGGGCGTCGGCATCCCGGCGCGCGTCACGATGCCGCGGACCGCCTCGTCATCCAGCTGCGCGAGGATGGCCTTCCCGACGCCGGTGGCGTGGGTATGGGCGCGGCGGCCCACCTCGGTGAACATGCGCATCGAGTGCAGCGAGGGCACCTGCGCCACGTAAATCACCATGTCCGAGTCCAGCACCGCCATGTTCGAGGTCTCCCCCAGGCGGTCCACCAGCGTTTTCAGCTGCGGACGCGCCACGGCACCCAGCTGCTTGTTCGCTCCTTCACCCAAGCGGATGAGCCGCGGGCCCAGTGCATAGCGCCGGTTGGGCAGCTGGCGGATATAGCCCAGGGACACCAGCGTCCGCAGCAGGCGGTGGATGGTGGGCAGCGGAAGGTCGGTGGACGAGGACAGTTCACTGAGCGTCACGTCGCCGCCGGCATCCGTGATGAGCTCCAGCAGTTCGAAGACGCGCTCTACCGACTGCACACCGCCCGAGGCTTTTTCTGCCATTCCGTTGTCTCCTACGGCTCCGAATCTGACAACTCTTATCCGCATCGTGAAAAGAATTGCTTAGAACACCCAACATACAGCACCCCGGTTCATGGCGCGATGCACTTCCGCCAGTCATACAAGGAGGGCTTGTATTTCCATCCTGTAGATAATAATATCCATAATACGAAAACACTGGTTTCGAGAACACAGACCGGACACGGCCGATCAGAAGGCCCAACAGGAGGACATTCAATGGCGAACCCCAGCCCCGGAAATTCGATCACCCTGCGCGTGGAAGCACCGTCAAGCTTCAGCGCCACCAGCGAGCTTGCCGCAGCCGTGGGAGCGGCGGGCGCCGCCATCACCGCACTGGACGTCAGCGAATCCCACCACGAGACCCTCGTTGTGGACGTCACCTGCAACACCACCGACGACGAACACGCCGCCCGCGTCAAGGACGCCCTCAACGCGCTCGACGGCGTCACGGTCCAGCACGTCTCAGACCGCACCTTCCTCATGCACCTGGGCGGCAAGCTGGAAGTTGTCCCCAAGGTAGCCCTCCGCAACCGCGACGATCTCTCCCGCGCCTACACTCCCGGCGTCGCCCGCGTCTGCCTGGCCATCGCCGAGGACCCCGCGGCAGCCCGCAACCTCACCGTCAAGCGCAACACCATCGCCGTCCTCACCGACGGTTCGGCCGTCCTGGGCCTGGGCAACATCGGCCCCGCCGCCGCCCTTCCGGTCATGGAAGGCAAGGCGGCGCTGTTCAAGCAGTTCGCCAACGTTGACGCCTGGCCGGTCTGCCTGGATACCCAGGACACCGAGGAGATCATCATGATCGCCAAGGCCATGGCCCCCGTCTACGGCGGCATCAACCTCGAGGACATCGCCGCCCCGCGCTGCTTCGAAATCGAGAACCGGCTCCGCGAGGAACTGGACATCCCGGTGTTCCACGACGACCAGCACGGCACCGCCATCGTCACCCTGGCAGCCCTGGTCAACGCACTGCGCGTGGTGGGCAAGAAGCTGGACGAGGTCAAGATTGTGGTGTCCGGCGTCGGCGCAGCCGGCTCAGCCATCATCCAGCTCCTGAAGGCCCAGGGGGCGCGGCACATCATCGCCGCCGGCCGCTCCGGCGCCATCCACTCCGGGGAGACCTATGGTGACGAGCACCGCAGCTGGATCGCGGCGAACACCAATGAGGAAGGCTTCGCCGGCACCCTGCACGAGGCCCTCGCCGGCGCGGATGTGTTCATCGGCGTCAGCGCCCCGCATGTGATCGGCGAGGAGCAGGTGGCCTCGATGGCAGAGAACGCCATTGTGTTCGCCATGGCCAACCCGACGCCGGAAATCGATCCGGTTATCGCGTCCCGGCATGCCGCCGTGGTGGCCACCGGCCGCAGCGACTTCCCCAACCAGATCAACAACGTGCTGGCTTTCCCGGGCTTCTTCCGCGGCCTGCTCGACGCCGGAGCCTCGGACATCACCCCGGAGATGCTGGTGGCCGCCGCGGAAGCGATCGCCAACCGGGTAGCTGACGATGAGCTCAATGCCAGCTACATTATCCCCAGCGTCTTCGATCCCCACGTGGCCGCCGATGTTGCCTCTGCCGTTGCCGCCGCCGCCCACGCTGCCAACGTGGCAACCGCGGCCGCAGCCAAGGAACTCGAAGAAGCCCTGGCCAGCGCCTGATTCACCGCCTGACTTCAGTACAAGGAAAGGACCAGAAATGGCCATCACTGTCACAGACCCCCGGCCCATCGAGCGCGCGGAGGAGATCCTCACCCCCAAGGCCCTGGCCTTCATCGAGGAGCTCCACACCCGCTTCGCCGGCACCCGCAACGAGCTCCTGGCAGCCCGCGCCGTCAAGCGGCAGCGCGTTGCCGAAACCGGCAAGCTGGACTTCCTGCCGGAGACGCAGGACGTGCGCGACGGCGACTGGAAAGTTGCGCCGGCACCGGCGGCTTTGCAGGACCGCCGGGCGGAGATGACCGGACCCGCCTCACCGGCAAAGATGGCCATTAACGCACTGAACTCAGGCGCCAAGGTGTGGCTCGCGGACCTCGAGGATGCCAGCACCCCCACCTGGGGCAACGTCATCGACGCCATCCTGAACCTCCGCGACGCCGCCCAGGGCACCCTCAGCTACACCTCGGAGGAGGGCAAGGAGTATAGGCTCCGCACGGACGCGCCGCTCGCCGTGGTGGTGGCCCGCCCGCGCGGCTGGCACATGCAGGAAAAGCACCTGCTGCTCAACGGCGAGCCTGCCGTTGGTGCGCTGGTGGACTTCGGCCTGCACTTCTTCCACATCGCCAAGCAGCTGGTGCTCAACGGGCAGGGACCGTACTACTACCTGCCCAAGATGGAAAGCCACCTTGAGGCGCGACTCTGGAACGACGTCTTTGTCTTCGCCCAGGACTACCTGGGACTGGGCCAGGGCACCATCCGCGCCACCGTGCTGATCGAGACCATCCCGGCTGCATTCGAGATGGACGAGATCCTGTACGAACTGCGGGACCACGCCTCCGGCCTTAACGCCGGCCGCTGGGACTACCTGTTCAGCATCATCAAGTACTTCCGCGACGCCGGCGAGGAGTTCGTCCTCCCGGACCGCGCCTCGGTTGCCATGACCGCCCCGTTCATGCGCGCCTACACCGAACTCCTGGTCAAGACCTGCCACAAGCGAGGCGCCTTCGCCATGGGCGGCATGGCGGCCGTAATCCCCAACCGCCGGCATCCCGAAGTGACGGAGGCTGCCTTCGCAAAGGTCCGCGCCGACAAGACCCGCGAGGCAAATGACGGCTTCGACGGCTCCTGGGTGGCACACCCGGACCTCGTGCCCACCTGCCGCGAAGTGTTTGATGCAGTGCTCGGCGACAAGCCCAACCAGCTGGACAAGCAGCGCCCCGAGGTCAACGTGACCGCGAAGCAGCTGCTGGACGTCACCTCCGCCGAGGGCCAGGTCACCGAAGCCGGGCTGCGCCTGAACCTGTACGTGGCCATCGCCTACACGGCGGTGTGGCTCTCCGGGAACGGAGCCGTGGCCATCCACAACCTGATGGAGGACGCCGCCACCGCGGAGATCTCCCGCTCGCAGGTGTGGCAGCAGATCCGCAACAAGTCGGTCCTCGCGGACACCGGCAACACGGTCACGCGCGAACTGGTGGAACGGATCCTGGGCGAGGAAACCGAGCGGCTCCGCACCGAGTTCGGCGACGAAGCCTTCCGCCGCTACTACCAGCCGGCCAGCGAACTGATCGCGGACATCTGCCTGTCCGAGGACTACACCGACTTCCTCACCACCCCGGCCTACGAACTGGTGGGCTGAGGCATGGCAGCATCACCGAAACCGTCACTGTCCGCCGGGGACCTGTCGGCCATCGACGGGCAGCTGGCCGCCACGGACCGCCTGCTGGAGCAGAACTACCCGGGCGACGACGGCTCGCGCCAGCCGGTCCACACGGTGTACGTGCCCGCGGACCGGTTCACGACGTCGTTCACTGCCGACTGGGGCGCCGAGGCCCTGGCCGCGGCCAACGCCCACGGCGGGCTGGAAAAGCTCGGTGCCCTGCTGGGCCAGGACACCGCGCTGGCGGAGGCTGTTGCCCCGTGCGTGGAAGCCAAGCTGGCCAGCGAACCGATCGAGGACCTGCGGCTCGATTTTGAGGACGGCTTCGGGGACAGGGGCGACGACGCCGAGGACGCCGCCGCGGTTGCCGCGGCATCCGCTGTGGCCGCCGCAGCCGCAGCCGGGACCGCTCCCCCATTCATCGGCATCCGCTTCAAGTGCTTCGAGGCGGCCACCCGCTCACGCGGGCTGCGGACGCTGGACCTGTTCGTTTCGGGCCTGGCCGCGGCGGGCGAACTGCCGGAGGGACTGGTCCTGACGCTGCCCAAGGTGACCACTGTGGCCCAGGTCAAGGCCATGGACTACGCCGTCTCCCGGCTGGAGGAAGTGCACTCGCTCCCGGCCGGGCGGCTCCGCTTCGAGGTGCAGGTGGAAACCCCGCAGCTGATCCTGGGGCCGGAGGGAACGTCGCCGGTGGCGCAGTTGCCGCACGCCGTCCCGGGCCGGATCAGCGGCCTGCACTACGGCACCTACGACTACTCGGCGTCGCTGCAGATCTCGGCCGAATACCAGTCCATGGAGCACCCGGTGGCCGACTTCGCCAAGGAAGTCATGCAGCTGGCCGTGGCCGGAACGGGCATCCGGCTCTCCGACGGATCCACCAACATCATCCCCGTGGGCGACAACGTGGAGAACGCGTGGCAGCTGCACGGCCGGCTGGTCCGCCGGTCGCTGGAACGCGGCTACTACCAGGGCTGGGACCTGCACCCGGCACAGCTGCCCAGCCGCTTCGCCGCCACCTACGCCTTCTACCGGCAGGGCCTGCCCTCCGCCGCGGCCCGCCTGCGGAACTACGTGGAGCAGACCGAAGGCGGCGTCATGGACGAGCCCGCCACGGCCCGCGCCCTGGCGGCGTTTGTCCTCCGGGGCGTCCAGTGTGGCGCAGTGGGTGCCGAGGAAGTCCAGGCGCTTGCCGGCGTCGGAATTCCGCAACTGACCGGACTGGCCCACCCGCGGCTCGCCACCACTTCCAACTCCTAAGTAAGGAACCAGTTATGGGCAAGTACTACTCCCCCACCGGCGGGCTGCCGCCGCAGACCCACCTGACCACCGAGCGGGCCATTGTCACCGAGGCGTACACGGTGATCCCGAAGGGCGTGATGACGGACATCGTCACGTCCAACCTGCCGGGCTTTTCGAACACCCGCTCCTGGATCATCGCCCGCCCCATCTCGGGCTTCGCCACCACCTTTTCGCAGCTGATCGTGGAGATCGGCCCGGGCGGCGGCGCCCCCAAGGCAGAATTCGAGGCCGGCGTTGAAGGCGTCATTTTTGTGACCCGCGGCAAGGTCAACCTCACCCTGGACGGCGAACTCCACCAGCTGGAGGAAGGCGGCTACGCCTACCTGGCAGCCGGTTCGGAGTGGGGCCTGGAGAACGTTTCCAGCGACGTTGTGTCCTTCCACTGGATCCGCAAAGCCTACGAACGCCTCGAAGGGTATGAGGCCAAGTCCTTCGTCACCAACGAAAAAGACGTGGAACCGACCGCGATGCCGGACACCGACGGCGCCTGGAAAACCACCCGCTTCACAGACTCCAGCGACCTGGCCCACGACATGCAGGTGAACATCGTGACGTTCCAGCCCGGCGGCGTCATCCCCTTCCCCGAAACCCACGTCATGGAGCACGGCCTGTACGTCCTCGAGGGCAAGGCCATGTACCTGCTCAACAACGACTGGGTGGAGGTGGAAGCCGGCGACTTTATGTGGCTGCGCGCGTTCTGCCCGCAGGCCTGCTACGCCGGCGGACCTGGCGAGTTCCGCTACCTGCTCTACAAGGACATGAACCGGCAGGTCCGCCTCACCTGAACCCCTCCCCAAAGGGGGAAAATGGGTCACATGGGCACAACCCAGGGCCGGCCGCGCAAACGGATCGCGGCCGCCCTGTGCACGGTCCTGCTGGCGGCGTCAACCGCCGGGTGCACCGGGGAACCGCACCCGCCGGAACCGGACAAACCGCCGGCTTTCACCCTCTTGGAGTCCTTCAGCTCCCGGATGTTGGAGGAAGGCGCGCCCGCGGTGTTGATCGCCGTCAAGGACAACGGCACCAGCTGGACGCACGCAGCCGGCGTCCGGAACCTGGAAACGGGTGAGCGTGCCGCGGTGACCGATACCGTCCGCATCGGCGGCGTCACCGAATCCCTGGTGGCTGTTTCGGTCCTCAAACTGGTGGAAGAGGGCAAACTCGACCTGGACAGCCCGGTCAGCACCTACCTCCCCGAGTTCGGCAGCGTCCTCCACCCGCCGGGGCCCACCACCGTCCGCCAGCTGTTAACGCACGAATCCGGCCTCCCCGACTTCTCCGTTCCCCTCCTGGCCTCCGGAGGGTGGGAGGAGACCATGAACCGGCCCCTCAGCCTGCAACAGCAGCTGTCCCTGGCCGCCACCGTTCCCTGGGAACGCAGGCTGGCACAGATCTTCAACTATTCACGGTCCGACTACGCGGCCCTGGGGCTGATCATCGAGCGGCTTCGCCGCCAAAGCATCGGCCAGGTCCTGGCGGCAGACGTCGCGCAACCACTGGGCTTGACGGCCACCAGCCTGGGCGGAGCGCAATCGGCCGCCATGGTCCACGGATACATCACCGCTGAGGGCAGGCAACTGGACGTGGCTGGTCCGGCATGGCAGGCGGAGCTGCCCTCCGGCGGCGCCATCTCAACCGTGGAGGAAGTGAACCGGTTCTATGCCGCACTTCTGGAGGGAAGCCTGCTTCTGCCGGACACGGTGACGGCCATGAAGGGCGGCTACTCGCAGTATTACGGCTTTGCCCTGCGACGGTGGAACAACACCTGCAACAACCGTTTCTACTACGGCCTTCCCGGTGACACCGACGGCTACGGCATGATCGCCATGACCAGCGAGGACGGCAGCAGGCAGCTGACAATGTCAGTTGCCTACCCGCCGGCCCCGCCGACCCTCCAGCTGAACCCGCTGATCTACGAGATGCAGGACGTGGCCCAGGAAGCCCTGAACAGCCTCTGCGGCGGAAACTAGGGGTTCAGGACCACCTTGATGCAGCCGTCCTCCTTCTTCTGGAACTTTTCGTACAGGGCCGGCGCCCCTTCGAGGCCCGAGCGGTGGGTGACCAGGTCCATCACACCCAGCGGATCGGCGTCGTCCTCCACGAGGGGAAGGAGGTCATCAGTCCAGCGGCGCACGTTGCACTGGCCCATCCGGAGCTGGATCTGCTTGTCGAACATGGTCAGCATCGGCAGTGGACTGGCCTGCCCGCCATAGACCCCGCTCAGCGACACCGTCCCGCCCCGCCGCACGGACTCGATGGATGCGTGCAGCGCCGCAAGCCTGTCCACGCCGGCGGTTTCCATCGCCTTTTGCGCCAGTTTGTCCGGCAGCAGGCCCAGCGCCTGGTGCGCGAACCCGGCCACAGGGGAACCATGCGCTTCCATGCCGACGGCGTCAACCACCGCGTCCGGTCCCCTCCCCGCAGTCATCTCGCGCAGCTGGTCCGCCACATCTTTCGTGTAGTCGAGCGTTTCGACGCCGTGCCGCGCCGCCATCTCACGCCGCTCGGGAACGGGGTCGATGCCGATCACCCGCAGCCCGCGCTGGACCCCGATGCGTCCGGAAAACTGGCCCACCGGCCCCAGGCCGAATACGGCCAGGGTGCCGCCGGCCGGAGTGTCCGCATACTCCACGGCCTGCCAGGCGGTGGGAAGGATGTCCGAGAGGAACAGGTACCGTTCGTCCGGCAGTTCGGTGCCTACCTTGATGGGGCCGTAGTCCGCGTGCGGGACGCGCAGGTATTCGGCCTGCCCGCCCGGGACGGAACCGTACAGCTCCGAATAGCCAAAAAGGGCTGCGCCGGAACCCTTGTCCTTGACCTGGGTGGTCTCGCACTGCGACTGCAGGCCCTGCGAACAGAAATAGCAGTGGCCGCAGGAGATGTTGAAGGGGACCACCACCCGGTCGCCCTTGCGCAGGTTGGTGACGCCGCTGCCCACTTCCTCCACAATGCCCATGGGTTCGTGCCCGATCACGTCGCCCTTGTGCATGTACGGGCCGAGCACCTCGTACAGGTGCAGGTCCGAGCCGCAGATCGCCGTGGAGGTGATCCGGACAATGGCGTCGGTGGGCTCCTGGATAACTGGATCAGGTACTTCTGCCACGCTTACCGAGCGTTTTCCTTGCCACGTCAGTGCTTTCACAGTCTCCCTTTCTATGGATCCGGGGCACGGCGCCCTCTCTTCGACGCTAGCGGCTGGCGGACAAAAAAGTAAGCAGGCTGATGAAAGTCTTGTCGTCCCCGCCTGCTGCTCCTAGCGTAGGAAGGGCCAGACCACCAGAGATGACGATTGAAAGAGGAACACCATGTCGCTCTACCAGCCGGAACCTGTTGAGATTTCCACGAGGATGCGTCCCGGAGAATGGACGGAGGCCAGCCTGGAGGAGCTCGTCAACAGCTACCGGCAGCGGATCGTGGAGATGGGTGCCAACCTGGCCGACGTGGTGACGGACATTGAACGGGGCGACGACGGCGGCGTACGGGTGGCGGTCTCCTGGGACAAGCCGGCCAATGCGGGTGACGAGGACGCCGTCACCGGCGGGCAGACGCTCTAGCGCACCCCCGGGATCAGGAGGCGGCCTCCAGCAGCCGGCCCACGGCGCTGGTGGTCAAGTTTTCCAGCAGGTCGCGCGGGCCGGCATAGACTTCCACGGCGCCGGCTTCACGCAGCTCGGCGGCATTGACCCCGCCGCTTGTGACCCCGATGGCCGGGATGCCGAGCGCGGCGGCCGCCTTCATGTCCCAGACGGCATCGCCAACAAAAACTGCATCCGCAGCGTCCACGCCCAGAGCCTCAAGCGCCGCTACAAGGATGTCCGGGGAAGGTTTGCTTTCCTCGGCGTCGTTGGCGCTGGTGGCGGCATCGATGAATGCGTCAGCGTCCAGGGTGGACTTCATGACCTGCAGGTCCTGGTTGCGTGCGGAGGACGCCAGCGCGACAGCGAGACCCGCCGCATGGCACTGGGCCAGCAGTTCCTTGGCGCCATCAAACCTGCGCAGTGCGGGCCAGTGGGAGGCGTAGAGCGCGGCATGGCTGGCCATGATTTCAGAATCAAGGGATTTGTCCCGGTCATCGGGCAGGAGGTTGTCCACCAACCGGTCACCGCCCATGCCCACAAAGTGGTGGATTGAGGCCATCGGGATGTCGTAGCCCTGCTGGCGGAAGGCGCCCCACCAGGAGATGGTGTGGATGTACGAGGAGTCGATCAGGGTTCCGTCAACATCAAAGAGAATCCCCCGGCGGCGGCCGCCGTCAGGGGATTCGTGTTCCTGCGGCACCATCAGCTGACCGCAGCCCGCTTGGCATCCGCGGCTTTCCTGGCCCGGGAGGCCTCCTCCTTGGGACTGTTCACCGGACGAACGCGTTCCCTGATGACCGTCCCGGCGCCGTCGTGGCTCTTATCCCGGATGAGGCCCGTGCCGGCAATTTCCCGCGCCATTGCCACTCCGGCAACGGCCGCCCTCTTCGTGGGGAAGGTGACCGAGATGGCCATCAGGTTCCCGGTTCCGTCCATCATCCGGACCCTATAGCCGCCGTCGGGCGCGTCCACGAGTTCAAAATACCCGGCCATTGCTATCACTCCTCCATCAGTCACGGCACTGTGCTTCTGGAAGCACTCCATGAGGTGTTAGTAAGTATACTTATCTAATTCGCGAAGGAGAAGCCGGACGCCCTGAACGCGCCGCCTCAGCGCGATTCCGCCGTTTCCGGTGGAATGGGGGTGTCACTCCGCCGAACCGTATCCTGATGCAGCTCCAAAGCGCTAGTCACAAGCGCGAAGTGGCTGAAGGCCTGGGGTGTATTTCCGAGCTGCCGGCCGAGCCGGACACCCCATTCTTCGCTCAGGAGCCCCACGTCGTTGCGCAGGTCCAGGAGGCGCTCGAACAGTTGCCGCGATTCCTCGTGGCGGCCCGCCCCCAGCAGCGCTTCCACCAGCCAGAACGAACATGCCAGGAACACGCCCTCATCGCCCGGCAGTCCGTCGTTGGCCTCGGCGGGCCGGTAGCGAAGCACGAACCCGTCCTCGGTCAGTTCCCGCTGGATGGCCTCGATGGTACCGATCACGCGGGGATCATCCGGCGGCAGGAAGCCTACCCGCGGAATGAGGAGCAGGCTGGCGTCCAGTTCCGGCCGCCCGTACGACTGGACGAAGGTGTTGCGCTTGGCGTCGAAGCCGTTTTCCATCACGTCCCGGTGGATGGTGTCCCGCAGTTTCTCCCAGCGCTCCACCGGCCCGGGCAGCCCTGAGTCGCGGACGCCCTTCACCATCCGGTCCGCCGCAACCCAGGCCATCACCTTGGAGTGGGTGAAGTGCCGCCGCGGTCCGCGCATTTCCCACAGCCCGTTGTCCGGCTGGTCCCAGATGGTCTCCAGGTGCTCCATCAGCGCGATCTGGACGTCCCACGCCTCATCGGTGTGGGTAAGCAGGGAGTTTCGTGTGAGCGCCAGGCAGTCCAGTACTTCGCCCCACACATCGAGCTGGAGCTGCTCAGCGGCGCCGTTGCCAATACGGACGGGGGATGAGTTTTCGTAGCCTTTCAGCCAGGGCAGCTCCATCTCCGGCAGGCGGCGTTCGCCGTGGATCCCGTACATGATCTGGAGGTCGGACGGGTCGCCCGCCACGGCCCGGAGCAGCCAGTCCCGCCAGGCCGCGGCCTCGGCGGTGTAGCCGGCAGCCAGCAGCGCCTGGAGCGTCATGGTGGCATCGCGGAGCCAGCAGTAGCGGTAGTCCCAGTTGCGCGGGCCGCCGGGTTGTTCGGGCAGGGACGTGGTCACGGCTGCCACGATCCCGCCCGTGGGGGCGTACGTGAGGGCCTTCAGCGTTACCAGTGAACGGATCACGGCGTCCACGTACTTACCCTCCACGGTGCACTGGGAGGCCCAGCCCCGCCAGAATGAGTGGGTGGTGCCGAGAACTTCTTCGGCGTCAACAGTGTGCGGCCGGCCCACGTGGCTGGGCGCCCAGGTGAGGACAAAGGGCACCCGTTCGCCTGCGTTGACCGTAAAGTCGCTGACGCTGTGCATGTTCTCGCCGTGCAGCGGAGCCGGGGTGACAAAGTAGACGGCGTCCGGCCCGGCGATGGCGTGCAGGCCATACTGGTCCTTGCGCACCCAGGGGATGATGTGGCCGTAATCGAAGCGGAGGGTCAGTTCGCCGTGCATCTTCACGCTTCCGCTGACGCCTTCGACGATCCGGACGATGTCAGCCACCGAGTCCCGCGGCGGCATGAAGTCGATGACCCGCACCGTACCGTCTTCGGTTTCCCACTCCGTTTCCAGGATCAGGGTGCCGTCCCGGTAACCGCGCCGGGTGCAGGTGCCGCCGCTTGCCGGTGCCAACAGCCACCGGCCCGCTTCGGGCGTGTCCAGCAGTGCGTTAAAGCAGGCAGGGGAATCGAACCGGGGAAGGCAGAGCCAGTCGATGGAGCCTTCCTTGTTGATCAGCGCCCCGGTGTGGAGGTCGCCGACTACCGCATAATCTTCAATTCGTGCCATGACCATACCCTGCCACAGCCGGCGCCGGAGTGGACCGTGTAGCCTCGGAACAACGGCAGCGCTGACCGGAGGGCAGACATGGCAATCCACATCGGAACCTCCGGATGGAGCTACAACCACTGGGAAAACGTCCTCTATCCGCCCGGGCTGCCCGCGAAGGACAGGCTGCAGCATTACGTGGCCCGGTTCCGCACCGTTGAACTCAACGCCAGCTTCTACCGCTGGCCCCGCGACACCACCTTTGCCGGCTGGAACCAGCGGCTGCCCGCCGGGTTCACCATGTCCGTGAAGGCTCCCCGCGGCCTGACCCACGCCCGGAAGCTCTACGAACCGGAAGTGTGGCTGGAGCGCATCACCCGGTGCTGGCACGAGCTCGGGGATAAGCGGGCAGTCCTCCTGGTCCAGCTGCCGCCCGGCATGGAGCGGGACGATGCCCGGCTGGACTATTTCCTCGCCGCAGTGCCGGACTGGATCAGGGTCACGGTGGAGTTCCGGCACCCGAGCTGGGAATGCCCGGAGGTGTTCGCGGTCCTGGAACGGCACCAGGCTGCGTACTGCATCATGAGCGGCGCCAATCTTCCCTGCATCCTCCGGACCACGGCCCCCTTCGCCTACGTGCGGCTGCACGGCCCGGACCATGAGCACCTCTACGCGGGCTCCTACTCGGATGCGGACCTTCACTGGTGGGCGGACCGGATCCGTGAGTGGGCAGGAAACGGCCAGGACGTCTACGCCTATTTCAACAACGACGGCGGCGGCAACGCTGTGCGGAACGCGGAAACCCTGCGCGGGATCCTGGGCGAAGGATAACGTCACGAAGCCTCAAGGGACGCCCGGTTTCTCCTTGGCCCGCGGCACCCTGTGGCAGAGTGGAGCCATGGACTCGGCTCCGAAGAATTCTGCCCACAACACAACACCTGCCGCGGCTTTGGACGCGCTCTCCGGGAACCAGGTGTTCCGGCTGGCGCACTGGCTCTCCGACGCCTTCAATGACGTCCGGATCCAGCTGGCCAAGCGCTGGAAGTTCGTTCCGCAGATCATCGCCTACCAGGGCTACGGCTCAACCACCCAAGTCAGGGTACTGGGGCGGGTGCTGATGACCCAGAAGCCGTTGCCCGGCAGCAAAGCGGAGCAGGCAGCCCAGAACGGCAACCAGAACGTGCGGGGCTGGCGCGCCTTCACCGGTGTACCGCTGCAGTTCACCGACGTCGAAATCACCATCGGCGACGTCGTCACCCATGTCCGGGCGGACCGTGGCGGCCTGATCGACACGGAAGTGGAGGTCCAGCTGTCTCCAGGCTGGCACACTGCTGTTCTCCGCGCGGAAGGCACCGATCCTGTTGAGGCGCGGATCCGGGTGATCGCACCGGACGTGAAGTTCGGCATCGTCTCGGACATTGATGACACCGTGATGGTCACCGCCCTTCCCCGGCCGTTCCTGGCCTTGTGGAACACCTTTGTGCTGAGCGAGCGCGCACGCATGGCCACGCCCGGCATGGCGGTGCTGCTGGACCGGCTCACCATCGAACACCCGGATGCCCCGGTCATCTACCTGTCCACGGGCCCCTGGAACGCCGCGCCCACCCTGGCCCGGTTCCTGAACCGCAACATGTATCCGTCCGGAGCGCTGCTGCTGACGGACTGGGGCCTGACCCAGGACCGCTGGTTCCGCAGCGGCCAGGAGCACAAGCACCGCAACCTGGAACGGCTCAGCAAGGAGTTTCCGGACATGCAGTGGCTCCTGATCGGCGACAACGGACAGCACGATGAAGCCATCTACTCCGGCTTCGCAGCGGAAAACCCGGACAAGGTTGCCGCTATCGCCATCCGCCAGCTGTCCGTGAGCGAGTCAGTCTTCGCCGGCGGCCACTCCGAGGACGGAGACCACACGGCCTCCCGGGTTCCGTGGATCTACTCCCCCGACGGGGCCGGCATGGCAAAGCAGCTGGCCATGCTGGGCGTCCTCTAGAGGCACGCTGCCGGAAGCAGCAGGGCTGTCTCCAGCCCCACCCGCCTAAGCGCTGGCACCCAGCGGGGACACGCCGTCGTCGGGCGATTCCGCATCCAGGATGTCCTCGTCGAGCCCGTCAGGGGCGGCGGCCGCGGCAATGGCCATGTCCGCAGCGGCAGCCACGTCCCGCTCCTCGATGAGCTCCTGGTACCAGAAGTAGGAGGCCTTCGGGGTCCGTTCCAGGGTCTCCCGGTCCAGGTGGAGCAGTCCGAACGGCTGGTTGTAGCCGGCGGACCACTCGAAGTTGTCCATCAGCGACCAGACGTAGTATCCGCGCAGGTCGATCGACTCCGCTTCCCCGCCGGGAGCGGTGGCCCGCAGCGCGGCCTCAAGGTGGTCTGAAAGGTACTTCAGCCGGCGCTCATCAGGGATGAACCGGGTGTTGGTTGATTTGTCCCGGACGATGATGTCCTCGAAGCTTGCCCCGCCCTCGGTGAGGATGACGGGCGGCAGGTTGGGATACCGCTCGGCCATTTCCTTCAGGGCCACCGCCATGTACTCCGGTTTCACGGGCCAGCCGTAGGACGTGATGTCCGCTTCGGGCCAGGTTTCCACGTGGAAGGGGGTGCCGCCGCTGCCCGCTGCGCTGAGGTCGCTGCCCATGGCCTCAGCCATGCTCTGGGGTACTGCTCCGCCGCCGGGGCCGACGGCCACCTTGGTGGGCATGTAGTAGTTCAGCCCGTAGAAATCGAGCGGCTGCGAGATAAGGGCCATGTCCTCTTCCGGGTGCTCGAACGAGCTGAAGAACTTGGCGGCCCGGATCAGGTCCGGATATTTGCCGGTCAGCACGGGGTCGGCGTAAAGCCGGTTCTGCGCCAGGTCCATCAGCCCCGCGCTGACGTAGTCCAGCGGGTTGATGGAGTTCGGGACCATGGGCGAGTAGACATTGGTCATGCCGATTTCGCCGGGCACCTTCGCTGCCCGCAGTGCCTGTACGGCGAGCCCGTGCCCCAGCAACTGGTGATGGACGGTGGGGAATGCGCCCAGGAGGAGCTCCTTGCCCGGCGAATGCAGGCCGAGGGTGTAACCGTTGGTGCTCACCGTGGCGGGCTCATTGATGGTTACCCAGCGGGCCACCCGGTCGCCGAAAGCCTCGGCCAGAATGCCTGCGTACTCCCCCAGGCGGTAGGCGGTGTCCCGGTTCATCCACCCGCCGTCCTCCTCGAGCGCCAGCGGGGTGTCCCAGTGGTAGATGGTGGCCATGGGTGAGATCCCGTTGGCCAGGAGCTCGTCCAGGAGCCGGTCGTAGAAGGCCAGGCCGGCGCGGTTCGCCGGTCCCTTGCCCGTGGGCTGGATGCGGGGCCAGGCGAACGAGAACCGGTAGGAATCCACGCCCAGCTGCTTCATCAGGGCCACATCCTGGGGCATCCGGTGGTAGTGGTCACACGCTACTTTCGGGCTGTGGTCCTCCACGATGGCGCCAGGCTTGTCAGCAAAGAGATCCCAGGCGGCGGGTCCGCGGCCGTCCTCGTCCAGTGCGCCTTCAATCTGGAAGGCTGCGGTGGCCACTCCCAGGGTGAATCCCGGCGGGATGAGTGCGGCGAGGTCCTTGGCGGAGATATGCATCAGTTCAACCCTTACTACGGACAGGACGGTAACCGCGCCAATCCCATGGCCGGCGCGAGGTCAGGACCATATCCTCGCACGATTTCCCGAGGCTTTAGTGCTCGCCGAACAGGAATTCCTTCGCGTGCGCCACAGCCTTGCGGAAGGCGTCGTTCCGCAGTGTCACCAGGTGCTCCGTTTCGCCGTCGGCCGGTTCAAGGTACCCCGTGTAGCCCGGCCGCAGCACCCAGATGTCCCCGGCGGGAGGAAGATAAAAGACGCCAAAGGACCGCTGCTGCTTTTCGTCCGATGTCCACACCGGCACCACTGCAAGGGCCGCGCCGGTTGCCGGGTTGATCCACTGGGCGCGGGGCAGCGGTTCCTCGTGCGCTTCGGGGTCCAGGAACGGCGCGGTGCCTTGGCCCCAGCGCTGTTCGAAACGCTCGTGGAACGCCGGCATCAGGTGTGAGTCGTAGCGGCGCCAATCGCTCATGCAGTTCGCCTCCTCAAGATAGGGCCGGCCGGGGTGGTTCCCCCGGCCGCTGAAGGTAGCCGTCGCGCCGGGCAGTTCCGGCAGCTAGGCCCAGGGTCCGCTTTCCCAGCGCACTGGACTGATCCGGATGGTGTCTGCGGCAGGTCCGCTCCGGCGCTGGACTTTGCGGACCGGGATATTATGCGCAGTTTCCGACGCCGGCGCTCCCCGGGCTGCCGGTCCCGCCTTAGTTTGGCGGTCATAGTCCGCCCGGCGTGCCGGATCGCGCAGGACGGCGAAGGCCTCCATAATCCGCAGCAGTTCCGCCTCCGGTGGCGGCAGGTTTGTCCCCGGGCCACCCGCCTGGCTGCTTGGGTTAGCCCTTCCGGCATCCAGGTCCGGGTGATGGCTGCGCATGAGCGCGCGGTAGGCGCGCGAGATCTGCTGCTGGCTGGCCTCCCGCGGGACGCGCAGTGTGCCGTAGTAGTCCGGGATCTCGTTCATGTCAGCCCTCCGGTTCCAGATCTGTCCGGATACGGGTGCGGTGCAGGGCAGCCGCCGCGGTTGCCCTGCACCGCCAGGACCGTCCTAGCTGCCGATCTGCTGCATCTCGCCCTGCTGGGTCTGGATCTCGATCTTGCGTGGCTTCGCCCGCTCCGCCACGGGGATCCGCAGCGTGAGAACACCCTGGTCGTAGCTGGCTTTGATGGCATTCGTATCGAGGGTGTCGCCCAGGATCAGCTGGCGGCTGAAAACACCGCGCGGCCGCTCGGAGGCCACCAGCTCCACGTTGGGCTGGGTGGGGTCCTGCCGCTCGGCGCGCACAGTGAGGACGTTGCGCTCAACATTGAGGTCCAGCGAATCGAGCTTGACGCCCGGAAGATCAAAGGCAACTACAAATTCGCCGTCCTCCTGCCAGGCATCCATGGGCATGGCAGCCGGGCGGGCGGCGGTTCCAAAGACCTGCTGCGTGAGCCGGTCCAGCTCACGGAACGGGTCCGTGCGCATCAACATCATTTCCCACTCCTTCAGCTTCTAAGATGTTGGGTCGGTGCCATATCCACCCGCCATGATCTATGGTGGTGGATATAGATTTTTTATAGCACCCGTGGGAAACTGAAGCAAGATTGCCGGCAGGAAATTTTGGGAGGGCCAATGGCAGGGCAGGAAACAGGCCGGGCCCCCGCGCCCGCGAGAGGACGCGCGCTGTATGCGATTTCCGTTGCCGCGAAACTGGCAAACACCGGCCAGCAGAACATCCGCCTCTACGAGACAAGGGGCCTGCTGACGCCGTCCCGCACGGCCGGCGGCACGCGGCAGTACAGCGACGCGGACATCGCCGTGCTGCTCAGGATCGGCGAACTCCTGGAGCAGGGCCTGAACCTGGCCGGAGTGGCCAAAGTGCTGGAACTGGAAGAAGCCAACCTCAAGCTTCACCGCGCCCTGAAACGGGCCAGGTCCCGGCCGCCCGCATGAGGCTGGTTACTCCCGCGGCGTCTCTGCCTTGGACAGTTCGCCGGTGATCCGCTCGCCCGGAATCCTTGCCGTCCGCCAGGTGTCCAGGGCGATCACTCCGCCAAGGATCAGCAGTGACAGGGAGACCGATGCCAGGGCGTCGCTGAGCCAGTGGTAGCCCAGGTACAGCCGGCTGACGGAGGCCAGCACAATGCCGATCCCCGCCACGGTGAACCCAAAAACCGCTGCCTTCCTGTTTTTCCGCCGCGAGTAGATCAGGAACGTTCCCACCAGCAGGAAGTCGCAGGCCCCCAGGACGTGACCGGAGGGGAACGAGAAGGTGTGGTCTATCCCGAAGAGCATCTGCTCAACCGGCGGACGGGACCGGCGCACAATCTGGAGGATAATCTGCGAAATGATCACCCCGGTGAGCATGGCCGACGCCAGCAGGATGGGTCGCCAAGCGTGTTTGGCGGCGAATCCCCAGGCGACCACTACCACCAGCACGATAATGGGCAAGGCAATGGGACCAAAAACCACGGCCAGGAAGATCATCACCACTGTCAGCGTCTGCGACCTCAGGCTGAGCAGCCAGTCGCGGACAGGGACGTCGGCTGCGGAGAGCCCGTCGGCCTGGACCACGCTGATCAGGGTGGCCACGAAGAGCGCCAGCCCCACGGCCGCCAGGATCACTGCTGCCCGGTACAGGCTGCGCCTGTCCGCCGGATCCACATAACGCTCCTCCACCACGAACTTGTCGTGGAAGGCCCGCCACCTGCCCGTACTCTTCCTGCTGGTTCCGGAGCCTGCTGATCCCTGCTGTCCCACCGGCACATCCGCCCCTCGGTAGTGAAGTTTGCCTAGGGGAAGATTATCCCTGTTCCGCGGCGGCCGTTACTGTCGCAGCCCGGCGGTACCCTGACTGGATGGGCGTAATGAACGAACTGATTGACCCGCCGGCCATCGCCAACCTCGCCGGCATCCTCACGGAAAGGGCGCCCGGAGTCCGGTGGGAGCGGACCGCTGGCACCGGAGGGAAACTGGGAGACCTCAACCTGCGCGCCCGCACGGATCTGGTGGCCGGGGCGCTGGCAGCCGACATCAGGGAGCGCCGGGAAGGCAAGGCGTTTACGACGGCGGCGGCCGGCTTCCGCGCGGCGCTGCGCTCTCCGGAATTTACCGGCTGGGTGTTGTGGCCCGTTTCGGAGGCGGCTGTCACCCTGGCCCTGGAATCCGGCGCCCTGGAGGACTTTGACGACGCCCTGGCCCTGCTGGCCGAACTCACGCCGAGGCTCACCGGCGAATTCGCCCTCCGCCGGCTCCTGGCCAAGGACCCGGACCGCGCCCTGAAAGCCATCCAGGAATGGACGTCGAGCCCGGACGAACACGTGCGCCGGCTGGCAAGCGAAGGCACCCGACCCTACCTTCCGTGGGCAGTTCGGGTACCCGCCCTGGTCCAGCGTCCCGAGGCCACCCTGCCCGTCCTGGATGCCCTGTACCGGGATTCCTCAGAGTACGTCCGGCGCTCGGTGGCAAACCACCTCAATGACCTTGCCCGGCACGCCCCCGATGCTGTTGTTGCCGCCGCCGGGCGCTGGCTCTCCGCACCGGACGCCAATACGGGGTGGGTGGTCCGCCACGGGCTCCGCACGCTGGTCAAAAAAGGACATCCCGGCGCGCTGGAACTGCTGGGCTTCACCCCCGCGTCCGTGGCAGTGAACGGGCCGAGGCTTGACCGGGAAACACTCACTATCCCCGGCGAGCTGACCTTCGCCTTTGAGATTTCCAATCCCGGCAGCGCCGACGTTCGGCTCGCCGTGGACTACCTGGTGCACTACCGGAAGGCCATCGGCACCCAGTCCGCCAAGGTCTTCAAGATCGCCACCCTGACCCTTGCACCCGGGGAGAGCCGGAGCCTGTCCAAACGCCACGCCTTCCGGCAAATGACAACCCGGGTGCACCATCCGGGACTCCATGCGCTGGAACTGCAGATCAACGGGACCGTGCATGGGCGCACGGAGTTCCTGCTGGAGGCGGTTTAGGCCGGACCTAGAAGGAGCCCGTGGTGAACTGCCAGCTGCGGCCGGCGAAGGGGTTCCCGGCCAGGTCGCGTACTGATGCAGCGCCGCCGGTCACTGTCACGGTGTACTTGGTTTTGGCGGCCAGCGACTGCTGGGGATCCAGGATCCACTGATTGGTGGTGCCGTTCCGGTAAACGGAGGCCGGCACCAGGGTACCGGTGGCGGCGTTCTTCACCGTGAAGGTGGTTCCGGTAACGCCCTGGACAGCCTCGTTGAAGGTGACGCTGATGTTGTTGGTCCGGCGCACCAGCAGGGCGTTGCTGCCGGGGGTGGTGCTGAGGACAACGGGCGCTTGTCCGGTGAGGAAGCTCCAGCTGACAGAGGCCAGCGGCGTGCCTGTGCTGCCCCGGATGGCCGAGGTGCCGCCCACCAGTGTTGCGGTGTACCGGGTATCGGCAACCAGGGTGGCCGCCGGATCAAGGGTGGCCGTGCGGGTGGTGGCGTTGTAGGTGACGGTGGCGGGGATGGTGGCTCCTGCGGCGTTTTTGAGCACGAACGTTCCCCCGCTGACGCCCTGGACCGCGGCGCTGAAGGTGGCCGCGACGTTGGTTCCGGCCAGTACGGCCGTGGCGTCGTTTGCCGGCGTCACCGCAGTGACGGTGGGCGCCGGAGCAGGCTCGGGAGCCGGGGCAGGCGCGGGAGCCGGGGCAGGTGCGGGGGCAGGTGCCGGTGCGGGGGCAGCTGCAACGGTGCCGGCGAACAGGAGGCGGTTCGGCGTGCCGCTCGTGGCGCCGGTGATCACCCCGGCGGTCGCGTTGGATGTCAGCGCGGCGGCCACCTGGGCCGGCGTGAGGGCGGGGTTCTGGGACAGCAGCAGGGCCGCCGCCCCTGCCGCGTGGGGCGAGGCCATCGAGGTCCCGGACATGGACGCGGTGGCCGTGGCGGAGGTGTAGTAGGTGGAGGTGATACCAACGCCGGGGGCGTAGAGGTCCACGCAGGAGCCGAAGTTGGAGAAGGATGCCTGCCGGTCGGCGGAGTCGCTGGCAGCAATGGTGATGGCGGCCGGCACCCGGGCGGGCGAGCTGGTGCAGGCGTCCACGGCGGAGTTGCCGGCGGCAACCACGGCCGTGACGCCGTCGTTGATTACCGCCTGGATGGCCGCGTCCACGGCGGTGCTCGCGCCGCCGCCCAAACTCAGGTTGGCCACCGCCGGGGTCCCGGCGGTGTGGTGCGCGGCCACCCAGTCCAGCCCCGCCACTACGTCTGAGTTGTAGCCGGAGCCGTTGCAGTCCAGGACCCGCACGGGAACCATGGTGGCACCCTTTGCTGCGCCGTACGTGGCGCCTGCCACCGAACCGGCCACGTGCGTGCCGTGTCCGTTGCAGTCGCTCGAGCCCAGTCCGTCAGCCACGGCGGACCAGCCTGCGGCCACCCGGCCGCCGAAATCGGCGTGGGAAGCCAGGACGCCCGTGTCCACCACGTAGGCCGTCACGCCCGCGCCGGAAGCAGTCCAGGAGTAGGACCCGGACAGTGGCAAGGACTTCTGGTCGATGCGGTCCAGGCCCCACGGTGCCGGCTGCTGGGTTGCGGAGACGCCGACCGGAGCGTCCGCTTCCACCGAGACCACCCGGCCGGAACGGGCAAGGGCCGCCGCCTGCGCGGGATTCGCCGTGACCACAGCCGCGCGGACGGCGTGCGAAAAGGTACGGCCGACGGCAAGGCCTTGCGCCCGCAGTCCCGCCGCCTCTGCTGCCACGTCGGTGTTGGCTGCGTATTGGACGATGTAGCGGCCGGTGCCCGCATCGGCAGGCGGAGCTGCCGACGCGGGCACGGCGGTGGCGGAAAGTGCGACGGCGGAGACCAGCACTGCTGAGGCAGGCAGCACAAAGGAGGGAGTACGAATTTTGGGGTCCTTGTTTTGGCGTTGCGGGCTGCGCGGGCAGAACATCCATCCGCCCTTACCAAAAGATTAGGACCCGGGAATGGCAAGGATCCGGGTCCTTGCGGGATCCTGTGCCAACCCTTGGTGATTCCTGTGCCGGTCAGGAATCCCCTAGCTTGCCGCGCCTCCAGCGGCGCCTGCCTGGTGGTTCCGCCACGAATGTTCGGGCTCGAATCCGAGCAGCCTGCGGGCCTTATCGATGGACAGCATGGTCTCGTGCCCGCCCAGTTCCTTGGTGACCTTGACGGCGGGGAATACCTCCGCGGCGAGGCTGGCACTTGACCTGCCCATCACGGTGTCCGCGTTGGCGATGATGTACGCCTCGAACCCGGGCCGTCCGTTCTCCAGCGCGCGGGCCACGGCCTGGGCCCCGTCGCGGCCGTCGATGTAGCCCCACAGGTTCCACTTCCGCAGGGTTGCATCGGCGTCGAAGCTTGGGAACCTGGCGTAGTCCTCGATGTCCATCACGTTGGAGAACCGCAGGCCGGAGATGCTCAGTTCCGGGTCCCAGCGGGTCAGCTCCACCGCCATCTGCTCCTCAAGGTGCTTCACCAGGGAGTAGGTGCTTTCGGGCCGCGCCGGGTACTCCTCGTCCACCGGGATATAGGGCGGGTCGACGTCGAACGGCAGCCCCAGCACGGTCTCGCTGGAGGCGTACACCACCTTCTTGATCCCGGCCCGGCGGGCTGCCTGGAAGACGTTGTAGGTGGAAAGCATGTTGTTCTCGAAGGTGGCCGCGTCCGGGATGATGCCGGGCGCCGGAATGGCACCGAGGTGGACTACCGCGTCGAATCCCGCGTGCCGGTCATCTACGCCGAGCAGGACATCGAGGACCTGGCCGTAGTTGCGCAGGTCCACCACCACCAGCCCGGGACTCCGTTCCCCTGCCCGGTCCAGGTTCAGCACCTCGTGTCCGTCCTCCGCCAGCCGCCGGACCACGTGCCGTCCCAGCTTTCCGCTTCCCCCGGTTACTGCCACCCTCATGCGTGTTCTCCCTTTCCGTTGATGAAGCGTTCGACGGCGGTAATCGCCAGTTCAGTGATTTCGCCCGGATCGCCGCTGCCGTCCACCGACACGAGCAGTCCGCGTCCCGCGTAGACAGACACCACCTCGTGGGTCTCCCGGTGGTACAGGTCAAGGCGCCGCCGGAACACGTCCACGGTGTCGTCCTTCCGGCCCTCCTTTTGGGCACGCTGCAGCATCCGCTGTTCCAGCTCGGAATCCGGCGCACGAAGTTCGATTACTGCATCGAGGGAGCCGCCCTGGGAGGCCAGTAAATTGTCCAGTTCCACCACCTGGGGTGCGGTGCGCGGGTATCCGTCCAACAGGAAGCCGGCCCGGACATCGGCGTCCCGGAGGCGGTCCTTGACCAGCTCATTGGTGAGGTGGTCCGGGACAAAATCCCCGCCGTCGAGATACTTGGCAGCTTCGTTGCCCAGTTCCGTCTGCCGGCTGACGTTGCTCCGGAAGATCTCACCGGTGGACACGGCGGGGATCCCGAAGTGCCGGGCCAGATGTTCAGCCTGGGTTCCCTTGCCGGAGCCGGGCGGACCGATGATGAGCAGTCTGGTCATGTTTGTTGTCCCTCCGCGGCGCAGCAACCGCTGATTTCCGGGTCCGCCGCCGGCAGCCCCGGCGCTGCCCTATTCTGCCCATAACGGGGAGCACAATGCCAGCCTCCGGGAGCGGAACCGAAGGCTGGCAGTGGGTTTCAGTTCTATCTAGAACCTCGAGTTGGTCCCCGGGACGGGTCCGGCAGGAAGGAGGTTTCCGGCGCCGTCAGACAGCCCGGAAGCCGGAGTGTATGTTGGCAGCACGTTTCCCTGTTTTGTTGTCGGCGTGCCGCTAGCCAGGCTTACCAGGTTGACGGTGAGTTGGAGCGTGCCGGGGTTCCATGCCAGTGACGAATTGAAGCTAAGGTCGCCGCCCGCTGAGTAGTTCCCGTTGAGCGTCACCGTCCCGAACCTGATTGATGGGCACCCGGGGTCGGTGCTGGTGAACTTCAAGGAGTTCCCTCCGGCGATAGTGAGGGTGCCATTTACGGATTTGATACCGGAAGGGTCCGTCCAACCGCTGCAAATGGTGGAAGGAAGCAGGGGCTCCGAGAACGTCACCACAACCTTGTCTCCAGCGTCAGCGATGAACTGGCTTCCCCCGTTGCCAAGCGATACGGCCGAGACAGCCGGCGCGGTCGCATCCTTGGCTGAGGTCGCGATTCCAGCGCCGCTGATGTTGCCCGCCGCGTCGGTAGCCACCGCAGTGTAGGTGATGGTTCCGTCCCTGAGCGCCGAGAGGTTGAAGGTCGCCGTCTGGTTGGAGCCAGTTGCCGTCAACACCTGGAAGACGCTCTGCGCCGTACCGCCGGAAGGCGGGGTATCGGTAGCAGTGACTCTTACTGAAGAGCCCTGTTCGGCCGAGAACGTTACTGGCACGCTGGTCACGTTGGCGCTGTTTGGCGTGGCTGGAGCACCGGTAATCAGCGCCGGGGCTGTGATGCTTGGCGTGGCCGGCGGTGTGGTGTCAGCCGCAGCCGCAATCACTCCAGTGCTTCGTGCAGACTCAACGCCTGCCCACGCCCCGAGGACCGGCGTGACGGTGTAGTACCAGGTCCCGGCGGGCAGGGAAGCCTCGCTGCAGGTTAAGGCAGTGATGGTTCCGGCGCAGCCCCCTGTGCCGGCAACCCAGGTCCCCCCGCTGGCGGACGAGTACCGCGCAACGGTATAGCCGGCAACCGGTCGGCCTTCCGCCGTCGTGCCCTGCTTCCAGGTGACCGACGCGGAACCGCCCGACACTGTCGCGCCGGGCGCCGCAACCGCGGGGATCGAGTCGGCCCTGCTGACGCCGGCGTTGCTGCCCAGCGTCTGCCAGAAAGCGTTGGCTGCCGGACCACCCGAGGAAATGATGACGGCGGCGGCCAGCACTCCGGCGATGCGGGTAAGTTTGCGCCGGCGGGGCTGGGTGCTGCGCGGGGGCTCAAGCGGCTGAATGGCCTGATTGGGGCGGATCATTTCCGGGCCTCCAAGGTGACGGGCAGGTTGAAGGTCGCACCTTGGCAACCCGACGACGAAGCAAGCGACATTGCCGCCGCTCCGGGCAAGGTGATGAGCACTGACGTGTTCGCCGGGATCGTGACCGCGGGCGCAAGGGGGGCGGCCGGGTCAATGAACGTCACGCCGGTGGCGGTGCAGCCGGGATGGCTGGCGTCCGCAGTCGCGGCGCCATTGCCCCGGATGGCCTGCACGTTGACCGGGAAGCTGTTGGGGTTGAACGCCCGGACGGCAACATCGGCGGTGCCGCCCGGGACGAGACTGTTTTGCGTGCCGTCACCGGCAACGAGAGCCACAACGGCAACAGTTTGCATGGTGCCGTTGGTGCCGGTTCCGGAACCGGCGCCTACTGCTGCCCAGTAGGCGTAGGCTCCGCCGGCTCCTGTTGCCAGGCAGAGGGCGACGGCTGCTGCCGCTGACTTGGCAGCCAGCCGTCGGGTGGTCCGTTTCGGTGTGATCGTCATGTCAGTTCCCCTCCCCTGCTCCGGAGTAGGCGAGCTGGAGCGTGGCGCCCTTGCAGCCGTCCTGGTTCAAATTGGTGTCCAGCATGGCGATCCGGGGCCACAGATTCTGCGGAAGCCCTAGTGATTGGAGCGTCGACGTCCCCACCGGAACCGTCAGCGGATACTGGCCGCTGTAGTTGGTCACGACGTAATCCCCCGGTGTGCAGGGAAGCCCTGCCGCGACCGCAGCCTGGTTCCTGGTCACGTTGGCGACGGAGACCGACAGGCTGGACAGTGCCAGGCTCTTATTGTTGGGGTTCGCGATGGAAAGGTTGAGGGGAAGAGTTGCACCAGGCGATAGTGGCGCGCCCAGGTTCCCTGAGATGGTGAAGGTCTTTTGGGAAGCCTGGACAATCAGCTGGACCACGACGCCGGTGGCCTGGCTCGTGCCGGCCGCGGTGGCTATGGTCAGGTCCGCTTTACCCTCGGGAGTGGTTGCCTGCGTCACCACCGTCAGGGTGGCCGTGGTGCTCTTTCCCGAAGCCAGCGTGACAGACGCTGGTGCGAAGGCCGCCGTCGTATTGGCCGGAAGGCCGGAGATGGTGGGGGTGACGTTGCCGCTGAACCCGTTGGCGGAGGAAAGCGAGACCGTATAGCTGGCGGTGCCGCCCTGGCCTGCCGTCCTGCTGGAAGGGTTCACCTGTATGGTGACGCCCGTCTTGTTGCCCTGGTTCCCGCCCTGGCTGGCGGCGAAGATGGAGCCCGCCGAGACGAGCATGACCAAAAGCCCCAGCAGCAGCACCCTCACTGCTGTGGTGGTTCTTCGCATGGCTGTGCGGAAGTGCCCGGATGTGTTCTGCACTGAAAGCCCTTCTGGCCTGGCTCGAGCGGGAGGATTTGGAATCCGCCGGCAGGGAGGTGCTGCTCCTCCCCGCCGGCGAACTGTTACAGGCTCTTGACGTTGATGGTCACAATGGCACCCTTGCAGGCGCTTTGGTCGACTGTTGCGCTGTCATTGAACGTCAGGACTCCGCTGCCAACTGACGTGCCTTCGGAAGCCTTGGCGACCGTGGTGTTACTGGTAACGGCGGTGACGCTGAACCACTCGGGCAGGCAGCCCGAAACATTCGTGGCAACGCTGGCACTCAGGGCGCCCACCTTGGTGCTGGTGTTCGCATCGGCGTTGTCCGCGGTGTAGCCGACGGCAACGCTGCTTCCCGGGGTGAGGCCGCCGTCAAAGTTCGCGTGCAGGGTGACGGTGCCGCCGCCGGCCGAGTTGGTCGCGGTACCGTTGCCCGAACCCGTGGTGGTCCAGTAGGCGTAGGCAGCTCCGCCGCCGCCGGCCACCAGGGCCAGTGCTCCGGCTGCTGCCAGGACCTTGTTTTTCTTCGTCATTTTGCGCATGAGTGAGGCTCCTTTGGCTGAGGGTGAGACTGATCTGAGACGCACAGCCATCGGGAACCGCTACGGGAACATGCTTCCGGCTGCTTGATGACGCCCATACTTCCGGGCCCCGGAAACGCAAACAACGCGTGGTGGTACTGGTTTTTTGGAACCGTCGTTGGAACAGGCTTCTTGGATTGGGCGGGGAGTACTCAGTTTTGAGGCAGTGCACCGGGTGCCACGCCCGCCCGAAAAGCGACGTTGCCACAGGCCAGAGCTGTATATACTTCTGGATATCGGTTTAGCAGCAGGCCGTTGGAAAGTTCGTCGAATCCAGCGACCTCAGCCGCCAACCGCTTGCGAGCGGACGGGGCACGTCGCCGGCTCGTTTTGACCTGAGCGAATGGCACCAGAAAACCGTGGCCAGCGAGTCAACAGCAAAAACCGATACTTCAATAACTGAGCACCTGCATGAACTCGTCCTCAACAGCTCTGACGTTGAGGACTTCCTTAACGAACTGGCGCAGGTGTCCGCCCGCAAGCTGTCCGAGCCCGGCGACGAGATGCTGTGCGCCATCACGCTGCTGCGGCAACGCAAGGCCGCCACGGTGGCCAGCAGCAGTCCGGCCGCCGAGGCCGTGGCCCGGCTCGAATACGAGTTCAACCAGACGCCCAGCATGGAAGCCTCCACGTCCCAGGCAACAGTCTCTGTGCCGGACGTGCGCGAGGACGGCCAGTGGCCGGAGTATTCCGCGTCCCTGCTGAGCCAGGGCATCCGTTCAGTTCTGGCCGTGCCGTTCCAGCTGGAAGGTGAAACGAAAGCGGCGCTGCTGCTGTACTCGAGCCGCCCCCACCGCTTTGGGTCCCGGGTGCTGGAGTTCGCCGAGGACTTCGTCAGCCAGACCTCCCTCGCGCTGCGGCTGGCGGTGCGCTTTGCCCATTACAGCGAGACGGCGGCCAACCTTCGGGCCACGCTGGAATCACGGACAGTGATAGATATGGCGGTGGGCATCATCATGGCCCAGAACAGGTGCAGCCAGCAGGACGCCTTCGAAATCCTGAAGACTGCATCCAGCACGCGCAACGCCAAGCTGCACGACGTGGCCGCCTCAGTGGTCAACTCGCTCGGCCAGGGCCCTGCCCGTACCCACTACGACGGGTAGCGGTTACTGCCAAGTCGTCCTGTCTCAATCGCGCCTCAGGCATAGCCGGTCCTGCGGCGGTAGACTGATGCCTACTTCGCCGGGGGGCTCCAATGGAAAAGAAACGCGTCTGCGTAGTGGTCGAGGATAACGACGATATCCGCGGGCTGGTCACTGTGGTGCTGAAACGCGCCGGCTTCGAGGTCAAAGCTGTGGCCACCGGGGCCGAGGGCATTGCCGCAGCGGCAGATCCGGCCGTCTCGCTGATCACACTGGACCTGGGTTTGCCGGATATGGACGGGCATGTGGTGGCCCGCGCCGTCCGTGCCTTGAGCAAGGCTCCCCTCCTGTTCCTCACAGCCAGGTCCGAGAACGACGACGTGCTGGCAGGCATGGCCTCCGGTGCCGCCGCGTACCTCACCAAACCCTTCCACCCCAAGGAACTGCAGGACCTTGCACAACAGCTCTGTCCTGCTCCCGTCCCCGATGCCTCCCTTTCACAGGTTCCACACATACCGGGCAAATCCCTCTGCTAGTTTGCCTGCCTAGAAATGGGGCATGACTCCTCAGCAGAACAAACTACGTAAAGGCACCCGCTTCCGGCGCGCCGTCGTTGCAGGGGCCGTTGCCCTCACCATCTCAGCCGGCGGCGCCACCGCATGGGCCCTGGACCGCTTCGTTATCCAGCACGTGGAGATCTCCGATGTCTCCGCCTACGAGGCCAGCAAGGCAGGCACCTCCACAGGATCAACCAGCACGACGGCGGACGCCTCCTCCACGAGCGCCGTCACCACTGACACCTCCTACGTGTCAGACAGCTCCAACATCAATATCTCCACGGTGACCACCGGGAGCGGGGACAGCACAGTCACCTACTACGTGGCCGACGTCGTACTCGATGATGCCACCACCCTGCAATCCGCTTTCGCTAACGACAGCTTCGGTGAAAACATCACCGAAACCACCTCAGCCATCGCCGAAGCCAACAACGCGGTCTTCGCGATCAACGGCGACTACTACGGCTTCCGCGATACCGGCATCGTGATCCGCAACGGCGTGGTGTTCCGGGACGAGGGCGCCCGCCAGGGCCTGGCCTTTTACCGCGACGGAACGGTAAAGGTCTACGACGAAACCGCCACCACCGCCGACCAGCTGGTGGCGGACGGTGTCTGGAACACCCTCTCCTTCGGCCCGTCCCTGCTGGACAACGGCGAAGTGGCAAGCGGCATCGAAGACGTTGAGGTGGACACGAACTTCGGCAACCACTCCATCCAGGGCGAACAGCCGCGCACCGCCGTCGGAATCATTGACGAGAACCACCTGGTGTTTGTGGTGGTGGACGGCCGCAGCCCCGGCTACAGTGCCGGCGTCACCATGACCGGGCTCGCCGAAATCATGCAGGGCCTTGGTGCCACCACTGCCTACAACATCGACGGCGGCGGCTCCTCCACCATGTACTTCAACGGCAGCCTGGTCAACAACCCGCTGGGTGAAAACAAGGAACGCGGCACCTCCGACATCCTGTACATCGGGCAGTAGGCCCGCCATGATCATCCTGATCCCGGCCTACGAGCCGGACCAGCAGCTCCCCGCCCTCATCCGCAGCATCCGCAGCGCCGAACCGTCGGTTCCCATCCTCGTGGTGGATGACGGAAGCGGCCCGGACTACCGTCACGTGTTCGACGGCGTCAGGGCACTTGGGTGCCACGTCATCAGTTACGGGCGCAACCGCGGAAAGGGCTTCGCCCTCAAAACCGGCCTCGGCTTCATTGCCGACAACCTTCCCGGCCACGACGTGGTCTGCGCCGACAGCGACGGCCAGCACACGGTGGTGGACATCCTCAGTGTGGCAGCGACTTTGCAGGAAAACAGGGCGGAACACCGCTGGGCCACCATGGTGCTGGGCAGCCGCAGCTTCACCGGCAACGTCCCCGCCCGGAGCAGGCTCGGCAACAGCGCCACCAAGGCGCTGTTCACACTCGCCACCGGTGAACGCATCCCCGATACCCAGACCGGCCTCCGCGGCTACCCCTCCGCCATGATCCCGTGGCTGAGGTCGGTCCGTGGGGACCGTTACGAATACGAGCTGAACCTGCTGCTTGAGGCCCGGAACAGCGGCTACGCCATCCAGTCCGTGGAGATTGCCACCGTCTACCTGGACCACAACTCGGGCTCGCATTTCCGTCCCTTTGCGGATTCCGTGCGCATCTATGCACCGCTCCTGAAGTTCCTTGCCTCCTCGTTTACGGCCTTCCTGCTGGACACCATCCTTTTCCTGCTGCTCACACTGGTCATCGATTCGCTGCTCCTGGCAGTGCTTGGCGCCCGGGCGGTGAGCTCCGTCGTGAACTTCATGGTCAACCGGAACGTGGTCTTCGAACACGGCAGGGACAAGCCGGCCCGTGCCACCGGCCTGCGCTACTTCAGCCTCGCTGCCGTCCTGCTCGCCGCGAATTTCGGGCTGATCTGGCTGCTCGAAGCTTCCGGACTGCCTGCCCTGCCGGCCAAGATCCTCGCGGAAGTCATCCTGCTGGCGGCCAGCTTCGCCGTGCAGCAGCGGTGGCTCTTCGCCGGCAAAACTGCCCGTCAAAGTACCGGCAGCATACCCAGCGAAACACCAGCCCGCACTCATATATCCGGCTAGGTTCCCGCACAGCAGCTGCACAGCTTGGGGCCGGAAAGTAAAGACAAGCCCACCGAATACACCCCGGAGAATCCCATGAACTCACTGATCTTTATCGTCGCCGACCTTGCGGCCATCAGCATCCTGACCTTCGCCCTGTATCTCCGCCGGCACCGCCGCCGCGACCTGGTGGTGTCCTACCTGGGCATGAATGTCGGCGTCCTGGCCGTGGCCACGGCGTTGTCCGGTTCGGCCGCCGGCCTGGGCCTGGGACTGGGCCTCTTCGGCGTCCTGTCCATCATCCGGCTCCGCTCCACCGAGCTTGCCCAGCACGAGGTGGCCTACTACTTCTCGGCACTGGCACTCGGCCTGATCGCCGGACTGGGCATCGAGCCGCTCTGGCTCACGGGTTCGCTGATGGCCCTGATCGTGATGGTGATGTTCGTGGGAGACCACCCGCGCGTCCTGCCTTCCTACCGCCACCAGACCGTCATCCTGGACCGCGCCGTGGCCGAAGACGGCGAGCTCTACGCCCGGCTGGAGGACGTCCTGCACGGCAAGGTCCACTCGGCCACCATCCAGGAACTGGACCTGGTCAACGACAAAACCATCGTTGATGTCCGGTTCGCCTACTCCCCCGCAGCCTTCCCCGCCCAGGTGAGCATCCCGGCCGGCACCTCGGCAACCCACCGGCTCACCCAGCCCGCACACGGACCCGCCGAGCCCGCTGCCATGGTCCATTCCCAGGCCGGTGCCGCATGAGCACCACCGGAACAGACGTCGTCGGCAATCTTCCCTTCCTGCCTCCGGTGGGCCTTGAGGAGCTCAACAGCGAAGCGGCACTCCAGACCCGGGTTGACCGGAAATACGTGGTTCCCGCCGGGCTCGCCCGCCGGCTCTTGGACTCGTTCCGCACGGACGTGCGGGTGCTCGAGATGGACGGTGCCCGCAGCTTCGCCTACGACTCCGTCTACTTCGACACCGCCGCCCTGGACAGCTACCTGCTGGCCGCCCACGGCCGCCGGCGCCGCTACAAGATCCGCACCCGGACCTACATAGACAGCGCAGTGAGCTTCCTGGAGGTCAAGACCGAAGGCGCCCGCGAGGCAACGGTCAAGGAACGCATCCCCTACGAGCTGGCAGACCGCGCCCGCCTGACGCCGGAGGGCCTGGGCTACGTCCGTGAAACGTTGACGGCTTCCGTCGGCGCAATGCCTTCCGGACGGCTCGCGCCAGTGCTCGAAACCAGGTACAACCGCACCACCTTGTTCCTCCCGGAGTCCGGAAGCCGGGCCACGATCGACACCGACGTGACCTGGCAGCGTCCCGGCGGGCGGGCCTGGGTGCTGGACGACGCGGTAATCCTCGAAACCAAGTCAGGCTCCACCGCCGGCCCGCTCGACCGGCACCTCTGGGCCCACGGCGTGCGCCCGTCCAGGATCTCCAAGTTCGCCACCGGAATGGCGGCGCTCTGCCCGGACCTGCCCGCCAACCGCTGGAACCGGACGCTGCGCCGCAGCCTGTCGCTCCGCCCGGCGGCTTAGTCCCACACCCAACAGCTTCCCCACTTTCCCCTAAGGACCCTCGCCATGAAGAACCTCCGCTCTTACCTCTCCGTCGCCGCCCTGGCCACCGCACTCGGGCTCGCCGGCTGCTCCGTTGCCAGCACCCCTCCCACCGGTGTCTCCGCCATCAGCGGCACCTCCTCCGCTGCCAGTTCGGGCACCGCCTCCAGCACCACGCAGGCCGTTTCCCTGGACACCCTGGCCGAGGACACGCATTACGACGCCGACGACCTCACCTGGGACGCCGCCTCCGAAGTAGCCGTGACACTGGCCGACGGCGCCAGCAAAGCCGACGGCACGTCGTCGGACGCAGTAAAGGTCGTCGGCGACACCGTCACCATCACCGCGGCAGGCACCTACCGCCTGAGCGGGTCACTCTCTGACGGCCAGGTGGTGGTGGCCGCAGGCGAAGAGGACGTGGTGCGGATCATCCTCGATGATGCCAGCATCACCAGCTCCACAGGTTCCCCCTTCGTAGTACAGAGCGCCAATGAGGCCATCGTCTACCTCGAGGACGGCAGCACCAACACGCTCACGGACGCGGCCACCTACGCGGACCAGGGGTCGGACGCACCCAATGCAGCCCTTTACTCCATGGCGGACCTGACCCTTGCCGGCAGCGGATCGCTGACCGTGGACGGCAAGTACAACGACGGGATCTCTTCGAAGGACGGCCTGGTCCTCGCCTCCGGCTCCGTGACCGTGGATGCCGCTGATGACGGCATCGTGGGCAAGGACTACGCCGTGCTGCTGGACGGCGCCTACCAGGTGTCCGCGGCCGGCGACGGGTTCAAGTCGGACAACGACGAGGACGAGGGCCGCGGCTGGCTCCTGATCAACGGCGGAACCATCAACGTCAGCGCCGGAGATGACGGCATCAAGGCCTACAACACCCTGACCATCGCGGCCGGCACGGCCACCGTGGAGGAATCGGAAGAAGGCCTCGAGGCCCAGCACATTGTGGTTTCCGGCGGCACCGCAACCGTCACCTCCAACGACGACGGCGTAAACGCCTCGGGCGGCAGCTCCACCTCCACGTCGGGCGGTGGCGGAATGGGGGGCGGCATGGGTGGCGGAAGCATGGAAGTGGGCGATTTCACCGTGGAGGTCACCGGCGGCGTGCTCACCATCAACGCCCAGGGCGACGGCCTTGATTCCAACGGCAACGCCAGCATCTCGGGCGGAACGGTGGTGGTCAACGGCCCCACCAACAACGGAAACGGTGCCCTGGATGTCAACGGCGAGCTGGCCGTGACCGGTGGAACGGTTGCCGCCGCCGGAAGTGCAGGAATGGTGGTCACCCCCAGCGGGTCCTCCACCCAGTCCGGGGTGCAGGTGACACTGGGGTCGTCGGTTCCGGCCGGAACTGTCATCCAGGTTGCCGATTCATCCGGGCACGTCGTGGCCGCGTTCGTCACCACCAAGGCCACCGCCTCGCTGGTGTACTCCTCCGCGGCTATCACCGCCGGCGAGGAATACACGGTGTACACCGGCGGCACGGCAACAGTCAGCGCCGGGCTCGGCGAAGGCTCACTGGACGACGCCGCCAAGCAGGGAACAGTCACCGCAGGCGAGTACACCGCCGAGCAGGGCCCGGACGGCGGAGGCGGCGGCCCGCGCTGGTAACCCCAAACGCTCTCTCACTTAACGTCGCCTTTCACCCAACGCTCCATCACTTAACGTCGCCTTTCACCCAACGCTCTCTCACTTAACGTCGCCTTTCACCCAACGCTCTCTCACTTAACGTCGCCTTTCACCCAACGCTCCATCACTTCCGGCGACGGCGGCCTCCCGCCGTCGCCGGAAGTCTGCGCGTTATGCGCGGGCTACTTGGCGAGGAAGCGCAGCAGTGCTTCGTTGACCTCAGCCGCGTGGGTCAGCAGAAGGCCGTGCGGGGCGCCCTCGATCTCCACGTATTCGGCGTCGGGCAGGGCCTTGGCGAACAGGCGTCCGGTCGAGTCGATGGGGAGGATGTTGTCCGCGGTGCCATGGAGGATCAGTGCCGGAACGTCGATCTTCGGGATGTCCCCGCGAAAGTCCGTGATCCACGTGGCCTGTGCCGCAACGGAGGCCGTGGCACCGGCGTTGGATGCGGTGTTCCAGCTGGCGTTGACAGCCTCCTGGCTGAGGCGGGGCGTGCCGAGGAACGTGTCGCTGTTGTAGAAGTTCTTGAAAAACTCGGTGAAGAAGGCAAACCGGTCTGCGGTCACAGCCTCTTTCAAGCCGTCGAAGACGTCCTGCGGGACACCGTCCGGGTTCTCATCGGTCTTCAACAGGAACGGTTCCAGGGAACCCAGGAATGCGGCCTTTGCAACCCGGGCAGATCCGTAATTGCCCAGGTACCGGGCCACTTCACCGGTGCCCATGGAGAAGCCAACCAGCACGGCGTCATTCAGGTCCAAAGCAGTCAGGAGGGTGTTGAGGTCCGCGGCGAAGGTGTCGTAATCGTAGCCCTCAGTGGTCTTGCTCGATTTCCCGAAGCCGCGCCGGTCGTAGGTGATCACGCGGTAGCCGGCATCCAGCAGGGCGGTGGTCTGCTTCTCCCAGGAGGCGCCGTCCAGTGGGTAGCCATGGATCAGCACGACGGGCTGCCCCGAGCCGTGGTCCTCGTAGTAGAGCTCGGTATCAGTGCTGTTTTCAGTTCCAACGGTGATGAAGGCCATCGCGGCGGTCCTTTCGAGACTGTGGGATCGGTGCGGGCGAAAAAGCTGCCTGGCCCGCGCAATTCCCACTCTAGGCGCACAGCACCCGGATCAGACGCACAGCTCCCACTTCCGGCGTCGAGCTCCTACCCAGTGCTCCGCCGTGCCGCTCTACTGGGATGGCTGCGGCAACTCGCAGGTTATTTTGGGGTTGACGCCCATGTAATTCAGCGGGCCCGCGGCAATGGTGATTGCTACAGTGCCGGCCTGGGCACAGTTCCCCGGTGCTGCGCCGAAGTAGCCGCGCTGCCAGGCAGCCACGCCGCCGATGATCAGCCAGATGACGATAAGTACTCCGACAATCCGCATGATTCCTCCATTGGCCGGGCGGCTGTGGGATCAATTATGCGCGGTGGACCGCGGAAAGTGAGAGACCGTTCGCGGAAACGCCGCGTTATATGAGAGAGCGTTTGCGGAAACGCCGCGTTAAGTGAGAGAGCGTTTAAGGAAACGCCGCGTTAAGTGAGAGAGCGTCTGATCCGGCGGGGAAATGACGGCACCTCCGGCCCCGGGGTGGTTCCCGGGGCCGGAGGTGCAGTCAGTGCTTTTAGGTAGGGCGGTTGAGCCTAGGCCCGTGCAGCCTTACCCGGGAGGGCCAGTTTAAAGATTTTGCCCCAGGTTGATCCAACCTGCTTCAGCAGCGGCCCGGTGGTGTACTTCAAGCCGTAGCGCTGGCAGATTTCCCGGACCTTGGGCGCCACCTCTGCATACCGGTTGGACGGCAGGTCGGGGAACAGGTGGTGCTCAATCTGGTGCGACAAATTGCCTGTCATGATGTGCATGAACTTTGACCCGGAGATGTTGGCGGAGCCGATCATCTGGCGGATGTACCAGTCGCCGCGGGTTTCGCCTTCCGCCATTTCCTCCGTGAAGGTGTCGGTGCCTTCAGGGAAGTGGCCGCAGAAGATGACTGCGTGGGCCCAGACGTTCCGTACCGCGTTGGCCGTCAGGGTTCCATAGAGCGCCTGCTTGCCCGAGCCTGTCAGCATCGCGACTGCGGGGGTTGCGGCGTAGTCCTTGGTGAACTGGGTGACAACCTTTTTGCCGAGGGCCTTGAGGTCCTTGAGCAGCGCTTCCTTGGACTTCGTGCCTTCCTTGAACTCCGTGAGCTCAAGGTCGTAGATGGCGATGCCCCACTCGAAGAGGGGCGCCAGGATGGCGTTGAACAGCGGGTTGGCCAGGTTGATGGGCTTCCACGGCTGCTGTTCGTCCATCCGCAGGAGGTTGTATCCGACGTCGTTGTCCTTGCCCACCACGTTGGTCCAGCGGTGGTGGAGGTCGTTGTGGGTGTGCTGCCAGGAGCGCGACGGCGTGACGAAGTCCCACTCCCAGGTGGTGGAGTGGATGTCAGGGTCCCGCATCCAGTCCCACTGGCCGTGCAGGACGTTGTGCCCGATCTCCATGTTTTCCAGGATCTTGGCCAGGCTCAGCAGGGTGGTGCCGGTGACCCACGCGGCCTTGTTCTTGCTGACCAGCAGGGCGGCCCGGCCGGAGATCTCCAGGCCGCGCTGGATCTTGATCACGCGGCGGATGTACGCGGCATCTTCCGCTCCGCGCTTGGCCAGGATCTCGTCACGGATGGCATCAAGTTCGCGCCCGAGTTCGGCCACCTGCTCGTCACTGAGGTGGGCGGCCGCGGGCGGGCGGACCGTGGGGCTGCCGGATTCGGCAAGCTTTCCGGGACGCGTCCGTGAGCCCCCGGCGGAGCTGCCGCCGGTGGGTGTGGCCTTGCTGGGTGAAATTACAGACATACCGTGGTGCTCCTCAGATTTCGAGGTTGACGGGTCCGGCGGCTGCCGAGACACACGTTTGGATCAGTTGGCCGGGTTCGCCGTGGACTTCCCCGGTGCGGAGGTCACGCACCTGCCCGGACAGGAGTGGAGTGAGGCAGCTGTGGCAGATACCCATGCGGCAGCCGCTGGGCATCAGCACCCCGGCGTCCTCCCCGATGTCCAGGATGGGGGTGTCGCCGTCGGCCTGGACTTCCCGGTCCGAGGCTTCGAAGGTGACCAGGCCGCCGTCGAACCCGACACCGCCGGCGAAGGTGGTGTTGAAGCGTTCGATCATCAGGTTGCCGGCGCTGCCGGCCACTGCCACGTCGGAGCCGGGCGCTGCTGTGGTCAGCGCTGCGCGCTTCCACAGTGCCTCGGCGTCGTCCAGGAAGCTGTCCGGGCCGCAGGCGTAGGCGGCGCGTTCCTTCCAGTCCGGGCAGATCTCGTCCAGCTGGGCGGTGTTGGTCAGGTCCATCCGGCCCTGTTCGCCGGTGAACCAGTGCGCGAGGCGGAAGTTGGGGAACTGGTCCGCGAGCTCGGCGAGTTCCTCCCGGAAGAGGCTGTCGCCGGGGGTGCGGGCTGAGTGCACCAGGACGACGTCGGCATCCGGGCGCCGTGGAACAAGGGTGCGGATCATGGACATCACCGGAGTGATGCCGCTGCCCGCAGTGACCATGAGCAGGGGGCGGGGGTGCTCGGGAAGCACGAAATCACCCTGCGGGGGTGCGAGGAAAAGGACGTCACCGGGTTTCGTGGTGCGGACCAGCGTGCCGGAGACTGCCCCGACGTCGGTGACCGTGATGGCGGGGTCCTTGCCTGCGGGGGCGCTGAGCGAGTAGGACCGCCAGTGGCGGACGCCGTCGAGTTCGACGCCGATGCGTGCCCATTGGCCTGCAAGGTGTGAGTGCCAGCCGCGGCCGGGCCGGAAAAAAATGGTTGCCGACTGCGCGGTCTCCTGGACCACCCGGGTGACCACGCCGCGAAGCTGCCGCGCGGAGTAGACGGGGTTGAACAGCGCGAGGATGTCTTCCGGCGCCAAGGGCGTAGTAAGCACCGAGGCCGCCTGGGCCAGCTGACGTAGCCGGATCATGGGATAAAGCCTAAAACGGCGCGGGCCATATTTCTCTCTTTCCGTCATATGACCGTTCCGCAGTCACGCTGTAGTGGGGGCGCTAAGCCCCCAAAGCCGCACTATAAGAGTAACGGCTGCGGTATGCGGAAGGTTCCCCCGAACTTCAGTAAGCATGCTTATTATACCTCGGATGCGGATCCGCGGACTGATGTTTACCCAGGGGGGACGGCGGCGGCGCTGCCGGCGCTTATCGTGTCAGGATCGGGCCGCCTTCCAGCCGAGGGCGGGGACAATGTGGCGGACCACGTTGCCCAGCAGCTTGGCGTTGAAATCGACGCCGAGCTGGTTGGGCACGGTGAGGAGCAGGGTGTCAGCGGCCCGCACTGCGGTATCGGCAGCGAGCTCTTCGGCCAGGACGTCAGGAGCCCCCACGTAGCTCTTTCCGAACCGGGCGGTCAACCCGTCGATGATCCCCACCTGGTCGCGGCTGTCCCGCAAAGCACTGCCGGCGAAGTAACGCTGGTCCTCCTCGTCGGCGATGGGAAGCACACTGCGGCTCACCGAGACCCGGGGTGCGTGCTGATGGCCTGCTGCCGCCCAGGCGTCCCGGAACAGCTGGATCTGTTCGGCCTGGAGTTCGTGGAAGGGAACGCCGGTATCCTCGGTCAGCAAGGTGGAACTCATGAGGTTCATCCCCATCTCCGCAGCCCAGACCGCGGTCTTCCGGCTGCCCGCGCCCCACCAGATGCGTTCGGCGAGCCCCGGCGACTGCGGCTGAACGGGCAGCAGGCCGGTAGCACCCCCGGCGTAGCGGGGGTCCGCTTCGGCCACGCCGGCACCGGTGATGGCCTTCCGGAACAGCGCGGTGTGCCGCCGGGCCATGTCAGCGTCGGTCTCCCCCGGTTCCGGGCGGTAGCCGAATGCCGCTGCACCTTGCCGCGCCGGCTCGGGTGAACCACGGCTGATGCCCAGTTGCAGCCTGCCGCCGCTGATGAGGTCCGCTGCCGCCGCTTCTTCGGCCATGTACAGGGGATTTTCGTACCGCATGTCGATCACACCGGTGCCGATTTCGATCCGGCTGGTGCGGGCGCCAATGGCGGACAGGAGCGGGAACGGCGATGCCTGCTGGCGGGCGAAGTGGTGGACCCGGAAAAACGCTCCGTCCACTCCCAGCTCTTCCGCGGCGACGGCAAGGTCAATGGCCTGGAGGAGGGCGTCCGCCGCCGTCCGGGTCTGTGAACCCTGGCCAGGGCCCCAGTGGCCGAATGAAAGGAATCCGATGCGCTCCATGACTCCCGTAACCGCCGTGGGGCGCAGGGAATTCCCTGCAGCTCTTCTGCCGCCGGTTCCGCTAAGCGCCACGCGGTGCGGTGGGCATGGCAATAATCGAGTACCGCTTACGCTGGGCGGGACGCCGGTTGTGTTGCAGAATCGCAGGAACTGCCGCCCCCCCTTCGCGGCCGGCAAACGTGAGCAGATGGGCGGACCTGTGGAGCATGCGGACTACTGCATTATTGGCGGCGGCATCGTAGGGCTGGCCACCGCCTACCAGTTGCTGTGCAAGGAGCCCGGGGCCTCACTGATCCTGCTGGAGGCGGCGGATACACTCGGCGCGCACCAGACCGGCCACAACAGCGGGGTGATCCACTCCGGCATCTACTATGCCCCGGACAGCCTCAAAGCCCGCTTCAGCAAGGCCGGCGCGCAACAGACAAAGGAGTTCTGCGGGGAGCACGGCATCCCGTTCCAGGAGCCGGGCAAGCTGCTCGTGGCCACCACTGCCCTGGAACAGGGACGGCTGGACCAGCTGGAGGTGCGGGCCGGCATCCACGGCCTGGAGTGCGAGCGGCTTGACCAGCCGGAGCTGCGGCGGCGGGAGCCGAACGTCTCCGGGCTCGCCGCGCTGTTCATTCCGAGCACGGGCATTGTTGACTACACGGCAGTGGCCCGGAAGCTGGCCGCGCTCATCACTGCTGCAGGCGGACAGGTCATCACCGGGGCAAGGGTCACCGCCATCACCGAATACAGGGACAGGGTTGAGGTCAGCACCTCCGGAAGCCGCTACAGCTGCGGCAAACTGGTGGCCTGCGCCGGGCTGCAGTCGGACCGGCTGGCGGAGCTCGCGGGCGTGGACATCGACGTGCAGGTCATTCCCTTCCGCGGCGAGTACTTTGAGCTCCCGGCAGATAAATCCAGCTACGTGCGGCACCTGATCTACCCGGTACCGGATCCCGCCCTGCCCTTCCTGGGCGTCCACCTCACCCCCACCGTGGCCGGCACCATCACGGTGGGGCCGAACGCCGTGCTGGGCCTGTCCCGCGAGGGATACCCCAAGTTCTCGGTGGACCTCAGGGATGTAGGCCGGTACCTGAGGTTCCCCGGACTCTGGCATGTGGCCCGGGAACATGCCCGTACCGCTGTCCGGGAGGTCCGGAACTCCTTGTTCAAGGGCAGCTACCTGCAGGAATGCCGGAAATACGCGCCGGGCCTCACCAAGGAGGACCTCCTGCCGTACGAGGCGGGGATCCGGGCGCAGGCGGTCCGGCGCGACGGTACGCTCATCCACGATTTTCTCCTGGCCGAGACGCCCCGGATGATCCACGTCCTGAACGCACCCTCGCCCGCCGCCACGGCCGCGCTGCCCATCGGCGACCACCTGGCGTCAAAGGCTGTGCTGCTGCGCACCGCCTAGCCTGCGGGCCCACAGGCCACAGGCCGGTGGCTAGACTGGCACCGTGACCAACAGCGACCAGCCCGCCAATGCCGGGAACCCGCCGTCGCGCGGGAAAATCGCTGAGCGGCTGCTTCCCGGCGGCGAGGAACCGGACCCGCGGTTCACCCTTGCGAACGAGCGTACGTTCCTGGCGTGGATCCGGACGTCGCTTGCACTGCTGGCCGGCGGCATCGCCATCGAGGCGTTCACGGCCGATCTTTTCCTGGAGCCCGTACGGAAGGGCCTCGCGGTGGTCTTGCTCCTGCTGGGAATGCTGCTCAGCGCAGGCTCTGCCGTGCGGTGGCTGCGCGTGGAGCGCAGCATGCGCAACAAGGCCCCGCTGCCCCTGCCGCTCATCGTGCCGCTGCTGGCCGGGGCAGGCGCGGTGGCGGCCGCCGTCGTACTCATCTTTATACTCTGGCGCTGACCCTATGGACGCGTCCCGCCCTGCCGGCAGCCACGGCGACCCCGGCCTGCAGCCGGAGCGGACCACCCTCGCCTGGGGCAGGACCGTACTGGCGCTGGTGACGGTCAGCGCCATCTTCCTGCGCTGGCTCCCCCGGCACGGCCTGCCCATCCTTTTGCTGTTCGCGGTTTCGGCAGCCGCCGCGCTCGCTATCTACGCGACGCAGCGGCGCCGCTACAGGGCCAGGTCCCGCGGCCTTTCGAGGGAAAAGCTCGACGCCGACATCACCGCAGTGCTGTGGACCGCTTTTGCGGGGGTTGCGCTGGGGGGCCTGGGCATCGCCGTGGTCCTCGCGTGGTAGCACCCGCGGTTCAGGCCCCTAGAACATGGGAAGGACAAAACCGGCGAGCAGGGCAACGGCACCGATCGCGGTGAGGCAACGGCCCAGCACCGCAGCGGTCCTGGCGGGCTCTTCCGGCACTGCCGTCTGCCACTGGGTGGGCCGCTTGGGGTGGTAGTAGATGGGGAGGGTATCGCCCACGGCCATGTCCTTGATGTCATGCGGCGACATGGGCGCGTGGTGCACCTGGTACTTGCGGTCGAACCAGCGGAAGCCCACGCCAGTGGTGTCCGAATACACCACAGCTTCGGCCACATCCCACGGGTGCACAAAGCGGCGCAGGAAGCCCGTGTAGAAGAGCAGGCCCAGCCCCGCGGGCAGGCACAACCAGGTGAGCATTTCCAGGATCGGACCTGCCATATCAAGCACAGTGGGCATGAATTTGATGGTACAGGCGTACGCTGAGGGAAACGTTCCTGCGGAAGGGGTAGACATGAACGACGAAGATCTTTTGGCCCGCATCCAGGCCCTGGTGGAGGAGGAACACACCCTCCGCGAGGGATCCGGCGACGGCCAGGCACCGGACCAGGCCCGGCTCCGGCAGGTTGAAGAACGGCTGGACCAGTGCTGGGACCTGCTCCGCCAGCGCCGGGCCAAAGCGGAGTCCGGCGAGAACCCCAACGACGCCGAAGCCCGGCCAGTCAGCGAAGTCGAGGGCTACAAGCAGTAGGCCGTATCTGTTCCCCTCACCTCTGGCGGTATCGTTGCGCCAGAGGCGTCCCGGCATGCGAACAGAACGGAGCTACCCTTGCGTCTAGCAATCGCCCAGATCATCAGCAGCGCAGACACTGCAGCCAACCTGGAACTGATCCGGGAGTACGCCACCGAGGCGAAAGCAGCCGGGGCGGAACTGGTGGTGTTCCCCGAGGCTGCCATGCGCTCCTTCGGCCACTCCCTGAAGGACATCGCGGAACCACTCACTGGCCCCTGGGCTGAGAAGGTCCGGGCAATTGCCGGTGAACTGGGCATCGCCATCGTGGCCGGGATGTTCACCCCCGGGAACGACGGCCGCGTCCGCAACACCCTGCTGGTCACCGGCCCCGGCGTGGACACGTCCTACAACAAAGTGCACCTCTTCGACGCCTTCGGCTTCCAGGAGTCCAGGACGGTGGACGCGGGAACGGACCCGGTGACCTTTGAGGTCAACGGCACGGTGTTTGGCCTGGCCACCTGTTATGACGTCCGCTTTCCCGCCCTGTTCACGGCCAACGCCCGTGCGGGGGCAAAGGTGAACATCGTCTGCGCCTCTTGGGGAGCCGGCGAAGGCAAGGCGGAACAGTGGGACCTCCTGGTGCGGGCGCGGGCCCTGGACAGCACCACTTTCGTGGTGGCCTGCGGCCAGGGTGACCCCGAAACCATCGGTGCCGGCCCCGCGGGCACGGCTCCCACGGGCATCGGCCACAGCGCCGTCATCACTCCCCTGGGCTCGGCGGTGGTTGCGCTGGGCGGCAAGCCGGAACTCGCCGTCGTGGACATCGATCCCGCGGTGGTGGACGACGTCCGCGCCAAGCTCCCCGTGCTGGCGAACGCCCGGCAGTTCTGAGCCCCTTCGGGGGCATTTTCTGCGCGCCGAGGGTGAGTCTCTGTTCACGGCCCTGAAATCTCCACAGATTTTTGCGTACGACGGCGGTACCTCACCTTGCATCGCTTCGGCCCGCCTGACTCCCCGCGGTCGTCCTGCTCATTGAGGCCCCGCTCCGTCCTGCGTCGATGGCGGCTGTTTACATTGCTGAAACATTGCCGACACGACGACTTCACATAAGAGCCTTTTCTGTAACGCGCGCGCAACTTTCGCGCGCGTTTCCCGAAACACAAACCGCGAAAGATGGACTGCGGGGGAAATGCGAGGGCCTGGAAAAGCGCCCCGCTTCGAGGCGCAATTGCGAAGGGACCTTCAGGTGGAGATTTCTGCCCAACATGTCTGGCTGATGATTTCGGCCGCGATGGTACTGCTGATGACGCCCGGGCTCGGCCTCTTCTACGGCGGCATGACGCGGGCAAAGGCAGCCCTGAACATGATCATGATGAGCTTCATCTCCGCCGGGATTGTCGGCGTGATCTGGGTTCTCTGGGGCTACTCCATGACCACCGGCGACGGCGTGCTCGGCATCTTCGGCAATCCTTTCGCCAACTTCGGCCTGCAAAACCTGATGGGCTCCCCAGACCTGATCAAGGCCGGCTACAGCGCCACGTTCGCGATCATCACGGTTGCCCTGATCAGCGGTGCCATCGCTGACCGCGCCAAATTCGGCGCCTGGGCTCTGTTTGTCCCCATCTGGATCACGGTGGTCTACTGCCCGCTCGCCTACATGATCTGGGGCGGTGGACTGATGAGTGCCGGCGGAGCCGTCAGCGCTGTTTTTGGCCAGGTGATCGACTTTGCCGGCGGCGCAGTAGTGGAAATCAGCTCCGGCACCGCAGCCCTGGTCCTTGCCGTGATCGTCGGCCAGCGCCACGGTTTCGCCAAGGACCCGAACCACCGCCCGCACAACATCCCCTTCATCATGCTGGGCGCCGCCATCCTATGGTTTGGCTGGTTCGGCTTCAACGGCGGCGCGGCCACTTCCGCGGAACAGGCCGGCCTGATCTGGATCAACACCCTGGTAACCCCCGCTGCCGCCATGCTCAGCTGGCTGGTCACGGAGAAGGTCCGCCACGGACACCCCACTTCGCTCGGCGCCGCATCCGGTGTGGTGGCCGGCCTGGTTGCCATCACCCCGTCCTGCGCCAACATTAGCCCGGTGGCCGCGATCGGCCTGGGCCTGGTTGCCGGTGCCGCCTGCGCCATCTTCGTGGACCTCAAGTACCGCTTTGGCCTGGACGACTCCCTTGACGTAGTGGGCGTCCACCTGGGCGCCGGGCTCATCGGCACCCTGGCGCTTGGCTTCATCGCCCTCCCGGTGGACGGCCAGGGCGGCGGGCTGTTCTACGGCGGCGGCGTCCAGCAGCTCATTGCCCAGACCGTGGCCGTGGTCATCACGCTGCTGCTCTCCGGGCTCGGTACCTTGATTATTGGCCGGGCCATCAACAAGACCATCGGCTTCCGGGTCAGCCGCGAGGCGGAGACCGCAGGTGTGGACCTGGCCGAGCACGCTGAGAGCGCGTATGCCTTCGGGGAGATCGGCGGAGGCTTCCGCCCGCTGAACCACACCGTTCCGCACCCCGCGGCAGCAACGCACGCTCCGACCGAAGCTGTTTCCGGTGCCGGCGAAACCGTGCCCCAGCGCCAGGCCAAGGAAGACTCCTTCGCCTGAGCCCCGTCAGTCCGCCAGGATCTTGTAGAGCGCGCGGCGGGTCTCGTCCAGCTTCTCGATTGCAGCAGCCCGCTGTTCCTGGGTGACCCCGCTCCGGAACTGGTGGATGGCGGCCATCAGCTTCCCGATGCTCTGGTGGAAGTCCCGGTCCGGGCTTTCAGGCCCGGCGTTCCAGGCGTTCGCCAATTCCTCAGCGTGTTCTTCCACCCAGGCCCTTCCGGTATCCGTGAGCGAGAACTCCGTCCCGCGGCCTTCGCTGAGCGGCGTGATGAGTTCCTCGTCGACCAGCTGCTGCAGCGTGGGGTAGATCGATCCGGGACTTGGCCGCCAGGCGCCGTCGGTCTTTTCCGCTATGGCCTTGATCAAGCCGTAACCATTCGAGGGTGATTCGGCCAGGAGCGAGAGGATGGCGGAGCGGACGTCGCCCCTGCTGGCCCTGCGCGGGCCACGGCCAAAACCGGGCCCGAAGCCGGGGCCAAAGCCTGGTCCGGGGCCGCCCAAACCGGGGCCGAATCCCCCGCCAAAGCCGGGCCCGACGCCCCCGCCCCGGTGCCCGTGTGGTCCGCGCCTTCCACGGCCGCGTTCAAACCTGTCCCTGCCGTGCTGCCGGCCGGGGAAATTCTCTTCTGAAGTGCCTTTCATCGTGGCATCTTCCTTTCATGTTCTAATTGTCACCGCTTCTTCGGCGATAGTTAACGATATGTCGCTAACTATCGCCGAGTCAATAGAAGACTTCATCAAATCATGACCTTCCATCCTCTGGATCACGCGCCGGGCCGGACGTAGTCTTGTGGCACTCTTCAAGCTCGAGGGCTGGAAAATGGCGAAGAAAAAGAAGCGCAGGCGCCGTGGCGGTTCTGCCCTGGGAAGGATCCTGGGATTCTTCGCGGCGAGTGTGATGTGCGGTGTGCTGGCCGCCAGCCTGGTGGTCCCGGCAGTCGCGGCGGCCGGATTCGGAGTCAGCACCTCCATCGGGTTTTTCGACAGCCTGCCGGAGGAACTGACGGTCCAGCCGCCGTCGCAATCCACCAAAGTCCTCACCTCCGATGGCCAGCCCATTGCCACCTTCTATGCCGAGAACCGCGTCCGGATCCCGCTGGACCAGATGTCGCCGTACATCAAAGACGCTGTCATTGCCATCGAGGACAGCCGGTTCTACGAACACGCCGGCCTCGATCCGCAAGGGATCCTTCGGGCGGTGGTGGCCAATCTGACCAAGGGCGACCAGCAGGGCGCGTCCACCATCACCCAGCAATACGTCACCAACGTGATCAATGAGGCGAGGCTGTCCCAGGACAGGCCGGACGAGGTGATCCTGAGCGGGCAAAAAGACATCGGCGACAAACTGCGGGAGATGAAGCTCGCCGTCGCGCTGGAGAAAAAATACACCAAGGACCAGATCCTTGAGGGCTACCTGAACATCGTGTTTTTCAACAGTGACGCCTACGGCGTGGAATCAGCAGCCCGGTACTTCTTCAGCACCACGGCAAAGGACCTGAACCTTCCCCAGTCCGCGCTCCTGGCGGGTCTCGTCAACAGCCCCACGTTCTACAATCCGGCAATCAACCCGGAGAACTCACTGACCCGCCGCAACCAAGTGCTCGACGAGATGCTCCGGCTCGAGAAGATCAACCAGCAAGAGCATGATGAGGCCGTCGCCGCACCCATAGAGCTGAAGGTGAGCCCGGCGCGGCAGGGCTGCGCCAACGCCTCCATGGCGCCCTATTTCTGCGACTACATCTCACACCTCATCCTGAACAATCCGGCGTTCGGGCCCAACCAGACTGAACGGGAGCGGAAGCTCTACCGGGGCGGGCTCACCATCACCACCACCCTGGACAGCAGGCTGCAGGCGGCAGCCCAGGCACAGGTGGACGGAACGGCAGGGGCCAACCCGGACCGCTGGGGCGCGGCCCTGGTGAGCATCCAGCCCGGAACCGGCAAGATCCTGGCGATGGCGCAGAACACTGTCTTCCTGCCCGAACCGGGCAAGTTCGACACACAGTTGAACTTCAACGTGGACTCCAAAGACCCCCAGGGCAACGACCTGAACGGTGCCGGCGGGTTCCAGACCGGGTCCACCATGAAGCCTTTCACTTTCGCTGAGTGGCTGAATGAGGGCAAGACCATCACCGCCGAAGTTGACGCGTCGAAGCGGGTCTACCCTTTGGGATTCCCGTGGCGCTCCAGCTGCGGGAAGGTATTGGGCGCCTACAGCACCGCGCAGAACAATCCTGAGCTGGGCGCGGCAGATGACCTGCAGAACGCGGAAGAAGGCTTCTACCGGAAGATGCCCGTCAATTACGGACTGTACAACTCCATCAACACCGCCACTTTTGCATCGGCTACCCAACTGGACTTCTGCGGGATCCAGAAGATGGTGGATGCAGTGGGCCTCCATAGCGGCCTGGACGGCAGTCCCATCAACATGCACCAACTGGGCAACCTGCTGGGGGCCACCGGTGTTGCGCCCCTGCACATGGCCAATGCCTTTGCAACCTTCGCCAACGACGGCCGCTACTGCAACCCCATCGCGCTGCTGGAAATCACCGATGCCAGCGGCGGCAAGCTGCCGGCGCAGTCCACCGAATGCCGGGACGCGGTCAAACCCGATGTGGCCCGCGGGGTCAACAATGTGCTGCAGGATGTCCTGAAGAAGGGCTCGGGCGTCTGGATCAACCCGAAGGTGCACGACAAAGTTCCCACGGCAGCCAAAACAGGAACGTCGAACAACAATGGGTCCACCTGGGTGGTGGGTTACACCTCCGGACTCTCAACCGCCTCCTTCTTCGGCGACGCACTGGAAGGCCAAAAACGGTCCGGCCAGAACGTCACTATCAACGGGACCTTCTACCCCCGGCTTGACGGCTTCATGATCGCCGGTCCGCAGTGGGCGAACTACATGGTGAACGTGGCTCCGCTCTACCCCGCGGCACCATTCCCGGGGCCTCCGCCGGCCATGATGGGCCCGAATCCTTCCCCGACACCCAGCCGCTAACCCCGGTCCCGCCAAAGTGGCAGGATGGGCGGGGTGAAGAGCCTCGAAACGGAGCGGCTGGTTCTCCGCCCATGGGAACCGGAGGACGCCGGCTTCGTGCTGGACCTTTACTCCCGCTGGGAGGTGCAGCGCTTCATCGGCAACCATCCACAAGTGATGAGGGAGCGTGCCGAAGCCGAGGAACGGATCCGCGTGTGGCAGGCCATGGACCACCCGCTCCACGGCGCCTGGGCTGTCCAGCTGAAAGAGGCAGCCCATCGCAGGAATACAACGCCACTGGCCGGGACCCTGCTCCTCAAGTCCATTCCGGCGTCGGGTGAGGAGCTCCCGCTGCAGCCCTCGGGCGATACGGAGATCGGCTGGCACTTCCACCCGGGCCACTGGGGGCACGGTTACGCCACGGAAGCGGCCGCCGCCGTTCTTGCCTCCGCGCTCGACGGCGGACTGGAGAGAGTGGTAGCGGTGACGGCACCGGCGAACACGGCATCGCAGGGGGTGTGCCTGCGCATCGGGATGACCCACCTTGGACAGACCAACAGGTACTACAACGCCACGTGCGAGCTCTTCGAGGCAGGGCCGGACCAGCTGCACCCGGACTAGCTGCACTCAATACAACTAGCCCGCACCCTTCCAGAGCCGCTGCCACCACGAGCGCGGTGGTTCGGGTTCAGGCAGCGGAGCCTGCTCGGCCCGGGCAGCGCGCCGCTCCCGCCACCGCTGCACCTCTTCCTGCACCTCCCGCGTCTTGGTGATCACGGGCGGGCCACCCTGGAGCTGGCGCCGGGCGTCGATGACGCGGCGGTTGAAGTCGGCCAGGATATCCCGTACCTGCTGTTCGGTGTACTGCGCGTCGAGCTTGGCGTCCAGTTCCGCGTCCTCGGTCCGGAGCAGAATGGCGGCCGGCCCCAGCCCGCTGATGTTTTCGCGCTGGATGAGTCCCTTGACCCACCAGTCGGGGTCGTAAGACTCCCCCAGCCCCGGAATCGGCTTGCCCGCATACTTGAGGTTGTCGAATTTGCCCTGCGCCATCGCGTCCCGCACCAGATACTCAGCACGGGCGGCGTCGCTGACCTTCTTGCGCTTCTCCCGCTCCTGGGCATCGAGGGCATCGAGGGCGGCTTCCTCCTCGGCGCTGATGCCGGCACCCCGGTAGGACCGGACCTCAGCGGCGCGTTCCAGGCGCTTCCGGAAATTCCCTGCCCCGCCGCTCATTGCTGCCACCGCCCCACGTCGAAATGATGCTTACTTCCAGTATTCAGAAGGTTCCGGCCCGCTTCAACGCAAGGCGCAGCAATCCAATGGCAGACCCGAGGATAAGCTGTTCGGGCGGGGCCAGTCGAGGAGGAGTTGCCCATGGATGCCCAGGAATCTGCGGAGCGGACGAAAACTTTCAGGTGGGTGGATCCCCGCGTGGGGCTTGAACATCTGCCGCGCCTCTCCGGGTTCGACTTCCTCTGCGGGATGCGGGACGGGACCATCCCCCGGCCACCCATGGCGTCGTTGATGAACCTGGCCCTTACCGCGGTGGAACCGGGCCGGGTGGAGTTTGAATGCCGGCCGGGCGAGGCCCACTACAACCCGCTCGGGGTGGTGCATGGCGGGCTGGCGTGTACGCTCCTCGACACTGTGGTGGGGTGCGCCGCCCATAGCACGTTGCCCCTGGGGTTCGGCTATACCTCCATCGATCTTTCAGTCAGTTATCTGCGCCCCATCACGCTGAAGCACACAGTCCTGACGGCGGAGGGCACCGTGGTGAAGCAGGGGCAGCGCGTCGTCTTTGCAGAGGGCCGGATTGCCGGGCCGGACGGGGAGCTGCTGGCCACCGCCACCAGTTCCCTGCTGGTTTTTGCCGCCGGTTCCCGCGAGGCCAAGTAGCGTACGACGGCGGGAGGTCCGCCGTCGTACGTTTTTCCTTGGGTACGGGGAGGCTCAGCCGGTCAGGCGTTCGCGTGTTCTGCGAGGATGGCATCGATCTGGCCCACGGCCTCCCGCATGCCCTCCTCCATGCCCATCTGGACCATCTGTTCCATTTGTTCCTCCGATTCGAAGGTGGAAACGATGGTCATCCTGGTCCGTCCGCCGGTCTCCTCGAGCGTCACCGTGGCGTGGGTGGTGCCCAAGGACTCGACGGGTGCGCCGTTTTCGTCCGCGAAACCGTCGTCAAACTCCAGCTTGCGGGGAGCTTCGATGGCGGTGAAGCGCCACCAGCCGCCGGCCTTTTCACCCTCCGGGCCGGTCATGTAGTAACCGGCTTTGCCGCCGGACTCGAAATCGAACCGCTCGAAGGTGGCCGGCCAGGTGGGCGGCCCCCACCAGCGCTCCAGCTGGCGCGGATCTTCCCAGAGCTGCCAGACGCGCTCGACTCCGGCGTCGAACTCGGCGACGAGAATGAAGCTGAGCGCCTCAAGATTCTTGGTGGAACTGATAACCGACATTGCAGAACCCTTTCCTTATCCTTCAGCCAGAATGTCAGCGATCCGGCCCACACGCTGCCGCCAGATCGCCTCATACTCATCGAGCAGCCGGCGGGCCTTCTGCAGCCCTTCGTGGTTTCCCCGCACAATCTGCTCCCTTCCGCGTTTCTCCTTGGTAACCAGGGAGGCGCGCTCCAACACCGCCACGTGCTTTTGGACGGCGGCGAAGCTCATTTCGTAAAGGCCAGCAAGGCCGGAGACCGAATACTCGCCCACCGTCACCCGGCGGACGATGTCCCGGCGGGTGGAATCAGCGAGCGCCTGGAAGAGGCGGTCAAGTTCAGTTTCGCGGAGCTGATTTACAACCATTTGGTTGTACGATAGTCCTGCCCGTCGCAGGAGTCAATGCGTTCCGCTGGCTCTATTTCCCTGGACGGCCGGCGGCGGCAATGTATCTTGAAGCCCATGGGCATCTTCCTCGCCGGGGCCGGTCCGGACTATGACGCGTTTCCCGAAGTGTTCGAGCACTTTGTCCAGGCTCTCCCCCGCCGGCAAGGGGATGTGAGGCCGGCCCGGGTTGCGCTCGTGGTCCACTTCCGCGCCGGGAATCCGGAAGAGGTCATCGCCGACTACGTCCGGCCGCTGAAAAAACTGATTTCCTGTGAGGTGGTCCCGGTCCTGCTGCGCGCCGGAAAGCCGGGGGATCCTGCCGCGTTCGGCCACGCTGACGGCATCGTGGTGGGCGGCGGGCTCACTCCGGCTTACCTTGAGGGGCTTCGCCCCTGTGCGGGCGCCATCACTGCGAGGGTGGCCGAAGGCGCGCCGTACCTTGGGTTCTCGGCCGGCGCCATGATCGCTCCCGCGCGGGGCATTATGGGTGGCTACCGCATTAACAGCGTCGAAGTGTGCGGCGACGAGTGTTCGGAGGACCTCGACGAAGTGGACGTCCGCGACGGGTTGGGACTCGTCCCCTTCGCCGTAGACGTCCACGCCGCCCAAGCCGGGACCCTCAGCAGGGCCGTTGGCGCGGTGGCGGCAGGACTGGTGGACCGGGCCGTCGCGGTGGACGAGAACACGGCGGTGTTCCTGCCCGACGGCGGCGTCGCGGACTTCGAGGTGATAGGCGGCGGCAACTGCTGGGATATCCGCAGGACCGGCGCCGGCTGCAGCGTCTCCGTCCGGCAGGCCAGCACCTGACGGGTGCTAAGCGTCGAAGTGCGTCTGAACCCTGGTGCCCTGCAACTGTTCAATCAGTTCCGTGGCCACGTCGCGCAGCTTACGGTTGCGATTGCTGGAGACCTTGGTGAGGATCTCCATGGCTTCTGATTGCGAGCACCGGTTCTGGGCCATGATCACGCCGCAGGCCAGGTTGATGGCCGTCCTGTGCTGCATGGCTGCCTCCAGGTCCTCCGCCCGGGTTTCGGCCGAATTGATGCGGATGGACAGGCGCAGCGTGCTGTGTGCGGCGGCACCAAAGCCCACGGCCTTGTCGTAAACGTTCGGGGTAAAAACGCCCGGCCTGGACGCGAAGAAGTTCAGAGCGGCACTTGCTTCGCTGTTGATTTCCAGCGGCACGCCCAGCGAACTGTAGACGCCTGCCTCGGCGAATTTTTTGGTGAGCTCGGGCCACCGGGAGTCCGTTTCGACGTCGTCGATGATGACCGGTGACATTTCCCGCAACGCCCGAATGCAGGGGCCATCCCCGACGGCCTGCTCGATCCGGTCGAGCCGGATGGCACGATCGCTGCTGCCTGCAACGGTTGTGGGCCTGCGCCTCAATTTGAGAGTGACGGCGCACTCGACCGCGTTGCCGGCCACTTCGGAAACCGCTGCTGCGGCCAGTCCCGAGAGCCCCGAGAGGAACTCGGCAGCGTTTTCGGCCCCCACCAGGATGTTCTGTAACTGGCTAACGGGCTCGCTTTCGGGTGAACTCGACATGGTGCCCATATTACTGTCCCATCTCCCGGTTGGCAGTGGAGGCCTCTCGCAAACAACGGGATCTAGTCAGGCACCTCCATCTGGAATCCGCACGGACAGTGCAGCACCTTTGTTGTCAGGTATATGTCCAGGGCGTCCGCCGGTGGCCTGTCCGTGAACGCCGGCGCGCTGAGCCTGCGCAGCTCGGAGCCGGTCTTCCGCATGGGCTGGCCGCAGTGGATGTATTGGCCACCAAAGGCCAGAACCCCTTCAATTCGACTGTTGGGCCCCTCGGGATGGATCGACATTGTCAGGCCGCGGCAGGATAGCTGGACAGGATGTAATCGGCCGCTGCCGGGCCCACCATCCGCAGCCTGGTGTCGTTGAGGTCGATGCCGGCGCGGCGCATCGCTGCCCGGAAGGTGACATCCGGTTTGGCTTCCACATCCTTGAGCAGGCACCAACTGACGTAGAGCCCGTAGAGGCAATCGGCAGACATTGGGCAGTCGGTGTCGAATTCCGGAACGGTGGATTCAGCAAGGAACTGTGAGAAATGCGAGGCAGCCATGATGGCTCACTTTCGCTGGTGTGCATCCATCCGCCGTCGTGCTACAGCGGTGGCTCCTGAAGGCCCTGCACATGACCCGGAGCGGGGGCGCCACACACGTGTGACACCAACCACTTCGAATGTACGCACTGGCCGTCCACCTGTCCAGTAAAAGCCTTCCACCGCTTTACCCCCGCGGTTACTCCTCGAACTGCGTCCGCGGGGCGGGATCCGGCGAGACTGATTCGATGGCGCCTGCCGCTACGTCCCGCGCTTGGTTTTGCGACAGTTGGGGGCCTTCCTTAGATGCCAACGTCCTCCCCTAGGCGCTGGGCGTTGCACCACATCTTCCCGTGATATGCGCCCGCCGTTCGTAGTCCTTGAGTACGGGCAGCCTCCCTGCGAGGGCGGGTCAAGCAACCGCGGAAAGCCCTGGCTCTATGCTGGGACCATGGCGCAGCAACTTCCCCTTGACGGCCCCAGCACCGTGATTGCTCGTATCCAGGGGCTGCCGCTCTGGCACATCCAAGCCAGCGAGGCGCCCCACAAAATGACCGAGGGCCGTCAGCCGTCCGGATACACCCGCGGCCTTGGAAACCATTCCTGGGGCGTGGTTGGAGACGCCCATGGGCTTTGATCCCAAAGAACCGGAACAACGGCGCATGCTCCGTGCAGCCATGAAGGCCGCGGGCATCTCCGTATCGGAGCTCTGGTTGAAATACTTTGGCATGTCCGGAGATGCCGGCAATTACGAGGTGGAAGCCTATTTGCAGGGGCTGCTGTCACTGCCACCTGTACAGCGCGATTTGTTGGCGCTGGCGGCCAATGAACTTATTGACAATCTTCCCCGGCCCCATGCACCTTTATCTGACGATTTCGACCGCGCCCCGCGCCCCCGTCCAGCCGCATCAGAGATCCTGGAAGACGGCATCGGACGGCACCCGGAGCCGGACGAGTAGATCCAACGACCGGGCATATCAATAGATCCGGCACCGGCGTAGTGTCGGTTGTGGGAGATTTCGGGTTACCGACAGATCCAAGCGTTTTGAATGATCGTGACCGCCGCGTAAAGAGCGGAGGCCCTAGCCACTGGCTATGGCCCAGCCGGACCGGGCCGAAGAACGGCGCGGAACACTGCCGCGCTTCAGGACGAATGCCCTTCCGTTGGCCCAATTATCGACGTACCGCCAAGGGCTGTGCAGCGGAGTCGACAAGATGTCCCCGGGTGCCTACGTCCATGAAGTGCTTGACAGCCCGGCCCGGCAGTCACCCTGGTGGCCACGGCCATGACGAAACTGAAAGAAGGCGAATCAGTGTGACAAACCACGAGCCCACCGCCGGGGATCACAGCGCACTGCCGCCTTCCGGCCCGGCCCAGGACCTTGAGGCGCTTCTGAAGGAACTGGTCCTGGACAGCAATGACGTGGTCAGCTTCCTCACCGACGTGGCGCTGATTGCCTCGTCCCGGTTGTCCTCCCCGGGCAATCGGATCCACAGCGGCGTCACCGTCATGCGCCGCAAGCGACCCGAAGCTGTGGCCGGCAGCGACAGGGCGGCGCGTGCCCTGGACGAGCTGCAAAACGGATTCAAGGACGGCCCCTGCCTGACGGCCCTTCGGAATGGAACCGCACTCCTGGTTCCCGACCTGGCCGAGGAGCGGCGCTGGCCTCACTACATCAAGGCCGCCCAGGAGAATGGCGTCTCCTCCATCCTTGCCGTACCGCTCAATCTCGCCGGGGAGGCCGAAGCCGTGTTGAACCTGTACTCCGGCTGCAGCAACGGATTCAGTGACGAGGACATCTCCGATGCGGAAGCGTTTGCCAGCCAGGCGGCAGGTTCCCTGCGGCTGGTGCTGCGCATCGCCCAGCTCAGTGACGCCAGGAACGATCTCGCCATCGCCATGCAGTCCCGCACCGTGATCGACATGGCCATCGGAGTCATCATGGCCGAGAACAGATGCAGCCGGGACACCGCGTTCCAGATCCTCACCAAGGCCTCCAGCTCCCGCAACATCAAACTGCGGGACGTGGCAGCTGCCGTCATCACCTCCATTTCGGCTGAGAAACAAATCGACACCTACTTCGACGAGTAGCCCCGCTGTTGGGGCGCTGCCAGTGCAGACGTGATGAGACTCACTTGCAATAATCCCCGTTTCGGTTGAGACGCTTTGCCCGCTCTGGGCACTATGGAAAAGCAGGTGGCCACCAGCGGGCTGACGCTCCCGGAAAGCGTGGTGTGCTTAGTCACATCACCCCTGCACCGGTTGCCAATCCCTCAAGCAACCTGCACCATGGAAGTAAGGGAATGCGCTTTCCCACTTGCAGTCAGTCCTCACCGACGAGGACACGGTCCGGGCAAAGAAGATTCCGGGCCGCCAACCGCATGAAATGGAAGTTGAATAATGACGTTCGATGCCAATAACTCCGTGACCCTCAAAATCTGGGACCGGTCCGCCCTGCACCACACGCTGGACGCCGCGGTGAATGACCTCTCGGCCCGCCACAACACCACCACGTGCAGGATTGCTGTCACCTGCAGCGGGCCGAACACGTTCACGTTGAGCGTCCGCGGCGAGGACCGCGCACTGGCCTCTGCCTAACGTACTTAAACAAACTGAAACGGACGACGCGGGAGGTTTACCGCCGTCGTCCGCTTCAGTTAACTCCCGTGGGTAGCCCGCTAGCTGTGGATGGGTTCCTCGACCAGGGCGGTGGCGATGCTGTCCGCGTCCTCCAGCGCCGCGAGGTAGCGTTCAGCGTCGAGGGCGGCAGAGCAGCCGGTGCCGGCCGCGGTGATCGCCTGCCGGTAGCGGTGGTCCACGGCGTCGCCGCAGGCGAACACGCCGGAGATGTTGGTGACGGTGGTGGGTGAATCCACCTTGATGTAGCCGTCCTCGTCCAGATCCACCTGCCCGGTCAGCAGCTCGGTACGGGGCACGTGGCCGATGGCGACGAAAATGCCCGTAGCAGCCTGGTGCCGGGTCTCCCCCGAACGCGTGTCCGTCAGAGTCACGCCGGACACTTTCCCGTCACCGTGGATGGCGGTGACCGCGGAGTTCCAGGCGAACGTGATCTTGGGGTTGTCCTTGGCCCGCTGCGCCATAATGCGGGACGCGCGCAGTTCGTTCTTGCGCACTACGACGGTGACGGACTTTCCGAACCGGGTCAGGAACATCGCTTCCTCCATGGCCGAATCGCCGCCGCCCACCACAATGATGTCCTGCTCGCGGAAGAAGAACCCGTCGCAGGTGGCGCACCAGGAAACCCCATGGCCGCTGAACTTCTTCTCCTCCGGCAGGCCGAGTTCCTTGTACGCGGAGCCGGTTGCAAGAATAACGGCCGGGGCCCGGTGGGTCTCACCGCCGCCGGTGACCACAGTCTTGAGGTGACCCTTCAGCGAAACCTCGGTGACGTCGTCGAACACCACTTTGGCGCCGAACTTCTCGGCCTGCTCCTGCAGCCCGTCCATCAGCTCCGGCCCCTGGATGCCGCCGGGGAAGCCGGGAAAGTTCTCCACTTCGGTGGTGTTCATCAGGGCACCGCCTGCGGTGACGGATCCCGCGAGGACCAGGGGCTCCAGGCCGGCGCGGGCCGCGTAGATGGCGGCGGTGTAGCCGGCGGGGCCGGAACCGATGATGATCAGCTGTTCGGTGGCGGGGTGCTGGTTGTTCGTATCAATGGTCACGGCGGGCTTCCTGGCGGTCATTGGTCTCTCCTGGGACTCGTGGGGGAACGAACGGCGGGATACCGTTTAATTGTGCGCGTTCGATGGGCGCGGCTTGTACAGAACCTACCTGCAGGGCAAGGAATGAGTGTGGCATCAAGTCGGAACACCCGGGGCAATACTGAAGAGTCCATGGCGCAGCCGTCCAGGCATGACCAACTGCTCCAGGCGCGGCCTGCCAGGCTGCGCGGCACCTCCCTGAACGTGATCCCGGCAGCGCTCGTTTCGGCGTCGGGCTTTCTGCTGTTTGTGCGCGAGGACCGCCTGTCCGGCTTCCTGCTCCTGGCTGCCGCCATGGTGCTGGCTGGAATCATCAACCGGCGGCTGCTCATTGACCTGGCGCTGATTGCCGTGGGGTTGACCGCTATGAGCCTGGTGCCCATCACCACCGATATCAGTACCGAGCACATGGCCGTGATGGGGACAGCGATGATCCTGGCGGTCGGTATCCCCTATGCGGTGTCGCGGTTCATCACCAAGGACCATGCCATCCGCTTTCCCGTGCGGACCGGCCAGCCGTGGACCCGCGCCGAAAAGTGGTACCTGCCCGCGGTCCTGGTGATCGGGTACGCACTCATGCCCGTTTATATGATCCGGACCGGTGTCTACAACAACTGGCCGGCCGTCAGCGACCCGGAAGGCATTGCGAGGCTCTTCCTGGGGACCAACGTGCTGGGCATCTGGGATGAGCTCTTCTTCATCTGCACCGCGTTCACACTCCTGCGCCGGCATCTTCCGGACTGGCAGGCCAACCTGCTGCAGGCCGTGCTGTTCACGTCCTTCCTGTGGGAGCTGGGTTTCCACGCCTGGGCACCGTTCTTCATCTTCCCGTTTGCGCTGCTGCAGGCCCGGCTGTTCACCATCACCAGGTCGCTGTCCTACATCGTGAGCGTGCACCTGCTGTTCGACTTCGTGCTGTTCCTGGTGCTCATCCACGCGCACAACCGCGAGTGGATCGACATTTTCCTGTACTGATGTGCCCTGGACGTGCACTATCGCCGCGCCCATAGTTGAAGCGTGCAGACACCTGACCCTGAACTGGAGGCCCTCCGGCAGCGCGCGGAGCACGGCGACTCGGACGCTGTGGACGAACTCGTTGAACGCGCTGCCGGGCGCGGGGACCTGGCCGAACTCCGGCGGCTTGCTGATGCCGGCAGCCGGGACGCGGCAGACCAGCTCGTGGAATCTGCCGGCGAACAGGGCGACCTGGATGAGCTGCGGCGGCTGGCGGCGTCGGGGAACCGGGATGCCGCCGACGTGCTGGCCGAAATGGAAGAGGAAGCCGGCGACTAGTCGGCGGAGGCTGCCCCCTATGTTTCACGCCCCGTTTTGGGAAGCACAGCACCGGCCATCTACGCTTACTTAGGTTCGCCTAAGAAGAAGGACTGACCGTGCGTCCCACTCCCTCGCCTGGCCCTGCCCGTGCCTGCTGAGACCTTCCGTGATGCTTGGGGCATCCCCCACTTGCGCGCGGATTCTGCCGACGAGCTGGCTTTCCTGCAGGGGCGCAACGCCGCCATGGACCGTTCGTGGCAGATCGAGATGGAGCGCTGGCGCTCCGAAGGCCGGACCGCCGAACAAATCGGCGCCGAGGGCCTGGTCTGGGACCGGTTTGCCCGCCAGGCACGCATCGATGACACCGCCAGGCGCTGCTTCCAGAACCTGGACGCGGAAACCCGGCGCTGGTGCACCGCCTACATGGACGGCGTCAACCAGGCCCTTGAGTCCGGCCGGCGGGACGCGCCGGAGTTCCGGGATACCGGCACCACGCCCGAACGGTGGGAGCCGTGGACTCCGCTCGGCGTCTTCCTGGTCCACCACATCCTCTTCAGCACGTTTCCCAACAAGCTCTGGCGGGAGCACGTGGCCGCCACCCTCGGCCCCGAAGCCGTGGAACTCTTCAGCATCGAAGCTCCGGTCTGGGCCGGCAGCAACGCCTGGGCCGCCGCCGGCAGCCTTACGGCCTCCGGTTCTCCGCTGATCGCCGGCGACCCGCACCGGCTGATGGAACTGCCCGGCGTGTATCAGCAGGTGCGCCTCGCCTGCCCTGAGTTCGACGTCGTGGGGCTGGCTTTCCCGGGCGTCCCCGGACTTCCCCACTTCGGTCATACCGGGACAGCGGCCTGGGCGGTCACCAACGCCATGGCGGATTACCAGGATCTCTTTATTGAGCAGCTGCAGCAGACCGGCGGCACCCTCCAGGCGCTGGGGCCGGACGGCTGGGAGCCCGTGCTGGCGCACCATCAGGAAGAGATCCTGGTCCGCGGCGGCGGGGCCGATTTCGTCGAGGTGATCGAAACCGGGCGGGGTCCGGTGATCACCGGCGGGCCCGACGGCGGCGCGGTGAGCCTGCGGACGCCGTCGCGCTTTGCCGGGACGCTGGGTTTCGAGGCCCTCCTTCCGCTCCTGCGGAGCCGCTCAGCCGCCGAGGTGGAGGACGCCCTGGAATCCTGGGTTGAGCCCGTCAACTGCGTGCTCGCCGCCGACTCCGGCGGGGACGTGCGCCAGCTGGTGGCCGGCAAGGTTCCAGCCCGGAACCCGGAGAACCGCGTCCGGCCCGTGCCTGCCTGGTCCCCTGGGCATCAATGGACAAGCGCCTGGGTGGACCTGCCCGCCCGCACTGTCACCGGTCTCGGAGTCAACGCCAACGACCGCGATTCCGGCGGCGGGGACAGAACCGGTCTCGAGTTTGCGCCCGCACACCGCGCACGCCGCATCCGCAACCTGCTTGAGGAAGCCGGTTCCGGGCTGGATGCGGACGTTATGCAGCGCATCCATATGGACACCCTGCTTGGCCCGTGGCCCGCCTTCAGGACGCTCCTCGAAGGGCTGGGCGAACTCTCCGATCCTGCCGGGGAGTTGCGGGCGGAGTTGTTGTCGTGGGACGGCGAGATGCGCACGGACAGCAAGCAAGCCGCAGTCTTCTCGGCCTGGCGTTCGGCGCTGGTCCTCGCGCTGACCGGCAGCCAGGCGCTGACGCCACTCGCGGCGGCACATGGCCGCTCCCCCTTGTTTGCACCCTGGCTGCACCCGACCGCCCGGGTGGGTTTCGCCGTCGAAACCATCCTGGCAAAGGGCCACCGGTTCGGAATCGATATCAACGGCGCCGCCCGGCAGGCGCTGGAGGAGGTGGTCGCCACACCTCCCGCTGAAACCTGGGGAAACAGCCACACGTTGTTGCCGCTGCATGCGCTGGCAGACTACCCGTCCACGGGGGCCTCCGCTCCGGTTCTGCCAGTCACCGCGCTTTCGGGGGACACGAACTGTGTCCTGTCCACCGAAAGCCTGCCCGGCGTGACGGACGGCTCCTTCCGCGGCCCCGTGGCGCGGTACGTGTGGGACCTCTCGGACCGGACGAAGAGCCGGTGGGTGGTCCCGTTTGGCGCCTCGGGAGATCCGCAGCACCAACATTTCGCGAGCCAACTGCCGCTCTGGTCGGCGGGCGGGCTCATCCCCGTGGTCACCGACTGGAACCAGCTCACCAAGGAGAAGCCATGACCAGCACTGACACCGCACGGCCCTTCGCTGCCAGGGATTCCGTCTACGAGGAAGAGCTGCCGGGCCTGGGCCGGCTGCGGCTGGTTCTGATCGCACCCGAGGAGGACGCGGACCTGATCCATGGCTGGGTCCGGGAGGAACGCGCTAAATTCTGGGGCATGGGCGCAATGAGCCGGGACGAGGTGCGCGACATCTACGACTTCCTGGACGGCCTGGACACGCACCACGGGTACCTGATGCTCGTGCAGGAACAGCCCGCGGGCATCTTCCAGACGTACGAGCCCTTTGAGGACCCGGTGGGCGAGGTGTACCCGGCACGGCCGGAAGATACGGGCATGCACCTCCTGCTCGCCCCCGCCGAACGGCCGGTGCCGGACTTCACCGCCATCCTGATGACCGGGCTCATCCGCTTCCTGCTGTCCGACCCCGCGAAGGACCGGGTGGTGGCGGAACCGGACGCCCGCAATGCGAAGGCCATTGGCCGTCTCGTGGGCTTCGGCTTCGAGGCCGGGCCGAAGGTGCAGCTGACCGAAAAGGAAGCCCAGCTCGTGTTCCTGTCCCGGGAAACGTTCGAGTTACGGACGGCCCTTCGGGGCTAAGGCAGCCGGCATTACTCGTCGCCGTTGTCCTTCGCTTCCAGGTATTTCGCCATGGCTTCGCAAGCCTGGTTCCAGCGCGCGTTCATCGCGTGCCGGCTCAACGGTGAGAACATGCCGTCGAGGACTTTCTCCACTGCGTCGTATGCGGCATCCAGGGCTCGTTCCTGCGCCGCCGGGGTGTAGTAGTTCATGGCAGTAATTCGTTGTGGTGGTGGACTCGGATGGCGGATAAACGTCGGGTTTAACCGGCTGGCCGGAGCGACGTGATCATCTGCCGGATGTTTTGGTACTCGGTGGTGTCCATGTACTTCCGGGCCTGCTCCAGATACGGCAGGGATTCTGCCCCTGGAGTCCTGTTGTTGTCCGGATTGTAGAAGGCACCGAACATCGCCGCGGTGGGTGGCCACGTGAAGAAGTGGAAGATGGGGCAGGCTGAATCCCCAGTAGGAGCCGCAACCGTCGTGATGCCGTACGCCGCCGCAGGGGTGTTGGCCGGGCCGGGAGCGGCGGCGTCGCCCCGGGTCTCAAAGACGTACCGGGGCACGTGGCTGGCCTGTGCCAGCGCCGGCAATTCCTGCGACTCAAACTCCGAGTAGGGGTACTTTTCCGTGCACGTTGACCCCGTGGCCATGTTCGTCCGCAGCGTGGCCAGCGGCCTGCCGGCCTCGTTGGTGACCTCGGCGAAAGCCCCGCCGCCTTCGGGCAGTTCCCCTGCCGGGTCCCGCACGCTCCAGGCGGACGGAAGGTCGAAGACCAGCTGTCCGTCAGCAGTGGTGAAAGTTTTCCAGGCTGGTTTTGTGGCGCTGGTGGAGGGTGTTGCGGTCACCGTCGCGATGGCCGGGGGTGAAGTGAGGGTCGGAGCGGGGGCGGCGGACGTGCCAGGCGACGTCGTCGTCGAAGTTGGCGGTGCCGCCTGCGGGCCGCACCCGCCGAGCACAACAGCAAGAATCAACGCGGGAAGCACCCCGCCGGACCTGCGCATTTCCAACCTCCAAGGACTCAAGAACTGGTTCTTAAAGTGTGGAACCGCCGGAAGGTTTCGGACCTGGCTCGGGCTGATTGGCGCCGAACCGTTGCGGCGAATAACGAAAGAGCAGTGGCGGGTTAAAGCCCGACGGCGGCCCGCCCCCTTGGAAGCGGGCCGCCGTCGCACGCTTTTTGTTACTAGAGGGTGGCGGTGTCGATCACGAAGCGGTAGCGGACGTCCGAGGCGAGGACGCGCTCGTAGGCATCGTTGATCTTCTCGGCCGGGATAACCTCGATCTCCGCGCCGAGGTGGTGCTCGGCGCAGAAGTCCAGCATCTCCTGGGTTTCGCGGATTCCGCCGATCATCGAGCCGGCAAAGGACCGGCGGCCGCCGATCAGCGCGAAGGCGTTGACCGGGAGCGGCTCGGCGGGGGCACCGACGTTCACCAGGGCGCCTTCGAGGGCCAGCAGCTGCAGGTAGGAGCTGATGTCGATGGAGGCGCTGACGGTGTTGATGATCAGGTCAAAGGTACCCGCGAGCTCCTTGAAGGTGTTCTCGTCGCTGGTGGCGAAGTAGTGGTCTGCGCCCAGGCGCAGCCCGTCTTCCTGCTTCTTCAGCGACTGCGACAGGACCGTCACTTCGGCGCCCATGGCGTGGGCGAGCTTGACGGCCATGTGGCCGAGGCCGCCGAGGCCGACGACGGCAACCTTCTTGCCGGGGCCGGCACCCCAGTGCCGCAGCGGGGAGTACGTGGTGATGCCGGCGCACAGCAGCGGTGCGGCGACGTCCAGATCCAGGCCCTCAGGGATGCGCACCACGAAGTCTTCGGTCACCACAACGTGGCTGGAGTAGCCGCCCTGGGTGATGGTGCCGTCGCGGTCCACCGCGCCGTACGTGCCCACCATCGAGTTGAGGCAGTACTGCTCCTCACCCTTCAGGCAGTTGGCGCATTCGCGGCAGGAGTTGACCATGCAGCCGACGCCGACGCGGTCGCCCACGGCGTGCTTGGTCACGGCGGAACCCACTTCGGTGACGATGCCGGCGATTTCGTGGCCGGGGACCAGCGGGTACTGCTGCGGGCCCCAGTCGCCGCGGACGGTGTGGATATCGGAGTGGCAGATGCCGGCGAACTTGATCTCGATCAGGACGTCGTGCGGGCCCACTTCGCGGCGTTCGATGGTGGTGGCGATGAGGTCCTCTGTGGCGGACGGGGATGCATAGGCTTTGACGGTAGTCATGGCTCTCCTGTTGTTCTTGGGGGTTCTCTAGAATGCTAGCGGGGTGGAAGACCGGCTGACCGGCCTATGGGGCCTTCAGGGGTGGTCCTGTTGATACTGGGTCTGGCAGTCCTACCCTTGGCCTTCGTACTGGTCGTCGGTGACGTGCTCTGCCCAGATGGTGGTTTTGGCGGGATCGTCACCGTTCTCGAGGATGGCGATGTGCTCCATGAAGGTTCCGTTGGCCGAGGCATGCCAGTGCTCTTCCCCGGGCGGGGTGTAGAGCGTCTGCCCGGGGTGCACTTCGATGATGTTGCCGTCACGGGTGCCGAAGCGGGCAACACCTGCGGTGACGTGCAGGTACTGGCCACGTTCATGCGAGTGCCATGCGGTGCGGGCGCCGGGCGCGAAACGAACTTTGGCGACTACTGCCCGCTGCTCAGGGCCATGAGGTGCGGCAATGACGTCCACCCACACGTCGCCGGCGAACTGCTCCGGCGGATTCTTGACGGTTTCACGGGCTGGTTCAATGTTCATGTGCTTGTACCTCCTGGAAGGGAATGGGTTTGGAATGCGGGCGGGCCAGGACAAGGAGCCCGAACAGGGACAGCAGGGCTCCGCCGATCATGAGCAGGGCCATGGGCACGGCCGTATTTTCGCCGCCGAGGCCGGCGATCGGCGCCACGATGCCCGCGGTGGTCCACTGAACGAGTCCCAGGACGGCGGAACTGGTGCCGGGGTGTTGGGGCACTTCCGCTGAAGCGAGCGCGCCGCCGTTGGTGTTGATCAGGCCCTGCGCCACCATAAGCGCGAAGAAGCTGCCCATGGCGACAAGCAGCGGGGTGGCCCACCACAGCGCTCCGGCCAGCATGGCCATCCCGGCGGCCAGGGCGATCAGCTGCCCCGCCAGGATGACCTTCCTGGTGGGGACCCGGCCGGCCAGCCTGGCTGAGACCAAGGCGGCGATTGTCATACCGCCGGCGTTCGCGGCGAACACGATGGAGTACATCACCGGAGACAGGCCGTTCATGTTCTGCAGGATGAACGCGGACGTGGCCACATACGCGAACAGGGCGATAAAGGCCGACGACGCCACCACCACGTAGCCGACGAAGCTGCGGTTTGAGAGTACTTCCTTCGCCGCGCGGCCGAATTCAGCCAGCCCGCCGGAGTGGCGTTTTTCCGGCGGGAGCGATTCCGGGACGACGAACAGGGCGCAGAGGGTCATCAGGATGCCCAGGGCGGCCAGTGTCCAGAAGGTCATCCGCCACCCGGTCAGCTGCAGGATCACCGCTCCGAGCAGCGGGCTGATGATGGGTGCCACACCGCCGATGCCCATGACGATGTTCAGCACCCGGACCAGCTGTGACCCATGCGCCAGGTCCACGATGACGGACCGGCCGATCACCATGGCCCAGCCGCCGCCAAAGCCCTGCAGGAACCGGGCGACCATCAGGATCGCGATGTTCGGGGCGAGGGCGCAGGCTACCGATGCCGCCGCCATGAGGACGGTGCCGGCCACCAGCGGCAGCCGCCGTCCGCGCTGGTCGCTGAAAGGCCCGCCCACCAGCTGGCCCAGCCCCATTCCGGCGAAGAACGTGGTGAGGGTCAGCTGTACCGCGGACGCCGGGCTGCCGAACTCCGCGGCCACGCGCGGGAAGGCCGGGACGTACATGTCGGTGGCCAGGGGTGCCACCGCCGTCAGGAAGATGACCGTGGCCACCAGCGTCGAGGGGACGGCGCCGGCGGTGGGCGCCCGCGTTGCGGTTGGCAGCATTCGTTGAAGGCTCCATCTGGTTGATGACGAAAGGGGATGGTTCCATCAAACCGACTCCAGGAGGTCCTAGTGAGGGCTCTGCTGAAACGGGTTTTGGCAGACCCTCCTTACGGGTTGGCCATTCGTCGTAACGTGTCCTTATGGATAACCGGGCCGAGGTACGCCAGTTCCTCTCCACGCGCCGCGGGCGCATCACGCCGGAGCAGGCAGGAATTGAACCGTACGGCGGACGGCGCCGCGTGCCCGGACTCCGGCGCGAAGAGGTGGCCCGGCTCGCCGGTGTCAGCGTGGATTACTACACCCGGCTGGAACGCGGCAACCTCTCCGGGGTTTCGGACAGTGTCCTCGATGCGATCGCACGCGCCCTGGAACTGGACCGGGCCGAGCATGATCATCTTTACGACCTGGCCCGGACGGCCAACATGTCCGGCCGCAAGCGTGCGGCGAGCGCCCCGCCAACCCGCGTCCGACCGGAACTCCAGTACCTCCTCGACACCATCACGGGAGCGCCGGCCTTCATCGGAAACAACCGTATGGACATCGTGGCCGCCAATACCCTGGGGTACGCCCTGTATTCGGATCTGTACCGCGGCCCAACGCGTCCGGCCAACCATTCACGCTTCATCTTCCTGGACCCCCGTGCGCACAACTTCTACACCGACTGGGAGCGGGCAGCGAACACCAACGTGGCAATCCTGCGCCGGGAGGCCGGCCGGAACCCGCATGACAAGGGCATCGCCGAGCTGGTGGGTGAACTGTCCATGCGCAGCGACGATTTCCGCACGCGCTGGGCTGCCCACAATGTCCGCCGTCACTATGCCGGGACAAAGTTTTTCCAGCACCCTGTGGTGGGGCTGCTCGAACTGAACTACCAGGTCCTGGGGCTGGAAGAGGACCCCGGGCATTCACTGACGGTCTACCCCGCCACCCCGGGCACTTCCTCCGAGGAAGCACTCAAGCTCCTGGCCTCGTGGGCGGCTACCGAGAAGATCGCCGAACTGGCGCAGGCGCACGCGGGCTGACTTCGCCCTGTGTTTAAAAGCTCAGCTTCCGGCCTGCCCGGCCCCAGGGACTCCAGCCCCTGGCGATGTCCAGACTCCATACACTCCCGACGGGAATGCCGCCGCCAGTCACGTTAACCACCGTTGCGGACCATGGCGCAACGTTGCCCGGTTTGTCCTTCTGATGGCGTCATGAGTAGCGCCGTTTCCTTCCGTTTCGCGTCTTTTAGAAGGTGCTGGCCAAGGCCCTGACGGCCGTGCTTAGGTGTTTCCACGGCCTCGGCCACGCAGCACCAAACAGCACCAAAACCAAGCAGGACGAACAGGAGGAACCGATGCCGGAAACCATCATCCGCAGCCACGGCACCCGCCCCTTCTGTTCCGACTGTTGCCCCACGCACCGAATGTGCGGCACGCGCAGCGGCGGCTTCCCCGCCACAGGCTGCCGGTAGCCGACAGCGCCCCGCACCTCAGGTTCCCCCAACTCCGCGGACCCTCTCTGAGGGCCAGCCCGGCCATGCCTTCCTCCGCTTCCGGATGCCGCTTGTCCGCGCCATTTTCCGTCCAACGCCAATCCTCCGAAAGGCCACCCATGACTTTCGCTGCATCCTCCCCTCCGCCCTCGGCCACACCCGGGACGTCCGGTTTCACCCGCCGTCGGGCACTGGGCGCCTTCCTGGCCCTGCCCGCACTCGGTCTCCTGACCGCCTGCGGAGGATCGGCAACAGCCGGCAACCAGAGCGTGGACCGGGCCTCGCTGGCACCGCTGGCCACGTCCGTTCCTGCCGGCACCACCATCAAAGTGGGCGACCCCACCGTCAAGGTGGCCCTGGAACTCTCTGGCCTCGACAAAGAGCTCGAGGGCTTCACCGTGGAGTTCGCCAACATTTCCGGCGGGCCCCAGACCACCGAGGCGTTCCGCGCCAACGCTCTTGATGTTGGTTCGGTGGCGGACATTCCGCCCATCCACGCCACCTGGACGGGCCTCGATGTCCGCATCATCGCCAGCGCCTACCGCCAGGACGCCGTGAACCACCCGATCTACGAACTGGGCATCGCACCGGGAGCCGGCATCTCATCCCTGGCGGAGCTGCGCGGCAAGAAAATCGCCTACAGCCCCGGACAGGCCCAGGGCGCCCTGGTGCTCCGGATCCTTGAAAAGGCAGGTCTTGCCCAGGATGACGTCAAGCTCATCGAACTCCCCAGCACCGGCGACACCTACTCCACGGCACTGTCCAGCAAGCAGGTGGACGCCGCGCCGCTGGGCGGTGTCCAGATCAAGCGCTACCTCGCCAAGTACAAGACCGACGGCGGCACTACCCTGCGGCATGGCCTGCGGGATGATCCGGGGCACCTTTACTCCCCCGCCAAAGTCCTGGCCGATCCCGCCAAGGCCGCTGCGCTGGCCGCCTACGTGAAGGTGTGGGGCAAAGCCCAGCGCTGGATCGAGGACCACCCGGAGGAATGGCTCGAGGGTTATTACGTCAAGGACCAGGGCCTGTCCCGCGAAGACGGCCAGTACCTGATCCAGGCCGCCGGCAAGCGGGACGTTCCCACCTCCTGGACCGAGGGCATCGAGCGGCACCAGCAGACCATCGACCTGCTGGCGAAGGAACAGAAGAAGCCCCAGCTAAAAGCGGCGGACCTTTATGACACCCGGTATGAGGCCATCGCCGGTACTGCCTTCGCCGAAGCGGCAAAGGCAGGTGCAGCATGAGCGCCGCCACTGTGCTGGAACGGCCCGCCGTCGAACCCCACCAGGACCCGGCCCTCGCGGGACGGGACGATATCCGGCCCACCGGAAGGCGGCTGGGACCGGGACCCCGCCGGCGGCTGGCGTGGCTGCTGGGGCCTGGCGCCCTTCTGGCACTGTGGACCATCGCATCCGCCACCGGCCTGCTGGACCCGCGGATCCTCTCCGAGCCGTGGACCGTGGTGGCCACCGCCGGTGAGCTCCTCGCCGACGGCAGGCTCCAGGAAAACCTGGCCATCTCCGCCCAGCGCGCCGGGCTGGGGCTCTTCTTCGGCATCGTGGTGGGCGCCCTGCTGGCCATGGTGTCCGGGCTGAGCCGGGTGGGTGAGGCCCTCATCGACGGGCCGGTGCAGATCAAGCGCGCCATCCCCGGCCTCGCCCTGATCCCGCTCCTTATCCTGTGGTTCGGCATCGACGAGACCATGAAGGTCCTCACCATCACGCTGGGCGTCTTCGTCCCCATCTATCTGCAGACCCACGCCGGGCTGCGCGGCATCGACCTGCGCTACGTTGAGCTCGCCCAGACCGTGGGCCTGAGCCGCGCCGCGTTCATCCGCAAGGTGGTCCTCCCCGGCGCCCTGCCCGGCTTCTTCCTGGGCCTGCGCTTCGCCGTCACCGGCGCCTGGGTGTCCCTGGTGGTGGTGGAACAGATCAACGCCACCAGCGGCATCGGCTACATGATGGAGCTCGCCCGCACCTACGGCCAGACCAACATTATCGTCCTCGGACTTGCCGTCTACGGCATTCTCGGCCTGATCTCCGACGGCGCCGTCCGCTTCATCGAACGAAAGGCCCTCTCATGGCAACGCACCCTGGCGGGCTGACCGCCGCCGCACCCGCCGGCCCCTCCTCCAGCGCCGTCACTGCAGTTTCGGTCCGGGACCTGATCCGCAGCTTCGGGCCCAAGGGCGTCCTGAACGGCGTGGACCTGGACATCGCACCGGGCGAATTCGTTGCCCTCCTCGGCCCCAGCGGCTGCGGCAAAAGCACCCTGCTGCGGGCACTCGCCGGGCTTGACCACGACGTGCGCGGCAGCGGCGTCATCAGTGTCCCCGAGCGCGTCTCGGTGGTCTTCCAGGACTCCCGGCTGCTGCCGTGGGACACGGTGCTGGGCAACGTCACCTTGGGTTTGCGGGAGTACGACGCCGAGACCCGCGCACGCAAGGCCCTCGCCGAAGTGGGGCTCGCCGGCCGGGAGAAGTCCTGGCCGCACGAGCTGTCCGGCGGCGAACAGCAGCGCGTGGCACTTGCCCGGTCGCTGGTCCGTGAGCCGCAACTGCTGCTGGCCGACGAACCGTTCGGCGCGCTCGATGCCCTGACCAGGATCAAGATGCACGGGCTGCTGCGCGACCTGGTGGCCGCCCACCGGCCCGCCGTCCTGCTGGTCACCCACGACGTGGATGAGGCGATCGCCCTCGCCGACCGGATCGTGGTCCTGGACAGCGGCCGCGTGGCCACCGTCCGGACCGTTGCGCCGGCGACCAGGACCTCCGCGGCCGGAACCCACACCGACGCTGCCGGGCACGAAGCCCTGCGCCACGAACTGCTCAACGACCTCGGCGTCGTCGCCGCCAACCACTGAACCTCCCTACCGAAGGACCAAACCCATGACTTCCGAAAACCCGTCCGAAAACCGCAAACTCCACCTCAACGCCTTCCTCATGAGCACCGGCCACCACGAAGCGTCCTGGCGGCTGCCGGAGAGCGACCCGCAGTCCAGCACAGACATCGAGCACTACAAGCAACTCGCCCGCACGGCGGAACGCGGCAAGCTGGACTCCATCTTCTTCGCCGACTCCCCAGTCCTGTTCGGTGAGGTGGGCCGACGACCGGCCGGCAAGCTAGAGCCCACCGTGCTGCTGACCGCCATCGCCGGCGCCACCGAACGCATCGGCCTGATCGCCACGGCCTCCACCACCTACAACGAACCCTTCAACCTCGCCCGCCGCTTCGCCTCAGTGGACTGGGTCAGCGGCGGCCGCGCAGGCTGGAATGTGGTGACCACCGCAGGCCCCGACGCCGCCCGGAACTTCGGCGTGGACGACCAGCCCGCCCACGCTGTGCGGTACGAACGTGCCGCAGAGTTCATCGAGGTGGCGCAGAAGCTGTGGGACAGCTGGCAGGACGACGCCGTCCTTGCGGACAAGGCTGAGGGCGTCTGGGGTGACGCGGACAAGATCCGGACCATCGACCACGAGGGCAAGCACTTCAAAGTCCGCGGGCCGCTCAACGTGCCCCGCTCGCCGCAGGGCCACCCGCTGATTGTCCAGGCCGGATCATCCGAGGACGGCAAGGACCTCGCCGCCCGGTACGCCGACGCAGTCTTCACCGCCCACCAGACCCTCGCCGACGCCCGGGAGTTCTACCGCGACCTCAAGGCCCGCACCGCAGCCGCCGGCCGGGACCCGGAAACCATCAAGATCCTCCCGGGCATCGTTCCCGTCATCGGCGCCACCGAGGAGGAAGCGTTGGAGCTGGAGCGGGAGCTGGACCGGCTGATCAAGCCCGAGTACGCCCGGATCCAGCTGGCCAAGACCCTGCGGGTGGCTCCGGAGGACCTGCCCCTGGACCGTCAACTGCCGGAGGACCTGCCCAGCGAGGACGAGATCGAGGGCGCCAAGAGCCGGTACACCTTGATCGTCCAGCTCGCCCGGCGCGAAAAGCTCACCGTCCGCCAGCTGATCGGCCGTCTGGGCGGAGGCCGCGGGCACCGCACGTTCACCGGAACGCCGGTCCAGGTGGCGGACGCCATCCAGGAATGGTTCGACGGCGGCGCGGCCGACGGCTTCAACATCATGCCGCCGGTGCTGCCCTCCGGGCTGGAGACGTTTGTGGACCAGGTGGTGCCGATACTCCAGGAGCGCGGCCTGTTCCGCACCGGCTACACCGGCACCACGCTGCGGGAGCACTATGGCCTGGAGCGCCCGGACAACCGTTTCGCCGGCGCCGCCGCTCCCGCGCTGGCCTCGATCGGTTCGGCCTTCTAATGGGCCGGCAGCTCAAGCTCAACCTGTTTATCTACCCTGGCGGACACCACGAGGCAGCCTGGCGGCATCCGAACTCCCGCACGGACCGGCTGCTGGACATCCGGTTTTACCAGGAGCTGGCCCAGCGCGCGGAAGCAGCAAAACTGGACGCGGTGTTCTACGCCGACGGTCCCGCGCTGGAGAACAACGTGCAGTACGCCAGCAGGTTCCGGATCGAGCCTTTCACCTGGCTTTCCGCGATCGCTGTCGCCACGGAACGGATCGGCCTGATCGGCACGGCCAGCACCACCTACCTGGAGCCGTACAACGCGGCCCGGCTGTTCGCGTCGCTGGACCATCTCAGCAACGGCCGCGCAGGCTGGAACATCGTGACCACGGGTGCGGAACGGGCGGCCCGGAACTTCGGGCTGGATGAGCACCCGCCGCATGCCGAACGCTACGCCCGCGCGGACGAGTTTGTCCGGGTGGCGGGCAAGTTGTGGGACAGCTGGGAGGACGCCGCCGTGGTGGCCGACGCCGACAGCGGGGTTTTCGCGGACACGGCCCGCATCCATCCCATCCAGCATGAGGGCGATTACTTCCGGGTGGAGGGAGCACTGAACACCCCGCGGTCCCCGCAGGGCAGACCGGTGTTTGTGCAGGCCGGATCCTCGGCGGACGGCAAGGCCTTTGCTGCCCGGCACGCCGAGGCGGTTTTCACTGCCCACCAGACCCTGCAGAGCGCGCAGGGGTTCTACGCCGATATCAAGGCGCAGGCGGCGGCGAACGGCCGGAACCCGGACCAGCTCCTGGTCCTGCCCGGCATCAGCCCCTACCTGGGCTCCACTGAGGCGGAGGCGCGGGCGCTCAAACAGGAATTCGACGAGCTCACCCAGCCGGAGTACGGGCTGGGGATCCTGCGTAAGCTGCTCGGCGTCGACCTGGACGGCGTGAAGCTGGACGAGGCCTTTCCGGCGGAACTGCTGGCGGAGGCAGGGCGCGCCGGGAGCCGCAGCCAGCTCCTCCTGGAGGTCATCCGGCGGGAAAATCCCACCGTCCGCCAGCTGCTGCACCGGTTTGCCGGGGCGCGCGGGCACTACGTCTTCGCCGGTACCCCGGTCCGGGTGGCGGACGAGATCCAGCGCTGGTTCGAGGACGGTGCAGCGGACGGATTCAACATCATGCCGCCCTGGCTTCCCGGCGGGTTCGACGCCTTCGCCGGCGAAGTGGTTCCCATCCTGCAGGCCCGCGGCCTCTTCCGCACTGAGTACACGGGCCGCACCTTGCGCGAGCACTTCGGCCTGGACCGGCCCCAAAGCCAGTACAGCCCCGAAAGCCAGAACAACAAGCAACTTCTAGGAGCATCCGCATGACCGAATACCGCAACCTGGGGTCCACCGGCCTCAAGGTCAGCCCGCTGACCCTCGGCACCATGATGTTCGGAGCCATCGGCAACCCGGACCACGAGGATTCCATCCGCATCATCCACCGCGCCCTGGACTCCGGCATCAACCTGGTGGACACCGCGGACGTCTACTCCAAAGGCGAGTCCGAGGTCATCGTGGGCAAGGCGCTCAAGGGCCGCCGGGACGAGGTGGTGCTGGCCACCAAGGTCCACGGCCGCCTCGGCGAGGACGTGAACCAGGCGGGGAACTCACGCCGGTGGATCATCCGGGAGGTGGAGGACAGCCTGCGGCGGCTGCAGACCGACTGGATCGACCTTTACCAGGTGCACCGGCCGGAACCGGACACTGACATCGACGAGACGCTCGGTGCGCTCACTGATCTGGTGCGGCAGGGCAAGATCCGCTACATCGGCACGTCCACCTTCGAGCCGGGGCAGATCGTGGAGGCCCAGTATGTGGCCCGCGAGCGCCACCGCGAGAGGCCGGTCACCGAGCAGCCGCCGTACTCCATCCTGGCCCGCGGCATTGAACGCGAAGTGCTGCCCCTGGCGCAGAAGCACCGGCTCGGCGTGCTGCCGTGGAGCCCGCTGGCCGGCGGCTGGCTGTCCGGGAGAATCAGGCCCGACGGCGCCCACGCCACCTCCAGCAGGGCCGCGCGGCAGCCGGAACGCCACGACCCGTCGTCGTCCGAAAACGCCCGCAAGACCCAGGCGGTACTGGAGCTGACAGAACTCGCCGACCAAGCAGGCCTTTCCCTGATCCACCTGGCCCTCGGCTTCGTGCTGGAGCACCCGGCGGTGACGTCCGCGATCATCGGGCCGCGCACGCTGGAGCACCTCGAGGGGGCGCTGGGCGCGGACAAGGTGAGCCTGTCCAATGAGGTGCTGGACCGGATCGACGAGATAGTCCCGCCGGGCACCACACTGAACCAGGCCGACGCCGGTTACCGGCCGCCGTCGTTGACTGACCCGCTGCTGCGGCGCCGCCGCCGCTGAACCGGGGCTCTACGGCAGGGGGCTCAGGCGGGGTGCACCCGGGTGGTGAGGTAGAGGCGGTGTGCAGTGATCACCAGCGACAGCCAGGCGGCGCCCAGCGCCCAGGCACCCAACACGTCAGTGAGCCAGTGGTGGCCAAGGTACACCCGGCTGAGCCCCATGGTGGCGGCGAAGACCGCCGCCGCCACTGCCGTGAGGGCACGGGCGCGGGCTGACTTGAGGCGCAGGATGATCAGGTAGGCCACAATCCCCGCGATCACCACCGAATTCAGCGAGTGGCCGCTGGGGAACGATGCCGAGTATTCATACGGCGGTACTGCGTCCGCCAGGTCCGGCCGGGTCCTGCCCACGAGTTCCTTGCCGGCAATGGTCATCAACAGCGAACCGAGCCCGGCAACGAGCATCAGAATGACCGGCGTCCAGGACTTTCGGCGCCAGGCGAGGAGGACCATCACGGCCAGGGCCAGTACGGGCATTCCAATGGTTCCGCCCACGTCCGTGTAAGCCGTGATCAGGAGGTTCAGCGTTGGGGACCGGAGTGTTTTGGCACCGTCCAGGACCGGGTGGTCCAGCCCTGCCACGCCGTCTGCCTCGACCACAGACTCGTACACCTGGGCGAAAACCGACGCCAGCGAAACCGCCAGCACGGCACCGACGGCGAGCGTGAGGACCAGCACGGCATGGGAGCCGAGGAGGCTGCTGATTCGCCTGACAACTGAAGCCAGGAACCGGCCCGGCCTGGTATCCCACCTGGTGAGGTCCTGCCCTCCGACAAAGCGGTCCTGCTGGATTTCACCGGCGACGCCTGTCTCGGCCGGATTCTTGCCTGCAACCATTTCCCGAGGTCCTCTCCTACGGCAATCAGGATTAGTAAGCGAGCTTACCTTGCCGCTCGGCGGGCTCTTCCCGGCCAGCCCCGCTGTCCGGCGGCCGGGGTTTGTACACCCAGGCCACCAGCACCACTGAGATGATCATCAGCAGGAACCAGGACACCAGCTTGTCCAGCGAAACCGGATGCCAGCCGTCCACCTGGCTCGGGTACAGCCAGGCACCGGACCAGGTGGCGATGTTCTCGGCGATCCAGATGAACAGCGCCACCAACAAGAAGGCGATCACCAACGGCATCCGGTGGTGCTTCCGGAACACGCGGAAGTGCATCACGCACCGGCCGTAAATGATCACGACGGCGGCGAGCAGCACCCAGCGCAGGTCCCAGATGTAGTGGTGGGTAAAGAAATTGGCGTAGATGGCCGCGGCAGCAATTGCCGTGATCCAGCGCCGCGGGTACTTGGCGAAGCGAAGGTCGAAGAGCCGGTAGACGCGGACCATGTACGAGCCCACCGCGGCGTACATAAACCCGCTGAAGAGCGGGACCGCGCCGATCCGGAGGATGCCTTCCGCCTCGTAGGACCAGGAGCCGACGTCGGTCTTGAACAGTTCCATCACGGTGCCCACCAGGTGGAACAGGATAATGACGCGCAGTTCCCGGAGGGTCTCCAGCTTGAACACCACCATGAGGACCTGGATGGCCACGGCCGCCAGTGTCAGGAAATCATTCCTGGCCAGTCCGGCGCCGTCCGGATACCAGAGCCGCGCTGCCATCAGCACTGCCAGGAGGGCTGCTCCGAAGATGCAGGCCCAGCCCTGCTTGAGGCCGAAGACCACGAATTCGGTGAGCTTTGCCCTGGCACCGCCGGCCGTGCCTTGCGCCAGGAAGCGGCGGGCCCGCTCGTCGATCCGCTGCTCTACCGGGGTGGAACTATGCACGGACTCCCTGACGCTTGCCGGACTGGTTCTTTGCCCTGATGTCGGCGTCCAGGCTGTTCAGGCAGTAGTCCTTGAACCAGTGCCGGAGGCTGCGGGGCAGTTTCGGGTACACCACGGCCAGGACCCCCATGGTGCGGTTGAAGCGGCGCTCGCGGCGCTCGTTCCATGGAAGGCCGAAGTCCTGGCGGAGCTGGTCGGGCAGGAGCCCGGCGGTGAGGAACCTGGCGGAGGGCATGATGGCGCGGTACCACATCGCCGTGTGCGTCGGGTACAGCAGCCCGCGGCCCACGCGCACCCCGCCTTCCTCCGCGCGGAGTGTGGCGATGCGCCCGTTCCAGTAGCGGCTGAACGCCGCCCGGTCCTCCGGCCACATGTGGGGCGGAAGCTGCAGGGCTGTGCCGATCCTCGCGTAGTCCTGGTACATGGCATCGGCCACGTCGTCGTCGAGCGGGCCGTAGATCTTCTCGATGATGGTCACCGCGGTGTCATACAGCGTGGCGACCACCCAGAGCTGCAGTTCGGGATCGTAGGCGTTGTAGCCCGCGGAGGTTCCGTCATGGTCCCTGCGGACCGGGACGTGGGCGCGGTTGACCCTGCGGCGGACCTCGTTCACCTGTTCATCCGTGCCGTACACAATGGCGTAGACGTACGTGAGGGTGCCTTTGAGCCTGTTGACCGGGCGGCCCACGAACGTGCTGTGCTCGTCAACACCGCGGCCCACGGCCGGATCCGCAAGCTGCAGGAGCAGGGCCCGTCCCGCGCCGGCGAGCAGGATGCCTTCTGCCCCGTACTCAGCCATTCCTCGCACCATTTCAACAGGCTACCGGACTCCCCCTGGAGGCGGACGACGGCGGGACCTCCCGCCGTCGTCCACTGCCCTTCCAGCGCCGGATTCGCCGGAACGCTGCCCGGACGCTGAAGCGTTCCGGCGTCCCGGCAGCTTTCCGGCGTGCCCGGTGTGAAACAGTGGATACAGGTGTCAGGCGAGGTACTCCGTGCGGCCCCCCACCACGGTGCGCAGGACGCGTGCATCCAGCAGCGATTCCTCCCCGTGCACGAACGGATCAGCGTCCAGCACCGCGAAGTCCGCGGCGAGCCCGGCCACCAGCCGGCCCCTCCGGTCCTCCTCCATCACGGAGGCGGCGGCGTCGCGCGTGGCGTGCCCGATCGCCTCGGCCAGGGGCCGGGCGAAGTGCGGGTTGTTCGGCGGATACGACGGATCCAGCGCCGACTTCCGGGTGGCGGCCACAAACATGTTCTGCAGGGCATCATAGGGCGCCGTGGGAGCGTCGGTGGAGAACGCCAGGAGGGCTCCTGCTGCCACATATTCGGGCCACGCGAAGCTGCGGTCCGGCCGGTCGTCGCCGAGCATCGCCACCCAGTTGCCGTAGATGGCAGGGTCAGCGTGGACGGGCTGCATGGAGGCGGTCACGCCGAGCCTGGCCATCCGTGCCGGCGTTTCCGGCGAGGTGTATTCGAGGTGCTCGATCCGGTGCCGGCGGTGGCGCGGTCCGTTCACCGCCGCCGCGTGTTCCAGGGCGTCCAGCGCAATATCGCTGGCGTGGTCCCCGATGGCGTGCAGGGCTACCTGCAGTCCGGCAGCATCGGCTGCTGCCACCACGGGAGTGAGCTGCTCCGGCGCCCAGATGGGCCCTGCCTGGGAGCCGTCCGCGTAGGGCTGGTTCATGGCAGCGGTGCAGGCATCGATCACGCCGTCGAGCGCCAGCTTGATGCCGGCCACCCGCAGCCACTCCGTGTTGATTTCCCGCGACAGGAGCACTGCGCGTTCCACCTGGGCCAGGTTTTCGGCCTCATCGCCGGTGTTGTGGATGAACCAGTGCGCCACGATGCGCAGCGGCAGCCTGCCGCCGCGCCGTTCCGCGGCCCGCCGGAAGGCGGCCAGGTCCAGTTCGCCCAACGCCATGTCCACCGCACCGGTCACTCCGGCGGAGAGGTACGCCTCGAGGGAACGTTCGACGGCGGCATCCCGGTCAGCGTCCGACGTCACCTCCCCCAGGAACGGCCATACAAACTGCTGCGCGGCAGTCTCGTACAGCATTCCGTCCGGCTCGCCCTGGCCGTCACGGCCGATGCGGCCGCCGAGCGGATCCGGGGTATCGCGGTTGATGCCCAACTCTTTCAAGGCGGCCCGGTTCACCCAGCAGGAGTGGTAGTCATTGGCGTCGAGGTAGACGGGTACATCTGACACCGCCTCGTCGATCATGGCTGCGGTGGGGGCTCCGGGCAGGGAGTCGAACAGCCAGCCCCTGCCCAGGATCCGCTGCGCACCAGGGTCCGCGGCGCGGGCGGAGCTCAGGCGTTCCTGGATGTCGGACAGGGACCTGGCGTCGGTTAGTGCTACTTTCCCGAGCGCCTCCCCGAGCATCATCACGTGGGTGTGGGCGTCGATGAATCCCGGCAGCACCAGCCGGCCGCCAAGGTCGATGACCTCCGCGGCGGACCCGACTGCCGCGTCGGCGGAGGCGTTGGTGCCCACGTGGGTGAGCCTGCCGGCGTCAACAACAAACGCTTCAGCCCAGGGTGCCGACCCGTCGGCGGTGAAGACGCGGGCATTGCAGTACAGCTCGGTCATGGCTTTTATACTCCTGCAGTTCGGATGGTGGCGATATCGGGTGAGTTGGAGGTTTTGGCGGCGTTCACTGCCTCTACCCGGGAGGAAAGCCGGGCGATCAGGACTGCCGGAACCAGGAGCACCAGGCTGAAGCCGGCCAGGACCCAGCCCAGCGCGGGGAAGCCGAACGCCTCCCCGATCCAGGCTCCGAACATGGGCGAGAAGCTGGATCCCACCAGGTACACGCCCAGCACGGGGCCGGACCAGCGGCCGCTGGCGTCCAGGGCTGCGGCGGTGGCGATGAAGTACATAAAGGCGATCGCGTACACGGTGTTCCAGGCGATCATGGTGACGAGGTAGGTGGTGGAGTCGGTAGTCAGGCAGGCCGTCAGTTTCAACGCGGCGCCGAGCGCCAGCAGGATGCCCAGCGGGAGGGCCCGGCCCAGCCTGGTTCCGAGGAATATCAGTGCGATGGCAGCGAGCAGGCCGCCGCCGGTGGACGCGCTCAGCACCAGCCCCAGCTGTTCCTCCGTCATCCCCGCCTGGGCCACGCCGATGGCTCCGGACATCGCCCACAGGGAGTCCTCGCCGATCGCCCAGAGGGCGAAGACCGACAGCAAGGCGAAGCCGGCGAAGGTGATAGTCCTGGTGCTGACATCGCCCGCGGCGGTGACGGCCGCCGTCGTGCTGTCCGTTGATGACGCGTCCGGCACACCCTCATGGATCGCCGGTCCCTCCGCCATGGGCAGCCACCCGGCAGTGAACAGCAGCGCAAGGGCCAGGCCCGCGACAAAACCGAAAGCGCTCCCCATGCCGATGCCCACGGCCGGAATGATGGCCAGGACAACGGTGACGATGGCGCGGTTGGCGAGTCCGCTGATGCCGGAGGCGCGGTTCGGATTGCGCAGTGCGGCCAATGCGGCCCCGCCGGAGGCCACGGCGCCGCCGGCCCCGATGCCGCCGGCGATGATTCCGGTGATCACCGCGGCCGGTGCCAGGTCAAGGGCGGCGAGTCCGAAACCGGCCGCCGTCATGAGCAGCCCCAGCCGGGCCACGAGGTAGCGTCGGCGGCCTTCGGTAAAGCGGGTCACGGCGAGGCACGCGAGGGCGGTGGCCAGGAGGCAGGCCGTCATCAGCGTTCCCGCCTCCGTGGCTCCCACCTCGAGTGAATCCTGGATGGCGAGGATCATGAACGGGACCAGGTTGGCGCTCATGAAGCCCACTACGCCGATGCCGAAGGTGGAGACCGCGCGTTTGGTGGTCAGCGGAAGCCGCTGGGGTTCTGGCTGGGTCATTGGTTGTCCTTTGAACAGGTGAAGGCGCGGGCTTTGGGATTGCGCCGGATGCTTCCTTGCATCCGGCGTGCCTGCTGCCGGTCCGGCAGTTCCCGCTAAAACGAATGGCGTTCGTTTTATTATGCATGTGACCTGCGTCAAAGGGAAGAGTCCATAGACTGGCATCTGACGAAGGGAGCCCCATGCCACGGCCCAGGACACCGATCCTCTCGGTGGACCGCATCGCGGATGCCGCCATCGAACTGGTGGATGAAGGGGCCGGCTTCGGCGTAAATGCCCTCGCCCGCCGCCTGGGCGTTACGGCGTCATCCCTTTACAACCACATTTCGGGCCGGGACGAGATCATCGAACTGATGCGGGCGCGGCTTGGCGCGCAGTCGATCCCGGAGGTGCCTGAGGATGTCAGCTGGGATGAGGTGGTTGCACTCATTGTGCGCGGGCAGCGGGAAATGTACGCGGCCCATCCGTTCGTGGTGCCGCTTATCGTTGGCAAGACCATCACCGATCCCGGCGTGATCAGCGCCTACGAGCGCATGGCCTCGGCACTGGTCGCCGGCGGCTTTCCGGACGGGGACGTGCTGACCATCATCTCCGTGATCGATTCCTTCTCGCTCGGCGCCGGACTGGACCTTGCTGCGCCGGACGACGTGTGGGCACCCACCGAATCCGCGGCCACCCTGTCCCGGCTGGTCAAAGCCTCCGGGCATGGCCGGGCACGCAGCGACAAGGCCTTCGAGACCGGCCTTGAGCTGCTTCTTGAATCGCTTCGGATGCGGCTAGCTGCGGGCTGAGGGGGCCGCAGTTCCCTGTTCGAGCGTCCGGACGATCCCCGTATGGTCCAGGGGGCCGTCGCCGCGGCTGACCATCCGGTCGAAGAGTCCTGCCACGGTGGTGCTGAGCGGCAGGTCCACACCTTCCGTGGAGGCCGCTTCAAGGATAAAACCCAGGTCCTTGAGCTGGTTCTGCCCGCTGCCGCCGCCAGTGAAATCGCCGGTGATCCAGCGCTCGCCTTTTTGCCGCAGGACCTCGGAATCGGCAAGCCCGCCCCGGAGCAGCTCCAGCAGGACGGCCAGGTCCAGTCCGCCGCTTCTGGCCAGGAGCATCGCCTCGGAAACCGCGGTAACGGTAGCGGCGACAATGACCTGGTTGCACGCCTTCGCCAGCGCGCCTGATCCACTGGGACCCATATGGCGTACGGTGCTGCCCATGGCGTTCAGCCATGGCTCGACAGCCCGAACCGATGCGTCGTCCCCGCCGACCATAATGCTCAGCGTTCCCTGGTCAGCGCCGATGGTGCCGCCGCTGACGGGCGCGTCCAGGACCCTGACGCCATGCTCTTCGACAAGGCGCACGGCCAATGCCGCGACAGCCACCGGCGACACCGTTCCATGGACCACGAGGATGGGGTGCGCGATACCCTTGGCTGCCCACCCTGCCAGCAGTCCGTCCGGCCCTGGCAAAAGGGACTCCACCTGGGCCAGGTCGGGCAGGACCGTCAGGACAATGTCCGAGGCGGCATCGGCCGGTGAGGTAGCGGCACGCGCACCTGCAGCAACGAGGGGTCCGGTCTTCGCGAAGGTCCGGTTCCACACAACAAGGCCGCCGTGGGCGGCGGCGAGCCGGTGGGCCATGGGTGCGCCCATCGGGCCCAGGCCCATCAGGGCGATGGAAGGGCGGCTGGAGTCCGTCATTTGTCGTTTCCTTTACAGAAGGCGTCTGCAAGGGCGCCCGGGAGAAGAAGGGAAGGAGTGGAACCGGTACACTTTTGTATCACAACTGGGGTGGCGGGAAAAGCGGCTGACGAGGAACTGCTGGCCCGGGGTCCGGCCGACGATCCTAGGCCCTTGGCCTGGCAACACTGGACCGCTCCACCAGCTCGGCTTCGACGCGGATTACTGTCTGCTTGCCGGGGCCGCCCGCGTTTGCATTGGAGAGCGCCAGTTGGACGGAGTGCCGGGCGAGCAGATCGACGGGCTGCCGGACAATCGTCAACGGCGGCGTCACCAGTTCCGTCCAGGGGGAATCCTCGAACACAATCAGCGAGAGTTCGTCCGGAATCGAGATTCCCGCATGGGAAAGGCGCCGGAGCACGGTGGTCACCTGCGCGGTATTGGCCACAACAAGCGCCGTTGGCGGCTCCGCGAGGTTGAGCAGGGCGGTCGCGGCGTCGCCGCCGGCAGGACCTCGGAAGGCGGCGGAACGTACAAGTTGGTCATCGTAATCAAGCCCCGCAGCGTCCAGGGCTTCACGGTAGCCGGCAATCCTTTCCCGGCCGGTAGTGGAGGATGCCGGGCCTGAAATGATGGCGATCCGCCGGTGCCCGTAAGCGGCCATCAGTGCCGTGGCTGCACGGGCTGACTCGGTGTTGTTGATGCTCACCACGTCCACCTCGGGCATGGCAGGGATGGACCTGTCCACGAAGACCACGTCGGTGCCGACTTCCTGCAGCTTCCTCCAGATGTCCAGGTTGTTGCCCGTGGGCGTGGCAATAATCCCGCTGACCCGGCGCTCCATCAGGGTGGCAAGCCGCTCGGACTCCAGGTGGTCGTCTTCCTGGGTTGTCATCAGCAGCACCTGGATCCCGCGGGCGTGGGCTTCCTGCACCACACGGTCGGCAAGCCGGGCAAAGAAAGGATTCGAGACATCCGCGAGCAGGAGGCCAAGCGTGGTGGGCGGCCCGTGCTTCAGTTCCCGGGCGGCCGTGCGCGGGTGATAGCCCAGGGTCTGCATCACGTCGTTGACGCGTCCCCTGGTTGCGGCCGCAACGGGTCCTGAGCCCGGATTCAGGACCCGGGAAACCACCGCGACGGATACGCCTGCCGCCTGGGCGACGTCGCGGATCGTCGGTTGCTTCTGCACACTCACTCCTCGTCCTGCTCCGGGCTTTCCGGAGTCATCCCGGAACTTTTTCAGCCTAGGGTATTGACCTTCGGCAACACCTCATGACATAAAAGTGTAACCGGTTCCACTGCGTTTACTAATCGCCGCCGGCGATGCTTTCGAAGCTGAGAGCATTGCCCGGGATTGTCCGGTGGGACCTCCCAGTACTCGGCGTGCATGTCCACGCCGTCGGTCCGCACCCATACCGGGCAGCGCCGTTCCCATGAAAGGTAGCCATGAATCTCCACAAACTCCTGACCCAGCGCGAGGCCGAAGGCGCTCCCATCCGCGTTGGCCTGATCGGCGCGGGCCGGTACGGCACCATGTACCTGGCACAGGCACGGAACATCCCGGGCATTCACGTTGTGGCCATCGCTGACATCAACGGAGAGCGCGCCAAGGGAGCCCTCAAGCTGGTTGACTGGCCTGAGGAAGCATTTGTGGAAGACATCCCCGCTGCCCTCGCCTCGAGGGCCACCACGGTGGTCACCGATGCTGCGGCCCTTTTCGAGGCGGACCTGGACGTCATCGTCGAAGCGACCGGCAACCCGATTGTGGGCATTAATCACGCCCTCCGCGCCATCGAGACCGGCAAGCACATCATCATGGTGACGGTGGAGGCAGACGCCCTTGCCGGACCGGCACTGGCAAAGCGCGCCAAGGAAGCAGGCGTGGTGTACTCCCTGGCGTACGGCGACCAGCCGGCACTGATCTGGGAACTGGTGGACTGGGCAAGGACGTCCGGCTTCGACGTTGTTTGTGCTGGCAAGGGCGCCAAGTACCTTTCCCATTACCACCAGATGAACCCGGACAACGTCTGGGAGAACTGGGAGTTCTCGAAGGAACTGACGGACTCCGGCCAGCTCAACCCCTATATGCACACCTCGTTCCGTGACGGCACCAAGGCCGCCATCGAGATGGCAGCTGTTGCAAACGCGGCCGGCCTCCGCCCCTCCGACGAGGGCCTGACCTTTACACCCGGCGACGTCGAGGAAATCGCAACCATCTGCCGCCCGGCAGCGGACGGCGGCGTTTTGGCGAACAATGGAAGTGTGGACGTCATGTCCAGCGTCACCCGTGAGGGAGACTGGATCCCCCACAACACCCAGGAGGGAGTCTTCGTTGTTGTGAAGGCAACCAACCAGTACGTCTCCGGCTGCTTCCAGGAATACCCCTGGCACCCGGACCCCACCGGACAATACGCGGCCCTTTACCGCCCGTACCACTACGTGGGGCTTGAGCTGAACGTATCGATTGCCAACGCCGTCCTGCGCGGCGTCGCCACCGGTGCACCCGAAGGCTTCCACGCGGACGTCGTAGCCTGTGCCAAGAAAGACCTGCGGGCCGGGGAAATCCTCGACGGCGAAGGCGGCTTCACCGTGTGGGGCAAGCTGATCTCGGCAGAGAAGTCAGTCCGGGACCGTGCGCTGCCCGTCGCCATGGCCCACCACGTCAAACTGGTCAACGACGTACCCGAGGGCGGCATCGTGGGCTGGGACGACGTCGAAATCGATACCTCGCTGGACGTGGCGCTGAAGCTGCGGCGCGAGACCGAAGCCCTGGTACTTGAGGCGGTCCCGGCACCATGATCGACCGCCGCTCATTCCTGGGGGCCGCGGGAGCCACCGCAGCCGGCCTGTTCCTGGCCGGCTGCGGGGCCACCCCCGCGATCGACCCCAACCGGGCCGCGTCGGCCGGGGGAACCCTGAAGTTCGGCAGCTGGCAGTGGCTGGAGCCGGGCCGCGGCGAGGCGATGTGGCAGGCCATCCAGGCCTACAAGACTGCCAATCCTTCCGCGGTCCTCGCACAGAGCACCACCCCGTTCCTGTCCTTTGCCGACAAACTCAACACCGAACTTGGCGGCAAGGGCGGCACGGACGTCTTCGTGGTCCAGGACGTCAACTTCTATCCCCTGGCCGATGCCGGCATCCTGGCACCCCTGACGTCCGTCATGGATTCCCACAAGGGCAACGCCTTCAACCACACCAACAAGTCCGGCCTGGTCAACGGTGTGCAGTACGGAATCACGTGGGAACGGCTCAACTGGAACTTCTTCTGGAACCGCAAAGTCCTGGACCAGGCAGGGGTGACGCCGCCGTCCAACGTTGATGAGATCATTGAGGCTTCCGCGAAGATCCGCTCGGCTACCGGGCTGGACGGTTTCGGCGTCCGCCACCAAATGACGGAGTTCGATTCGTGGTTCATGGACTTTGACGTCTGGACTTACGGGCACGGAGGATCATGGTCGGACGGTTCCCGTCCAACCATCGACTCAGCCGAAAACATTGCCGGCGTTGAAGCCTTCGGCAAGATCTACCGCTCAGGTGCCATGCCCATCGGTGACGACGCATCCACCATGCGCACCAAGTTCCGCGAAGGCCGGCTGGGCATGATGATCGACGTCTCCTCCACGGTGGCGGGCATCCTGCGCTCCTCAAAGGCCCTCACGTCCGCGGACATTGGATTCGCGGAACGCATCCCCCTCCCCCGGCCGTCCGCGCACCAGGAAATCGTGCTGGCGGTCAACGGGTACGGGAAGAACAAGAACCTGGCCGTCGACTTCGTCGGCTGGGTGGGTTCGGACGAGGGCCAGGCAGCACTGCGGACGGCGATGGGTCCGTCCACGCTTGCCACGGATATACCGCTTGCCCCTGACTACGCAGCCGCAAACCCGTGGGCTAAGGCGTTCATCGACCTCGCCGCGGAATCGAGGAGCCCCCTCATCAAGGGCTTTGAACCGCAGACCAAGGCCATCATGCGCGAAGTCATGACGCAGGTGGAACGCTACCTCGTGGACGGCGGCGACGCTGCAACCGCGCTCTCAACAGCGCAGACCCAAGTAACTCAGCTGCTCGGCTGAGCGGACCAAGCAAAGGATCAGGGCAATGTCGCTCCGAACTTCCATCTCCCCGCCGGCCGTGGCGCAGGATCAACTACAGGACGCTCCCTCCCGGCACCACATGTGGCAGCGGATCTCCCCTTACATCTACGTCGGCCCCGCCGTGATCTACCTGGTCATCTTTATGATCATCCCGGTGGTACAAGGCGTTCAGCTCAGCTTCACCAAGACCCCGCTGGTCAAGCCCGACGGCGGCACGAACGTCGGCTTCGACAACTACTCGCGGCTCCTGGGCAGCAGCCAGTTTTACAACTCCCTGGGCGCCACCCTCCTGTACACGGCCGCAACGGTCATTTTCGCCGTCGCCATCGGCGCCGGGTCCGCCCTGCTCCTGAACCGGGCGTTCAAGGGCCGGACGCTGGTCCGGGCCATCATCACCTTCCCGTGGGCAGTTCCCACCGTGGCCACGGCCCTCATCTTCAGCTGGATCTTCAACCGCTCTGACGGCGTCCTCAACGAGGTGGTGGGCGTCTTCGGCGTCGGGCAGCAGGGCTGGCTGGTCGATCCAAAGTACGGCATGGCCGCCGTGGTGCTGACCTCCGTCTGGAAGGTCATGCCGCTGGTCATGCTGGTGGTCCTCGCATCCCTCCAGTCCATCCCCGCCGAACTCTACGAAGCCACGCGGATGGACGGTGCCGGCGCCCTGGAAACCTTCAAGGCCGTCACCTGGCCGCACATCGCGCCAACCGTCAGGGTGGTTACCCTGCTCATGACCATCTGGTCCATCCGCCGCTTTGAAATCATCTACCTCCTGACCGGCGGCGGACCGGTGGACAGCACCAACACACTGGTGGTCAACGTGTACCGCCAGGCGTTCAGCAACCAGGAGCTCGGCAGGGCCGCCGCCATCGGCGCCCTGGGCCTGGTGCTCTCATTGCTGGTCACCGTTGTGTACTTCATCATCGAGCGGCGCAACGCCGCGAAGGAGGCCTAGACCATGAGCACCGACCAAGCACAGCACCCGCTGCAGCAGGCGCCCCACAAGTTCAGGCTGAAGGCACCCGGCCAGCGGCAGTTCAGCAAGCCCTTCCGCTACCTCATGCTGGCAGCGCTTGTCCTCTTCTCCGGCTTCCCGCTGTACTGGATGCTGAACACGGCCCTCAGCGAGGACTCCGAACTCTACGGCCAGGCCCAGGGCTGGTGGCCGCACTGGGAACGTCTCGCCAATCTCAGTGATGTGATCGGCAGCGTCCCCATCTTCAAGTGGCTCACCAACTCGGTGGTCATCGCCGGCGGCACCACGCTGCTCTCGCTGGTCTTCGCGGTCCTCGCAGGCTATGCCCTCTCACGCTTCAAGTTCCACGGCAAGGGTGCCGCCGGCTTCCTCCTCTTTGCCACCCAGATGCTGCCCGAGGCACTCCTGGTGGTTCCGATCTACGCCCTGTTCGCCTCCATGGGCCTGCTCAACGGCATGGGCGGCCTGATCCTCGCCAACGTCGCGTTCACCATGCCGGTGAGCGTGTGGATCATCAAGGGCGCCATTGACGCCATCCCCTACGAGATCGAAGAGGCGGCCTCGGTGGACGGCTGCCCGCGGGTGACCACCCTCTCGCTGGTCCTGATCCCGCTGATCCTGCCCAGCATCGCGGCCGCCGCCGTCATCAACTTCTTTGATGGCTGGAACGAGTTCCTCCTGGCCAAGACCTTCATCGCCGAGCGGGACCTCTGGCCGGCATCGGTGGGACTCGCATCCTTCATCGGCCAGTACCTCACGTCTTTGAACTCAGTGATGGCGGCAGCTTTGCTGTTCACCCTGCCGGCACTGATCTTCTTCCTCCTCGTCCAGCGGCGCATCGTCTCAGGCCTCACGGCCGGCTCAGTCAAAGGTTGATCATGACAAAGCTTTCACTACGCAACATCAGCAAGCGTTTCGGGGACACCCGGGTCATCCACGATTTCAGCGCAGAGGTGGACAACGGCGAGTTCCTGGTGCTGCTGGGGGCCTCGGGCTCGGGCAAGTCAACACTGCTGCGGATCATTGCCGGCCTCACCGATGCAACCTCCGGCGACGTTGCCTTCGACAACCTCCGGGTCAACCGCCAGAGCCCCCGCGAGCGCGATGTTGCCTTCGTTTTCCAGTCCTATGCCCTGTACCCGCATCTCTCCGTCCGGGACAACATCGCCTTCCCGCTGGCCCTGGACAAGTTCAAGCCGTGGCACCACATTCCCGGCGTCAGCTCAGTGGCCCGCCGTGTCTTCGGCGCAGGCAAGGATGTTTCGGAGAAGGTCGCCAGCGTCTCGGCCATGCTGGATCTGGACCAGTACGGCAAGCGCAAGCCCGGCGGCCTCTCCGGCGGCCAGCGCCAGCGTGTGGCACTGGCCCGGGCGTTGATCCGGAACCCCTCCCTCTTCCTGCTGGATGAGCCGCTGTCCAACCTCGACGCGAAGCTGCGCGCCGAGCTCCGCGGCGAAATTGTCCGGCTGCACCGCCTCACCGGCAAGACGTTCGTCTACGTCACCCACGACCAGGTGGAGGCCATGACCATGGCCACCCAGATCGTCATCCTCCACAACGGCATCGTGCAGCAGCACGCAACCCCGCAGGAGATCTACACCCGCCCCGCGAACACCTACGTGGCCAGGTTCATCGGCAGCCCGCCGATGAACCTCATGAGCGCAGAGGTGAGCGACGGCGGCGCCAGCATGGGCGGCGTCCGGCTCACGCCGCCCGAGGGCTACCCGCTCGGAAATGGAACGGTGACCGTGGGGATCCGGCCGGAACATCTCAGCGTTTCCGCCGGTGCGGGCCAGGGCGGCCTGCCGGGAACGGTACGCCGTGTGGAAGACCTCGGTGCCGACACGCTCATCGGCATCCAGCCCGACCCCGCCTTGAACCTGGATCTCTGGGAACTGAACCGCGATGAACTCATCTGGGTCCGCCAACCAGGCCAGACCCGGCTGATGGCCGGCGACCCCTGCTCGGTCCAGTTCCAGGACCGGCTGGCCAGCTACTTCGACACCGAAACGGGACTCAACCTCGCGGCACACCGGGAAGCGGCCATCGCCCCCGTGCTGCCGCCGCTAGGCTGACCCCGGCAGTCCCGATTTCGAAACCCAAAAAGGAAAGCAGAAAAATGCCCGTTGTAGTCACCGCCATCTTCACTCCCCGGGAAGGCGCCTTTGACCAGGTGGTCAGCGCACTCACTCCGGCTATCGCGGAGGTCCACAAAGAGGAGGGCTGCCTCCTCTACGCCATCCACGAAGCGCCCAACGGCCAGATCGTCATGATCGAAAAGTGGGAAAGCGCCGAGCTGCTGGATGCCCATGGTGCAGGCGGCCCGGTCCAGCGCCTGAACGCATCACTGGAGGGGCTGCTGGCAGAACCGGTCGAGGTTACCCGGCTGGAGCCGATCCCCGCAGGCACGGGGCACCAGGGCGCACTCTAGCCTAAAGAAAAAACAGAAGAGGACGACGGCGGGAGGTTTCCGCCGTCGTCCTCTTCTGTTAAACCTTCCGTGCCCAGGCGCCTTCCAAGCTCACCTGTTGACCCTCATCCTGCAGGAGGGGCTAGCCTAGTGACTTGACTCACAATAAGCCCTGACGTACCGTTTCCTGTTAGCGCTAACAAGTTTATTGCTTTACCTGCCGGCAAGCGCAGATGCTTACCGGCTCAGCACCACTTCGCGGACAACCTCCGCGGAAGGAGAAAGTTGTGAGAATTAGGAAACTCCTGGGCGCCGTTGCAGTCGCCCTCGCAGTCACTGTGGGTGCCACAGGTTGCGGCTCCCGGGGCGGGGCGACTGAGTCCAGCGCCTCCGCGAATCCCAGTGATTCCCTGGTTGGCATCTCGATGCCCACGCAGACCTCCGAACGCTGGATCGCCGATGGCGGGAACGTGGAAAAGTCCTTGAAGGAACTGGGCTACAAGACCGACCTGCAGTTCGCCAACGATGACATCCCCACCCAGGTGTCGCAGATCGAAAACATGCTCACCAAGGGAGCCAAGGCACTGATCATTGCCGCCATCGACGGCACCACCCTGACCGACGTGCTTGCCAAGGCTAAGGAACAAAACGTCAAGGTCATCGCGTATGACCGCCTGATCAACGGCACCCCCAACGTTGACTACTACACCACGTTCGACAATTACACGGTGGGCGTGCAGCAGGCTACGTCCCTGCTGACCGGGCTTGGCCTGGTGGATGCCAGTGGCAAGAAGGTGGACGGCAAGGGCCCCTTCAACGTTGAGCTTTTCGCCGGCAGCCCTGATGACAACAACGCCAACTTCTTCTGGACCGGCGCCATGGACACCCTGAAGCCGTACATGGATGCCGGCACCCTCAAGGTGCCCAGCGGCCAGACCAAATTCGAGCAGGCAGCCATCCTGCGCTGGCAGGCACCCGTTGCGCAGAAGCGCATGGAGGACATCCTGACCGCCGCCTACAGCTCCGGCACCAAGCTCGACGGCGTGCTCTCGCCTTATGACGGCCTCTCCATCGGCATCATTTCGGCGCTGACCAGCACCGGCGGCTACGGCAAGGGCGACCTGCCGGTTGTCACCGGCCAGGACGCGGAGAAGGGCTCCGTGAAGTCCATCATCGCCGGCGAGCAGTACTCCACCATCTTCAAGGACACCCGCCAGCTGGGTTCCCAGGCTGTAAAGATGGTTGACGCCGTCCTGAAGGGCCAGGAGCCGGAGGTCAACGACACCAAGACCTACAACAACAAGGTCAAGGTAGTTCCCGCGTACCTGCTGAAGTCCGTGATCATCACGGCGGACAACTACAAGAAGGAACTGATCGACTCGGGCTACTACACAGACGCCGACGTCAAGTAATTTTCCGGGGGTTGCGGCCAGGCCATCCCGGCCTGGCCGCAGCCCCTCCCCGTAGGGCCCCTGCAGTCGCAGGCCGGTCAAGTTTTTCAACCAGTCAGTGGGAATTGACGATGAACACACCCATTCTCCAAATGCGGGGAATCACCAAAACCTTTCCGGGCGTGAAAGCCCTCCAGGACGTCACCCTGGACGTCAACCGGGGCGAGGTACACGCCATCTGCGGTGAGAACGGCGCGGGAAAGTCCACCCTCATGAAGGTGCTGTCCGGCGTTTACCCGCACAACTCCTTCGACGGGGAGATCCTCTTCGAAAACGAGCCCTGCAACTTCTCCGGCATCAATGACAGCGAGAAGCGCGGCATCGTCATCATCCACCAGGAACTCGCCCTGAGCCCCTACCTTTCGATCGCCGAGAACATCTATCTCGGGAACGAGCAGGCAAAGAACGGCTGGGTGGACTGGCGGAAAACAAACCTGGAGGCCGCGAAACTGCTGGCCCGGGTGGGCCTGGACGAAAACCCGGTAACTCCGGTCCAGCACATCAGCGTGGGCAAGCAGCAGCTGGTGGAAATTGCCAAGGCGCTGTCGAAGGAAGTCAAGCTCCTCATCCTGGACGAGCCCACTGCCGCGCTTAACGATGAGGACTCCGGACACCTGCTGGACCTGATACTCCACCTGAAGGGCCAGGGCATCACCAGCATCATCATCAGCCACAAACTCAACGAAATCCGCAAGGTGGCGGACGCCGTCACCATCATCCGCGACGGCAAAACCATCGAGACCCTGCGCCTGGATGAAGGCCAGATCACCCAGGAACGGATTATCCGCGGGATGGTGGGCCGGGACCTGGAAAGCCTCTACCCGGACAGGAACCCGCAGATCGGTGAGGAAGTCCTCCGGATCGAGGACTGGTCCGTCAGGCATCCCCAGGACCACACCCGGATGGTGGTGCACAACGCGAGCCTGTCCGTCCGCAAGGGCGAAGTGGTTGGCCTCGCAGGCCTGATGGGCGCAGGCAGGACCGAACTGGCCATGAGCGTTTTCGGACGCACCTACGGGACCGCGATGTCCGGGAAGGTCTACAAGTACGGCAAGGAAATCAACACCTCCACCGTGTCCCATGCGATCGAGAACGGCATCGCCTACGCCACCGAAGACCGGAAGCTCTACGGCCTGAACCTCATCGAGGACATCAAGCGGAACATTTCCATGGCGGCCCTGCGGAAGCTGGTCAAGGGCGGCTGGGTGGACAAGAACCAGGAAACCATCGTCGCCAACGGCTACCGGAAGAGCATGAACATCAAGGCGCCGTCGGTGGCCGCCATCACCGGCAAACTGTCCGGCGGGAACCAGCAAAAGGTGGTGCTGAGCAAATGGATGTTCTCGGACCCGGACGTCCTAATCCTCGATGAACCCACGCGGGGCATCGACGTCGGCGCGAAATTCGAGATCTACACGATCATTGCCAAGCTGGCGGCCGAGGGAAAAGCGGTGATCGTCATTTCCTCCGAACTGCCTGAACTCCTCGGCATCTGCGACCGGATCTACACCCTCTCGGCCGGCCACGTCACAGGCGAGGTTCCCATCGCCGAAGCATCCCAGGAAACCCTCATGCACTACATGACCAAAGAGAAGGAATAGGACATGTCCGCCTTACGAGAATCGCTCGGCTTCCTCACAAGCCGCCTGCGGCAGGTTGGCATCTTCGTTGCCCTGATCCTGATCGTCCTGCTGTTCCAGGTTTTGACCAACGGCATCCTCCTGGAACCCCAAAACGTCACCAACCTGGTGGTCCAGAACAGCTACATCCTCATCCTCGCCATTGGCATGGTGATGGTGATCATCGCCGGCCACATCGATCTCTCGGTGGGTTCGATCGCCGGGTTCATCGGGGCCGTTGCCGGTGTCATGATCGTCCACTGGGGCTGGGCCTGGTGGCTCGCCATTCCCGCCTGCCTCCTGGTGGGAGCGCTCGTCGGCGCCTGGCAGGGTTACTGGATCGCTTACGTGGGGATCCCGGCCTTCATCGTCACGCTGGCAGGCATGCTGATCTTCCGCGGCCTCACCCTGATCACCCTGAAGAACCAGCAGATCACCCCGTTCCCCGCAGAACTCCGGGCTTTGGGCGGCGGCTTCCTTCCGGACATCTCCGGCGGCAACTCGGTCCTGGAATGGCTGACGGTCATCCTGGGCGTGGGTGCCACCGCCGCGCTGCTCATCCAGGCGCTGAAGGAACGCCGGATCCGGCGGAAGTTCGATCTCGAGAACGAGCCGATGGCCTGGTTCGCCACCAAGACCACCTTCATCGCCCTCCTCATGCTGATCATCACGTTCCTGCTGGCCAGCTACCGCGGTACGCCGATCGTCCTGATTGTGCTGGCCGTCCTGGTGATCGCCTACACGGCACTGATGAACAACAGCGTCTTCGGCCGCCACACCTACGCCATCGGCGGAAACCTCCACGCCGCTGAGCTGTCCGGCGTCAAGACCAAAGCCGTCACGTTCCGGCTCTTCGTCAACATGGGCGTCCTGGCAGCCCTGGCCGGCCTGGTCTTCACCGCCCGGCTCAACTCGGCCCAACCGGCCGGCGGCACAGGCTTCGAACTCGACTCGATCGCCGCTGCCTTCATCGGTGGCGCCGCCGTCCAGGGCGGCATCGGCACGGTGGCCGGCGCCATGATCGGTGGCCTCATCATGGGCGTGCTGAACAACGGCATGTCCATCCTGGGCCTTGGCACCGACTACCAGCAGCTCATCAAGGGACTGGTCCTCCTGCTCGCCGTAGGGTTCGACATCTTCAACAAGAACCGCACCGGCGGCGGCACCAGCATCACCAGCCGCTTCAAGAAGAAGCCGGTTCCCCCGGCCGCGACTGAAGCAACGGCGCCTAAGGAGCCGGCCGCTCCGGTTCCGGCAAAAGCATCCGAATCCGTCTGACCACACTAAAAGCCCAGCTACCGGGAGTGCCCGGTAGCTGGGCTTTTTAACTCCTAAGGGCTGTCCGATGCCGCAGGACTGGCGGCCACCACCTCGTGATCCCGGCCCAGGTTCCCCAGGACAGAAGCGGCCTGCGGGGACCCCCGCTCGGCGAAAAGCTCCGCGTTGGATTATCCGCTGGCAGGTCGGTGAGCACGGCGGCGGGGAAGAACAGCGGGCCTGACGGGTCGCCGTCGTACCGTCCGTGCAGGAGTTTGGCACCGCGTTCGACGGCGGCCCGCACCGCATCCTGGTCCTGCTCGAACTGTTGCCGGCTCACCATTGCCCCTATGGCCGAGTCCATGCGGCCACCGGGGCTGTACTTCGCGGCCTCCGCAACGAGCGCGTCAAGGAACGGGGACCGTATGCCGGGAGTGGTGTACACCCTCGAGGTCGCTGTGCACGCCTGGCCAGTGAGGCCGAACGCCCCTGCCGCCACCACCTGGGCCGCCCTGAGCTCAGGAAGCGGCCCGCATAACGTCGAAGGACCGGGCCCCGCCGGTGACCATTCCCGTTGAAAGCCACGATAGCGCTGCTCCTCGCGCCACCGTCCGGCGCGGCACCGTCCCAGCGAATCCGGGCCAAAAGACACAAGCGAAAAAGGCCTGCAACCTGCATACTTGCGCCATGAGTGACGCAGCGCGAAAACCGGACCGGATCCTTCTTGTGCTGGTCGGCGTGATCGGGCTGCTGGTGGTGGTAGCCCTTGCCGTGGTGTTTTCCCGCGGCGGGCCCGAGCCGCTGGAGGAGGCCAGCCCGGCAGGCACAGTGCAGCGGTACAGCAATGCCGTGATCGACGGCGATACGGCTGCGGCTGACGCATTCCTCACCGCCGCTGCCAGGTCCCAATGCCGCGGCACCTACTCCGGCGAGCCAAGGCCGTCCAGGGTTGTCCTGATTTCGACAACGGAACGTGGAGACCGGGCCACGGTGCGGGTTTCGATTGTCCAGTCGTCCCAGGGCAGCGGCCCCTTCGGTCCCTCGGAATACGAGATGGAGGACGCCTTTACCCTGGTCAAGGAGCGCGGCACCTGGAAAATAGAGCAGGCTCCGTACCCGTTGACATCCTGCACCGTGGTTCCGGCGAAGCCATGACCGCCCTCGGCCATGTGACAGCCAGCCCCGCCCAGGCCACTCTGCGCCGGCTGATCCAGTACCTCCTGCTGTTCGCTCTGGTGGTGATCGCCGCGTCCGGACTCAGCCGGCTGCTTGAACGACTCTTCGCCGCCGGGTCCGTGCTGGCAGGCGCCGATACCGCAGGGCTGGCCCTGGCTTTGGCGTTCACCCTCATCGGCGGGCCGCTGGCCCTGCTGCTGTGGTGGCTTGTCTGGCGGCGGTTCAGCGACGAGGCGGAGCGCACGGCAACAGGCTGGGGCCTCTACCTCACGGCCATGTACGCCGTCTCGCTCATCATCGCCACCACCTCGCTGCTGGGGCTGGCAGCATCCTCCATCGGCCGGACCGGGAACCAGTGGGCCCCTTCCCTGGCCAACGGAATCGTGTGGACTGCCATCTGGGCCTGGCACCTGTGGATGTGGAAACACCCGAACAAGCCCACCGGCCACCTGCAGGATGTCCGGGCCGTGGTCGGGTCGGTTTTCGGACTGTTCTTGGGCGCTGCGGCAGGGATCGCAGCCCTGGCCGGCCTCCTCGACGTCGCCATCCGCGGATTCCCCCTGACTGCGGCCATCGAACCATGGTGGTACCCGCCGCTGCGCTCCCTGGTCTGGGCAGCCGGCGGGATCGTGGTCTGGTGGTGGCATTGGGTCCGGGAAGGCGGCCGCCGGTTCCGGACCCGCTTCGTGGACGTGGTGATGCTCGTCGTCGGGATCTTTGCCGGCGGAATCACGGCCCTGGCCGGTGCCGCGGTGGTCCTCTTTGTCCTCCTGAGGCTGGCCTTCGACAGGTCCGATCCCTTGAACGGACTACTTGAACCCCTGGCACCAGCGGTGGCCGCCGCGCTGGTGGGGACGCTGGTGTGGCGCTACCATCGCGTGACGTCCGTCCGGCGATCCCGCGACACGCGGCGGGCAAGCCAGCTGGTCACGTCGGCGGTTGCGCTCGCCGCTGCCGCGTCCGGCGTCGGCGTGATCGTCAACGCCCTGCTGGCCGCCGCAGTGTCACCCCTGGCAGGCGGCGCCACCCGCACCCTGCTCCTCGGTGGCATCAGTTCGCTCGTGGTGGGCGGGCCGGTGTGGTGGCTTGCGTGGAAGCCGCAGCACCGGCCGGAAACCGCGGGCGCCATCCCGCCCGGACGCCGGCTCTACCTCATCGCGTTCTTCGGTGTCAGCGCGGTCGTCGCACTCATCACGCTCCTGGTGATCGGCTACCGCATCTTCGAATTCCTGCTGGGAGGCGTTTCCGGCGGCAGCCTGCTGGATCGCATTCGGGCTCCGCTTGGCCTCTTGGTGGCTGCCGGGCTGGTGGCTGGCTACCACTTCGCGCAGTGGCGGCACGACCGCACGCTCCTCGCTGCCATGGAGCACGCCAAGCGGCGGACCATCGACCACATCACGCTTGTAACCGGGCAGCCGGAGGCTGACACCCTGGCGACGGGCATTGCTGACGCCACGGGCGGGGCCAGGGTCACCGTCTGGGTCAGGGCGGACGACGGCGGCGCGGCCCATCCGTCGTCGAGTGCGGCTTCCGAGCGGGCTGGTTCCCCTGCTGCCGGCGAAACCATAAGCCGGGTGGCGGCTGCCCTGGAACCGGTCACAGCGCAGCATGTGCTGGTGGTTCTTGGCCCCGATGCGCGCCTTGAAATCATCCCGCTGACGGGCGCTGGTTCACGGCGCCAGTGATCCGCTGCCAGCGCCGAAGCTGAGCAGGACTTTCTCTGATTCCGCGGAGTTCCGGGCCACACTGAAGGCTTGCAGCGCGTCCTCCACCGGGTATTCGTGCGTGATGACGGGCTCGATATGCAGGGAGCCGTCGGCGAGGGCGGCGATGACGTCGTCGATCTCGTTATTGAACCGGAACGAGCCCTTCAGCTCGAGCTCCCGGGTGATGGCCAGCGAGATCAGCACCGGTTGCGGCCCGGTGGGCAGCAGCCCCACCATCACCACGGTGCCGCCGCGGGTGGCGCCCTGGATGGCGGACGCCAGGCCATGGTGGTTGCCGGAGGATTCGATCACGACGTCGGCCTCCACGGCGGCGATCGCGTCGGCGTCCCCCGCGGTGATCACCTGGTCCGCTCCCACGGCTTTGGCGATTTCCAGCGGCCTCTCGTGCATGTCGACGGCGGTGATGTTGCTTGCGCCTGCCCGCTTCAGGACGGCGACAGCGAGCGCGCCGATAGGGCCGCTGCCAATGACGAGCGCGGATTTTCCCGTCACGTCCCCGGCCCTCGCCACCGCATGCCAAGCCACGGAGGCCGGTTCGATCAGGGCGGCGGTGCGGAGGTCGATGCTGTCCGGCATGGTCCGCAACATCCGCGTCGGGAGGTTCACGTAGCGGCTGAACGCGCCATCCTTGTGCGGGAACCGTGCGGCGCTGCCCAGGTACGTGCAGCCAGGCGAAAGGTTGGGCCGGTCCTCCGGGTAGCGTGCGGCGCCAGGGCCGGGGGTTGCCGGATGGACCGCCACCGGTGTGCCAGCTGCGGGGCCGGTTTCGTCAGCAGCGGCACGGACCACAGTCCCTGAAATCTCGTGGCCCAGCACCAGCGGCGCCTTCAGGATGGATTCGCCGGCGGCGCCGTGCAGCCAGTAGTGCAGGTCCGAGCCGCAGATGCCGCCGTAGTGCACCTCGATCACGGCCTCGTCCGGGGCCGGAGCGGCGAGGGCCAGTTCATCGATCCGCAGATCGTTGGCGGCATGGGCCACCACAGCCGGGCCGGTGACAGGCAGTGCCGTATCCAGGGACATCAGACCACCACCGTCATTCCGCCGTCGATGAAGATGGTCTGGCCGTTGACGAAGTCAGACCCGCTGGAAGCCAGCCACACGGCAGGGCCGGCGAGGTCCTGCACGGTCCCCCACCGGTTGGCGGGGGTGCGGCCCAGGATCCAGGAATTGAACTGTTCATCGTCCACCAGGTTCTGCGTCATCTCGGTGTGGATGTAGCCCGGCGCGATGCCATTGATCTGCAACCCGGACGCTGCCCACTCGGCGGTCATCGCCCGGGTGAGGTTCCGCAGCCCGCCCTTCGCGGCAATGTAGGGGGCGATGGTGGGCCTGGCCAGGTCCGTCTGGACCGAGCAGATGTTGATGATTTTGCCGTGCCCGCGCGGGATCATGAACCGGGCGGCCTCCCGGCCCACCAGGAAGGCACTGGTTAGATCCGTGGAGATCACCCGTTCCCAGTCCTTCACGTCCAGGTCCAGCATGGGCACCCGGTGCTGGATCCCGGCGTTGTTCACCAGGATCTCCAGCGGCCCCACATGCTCTTCCACCCACGCAACTCCGCGGGCAGCTTCAGCGTCGCTCGTGACATCGAGGGCCACACTGTGCACCTGCCCGGGCGCGAAGTCGGCAGCCATCGCCGCCGCGGCGTCCTTGAGCCGCTCCTCATTGACGCCGTTCAGCACCACTGTTGCACCGGCGTCGGCCAATGCCCTTGCCAGCGCATTGCCGATCCCGCGGCTGGAACCGGTCACCAGGGCAACCCGGCCGGTCAGGTCAAAAAGTGAGCTCATGCGAACGGACCTGCCTGCACCAGGTTGGCCGGGGCCTGGCCTGAGGCGAGCGCCTCAAGCTGCTTCCGGAGGAGCTTCAGGATCCGCGGCTGGAACGCCGAGGCGTTGCCGCCCACGTGCGGGGTGATCAGGGCGTTGGTGGTGGACCACAGCGGATGGTCCTGCGGCAGCGGCTCCGGATCGACCACGTCGATGGCGCACTGCAGCCGTCCGGAGAGGACTTCCTTGGTGAGCGCGGCCGTGTCCACCACGGAACCGCGGCCCACGTTCACCACCAGGGCACCGTCCGGCAGGGCAGCCAGGACCTCTTCCCCGATCAGCTGGTGGGTGTGCTCATTCAGGGGCAGCACCGATACCAGGATGTCGTGCGAGGCGGCGAGCGCGGCCAGTTCCGAGGACGCGTGGACCTGGCCGTGCTCATCCGTCCGGGCCGAGCTCCCCACGCGGGTAATGGTGACTTCGAAGGGCTCCAGCCGGCGGGCAATCTCGTGCCCGATCCCGCCCACGCCCACCAGCAGCACCCTGCGGTCCGCAAGCGACTGCCGCCGCTCCGGCCGCCACAGCCCGTATTGCTGGTCCCGGACGGCCTGGTCGATGCCCCGCAGCTTGGCGAGGATCAGGCCGATGGCGAGCTCCGCCGTCGCCGCCGCATGGACTCCGGAGGCATTCGCGACGCCGGCCGGGCCGGCTGCCTCAATGACGCCGTCGTACCCGGTGGACTGCGTCTGGACGAACTTCAGCTGCTCCACCTTGGACAGGGACCCGAGCACGGCGCCGGCGCCGATGTACGGCAGGATGACGCCGTCGATCTCCGCCAGCGTCCCGCCGTCGGGATCCTCCTTCAGGTCCCAGACCACTCCCCGCAGGCCCTCGGGCAGGGGTGAGAGATCATCGAGGAGCTGCTGGTCGGGGAAGCTGACTGTGCGGACTGTTTGCATCGGGAACCTATCAATTGGTGGAACTGTTCAAGCGCCGGAGGTGGGGGGGGGCTAGCGCCGGTCGAAGGTGAGGCCGCCGGGCACCTGGAACGTGGGCATGAGTTCAAGCATGCCAACATTTACGTGCCGCGGTGTTTCGATGGCGTAATCCATCGCGTTGACGATGTCATCGGTCGTCAGCGATTCGTAGCCCTCGTAGTAGGTCTTCCACGCCTCCTCCATGGCCTCCGGCGTGCCGCCCATGTTGCGGCCGAAGATCTCCGTCTCCACCCGGCCGGGGCAGATTTCGGTGACGCGGATGCGCTTGCCCACGGTGTCGTTGCGGAGCTGGCGGGAGATCTGGTGCACCGCGGCCTTGGTGGCGTGGTAAACCGTGTGGCCGTAGAAGTTGTACGTGCCGGCGATGGAGCTGACGTTGATGACGTGCCCTCGGTCGCGTTCCACCATGCCGGGCAGCACCAGCCGGGTCAGGTGCAGCAGGCCGCGGAGGTTTACGTCGATGAGTTCGTCGATGTCGCCCTCGCTGGAGTCCAGGATGTTGCCGGGCCGGGAGACCCCGGCGCAGTTCACCAGGATGTCCACTTCAAGGCTTCCGACGGCGGCACTCAGCGCCGCGGTGTCCGTCAGGTCCACCACGTGGGGCACTGCCCCGGTTTTGTCCGCGAGTTCCTTCAGGCGGTCCTCGTTCCGGGCCACGGCGTGCACGGTGAGTCCGCGCTTGGCCAGGCGTTCGGCGATGGCGGCGCCCATGCCGGTGGATGCCCCTGTGACGAGGGCCGTTGAGTAGTCAGAAAAAGTCACGGATAACTCCTATAGGGTGCAGCGCGGGGCTGCACTGGTAGTTGTCTTGGGGTAGGTCAGGCGTCGCGGAGCGGCAGGTGCGCCCGGTCCTTCACTGTGCTGACGGCGGCCAGGGTGCCCAGTGCGGTGATCACGGCGTAGAAGGCGGGCATGTAGATGTTGCCGGTGGACGAGATCAGCCAGGTCATCAGCAGCGGGGCGGTGCCGCCGAAGAGTGCCGAGGAGATGTTGTAGCCCAGGCCGTAGGCGGAGTAGCGGACGCGGGTGGGGAAGAGTTCCACGATCAGGATGTGGATCACTGCGGTGTGGCCGGCGAAGACCACCGCCATGATGCAGGCGCCCAGGATGGCCAAAGCCATCTCGCCGGTGGCGATCAGGGCGTAGGACGGGATGCCCAGGACGGCCATGGCAATCGCGGAACCGGCGATGACCTTCTTACGGCCCACCCGGTCAGAGAGTGCGCCGATGAACGGGATGGCGATGCAGATGACCACCAGGCTGCAGGCGGTGACCAGCAGGGCCTCGCCGATGGTGAAGTTGAGCTGCTTGCCCTTGAGGAAGGTGGGCATGTAAGAGAACAGGACGTAGTAGCCGGAGCCGTTCATCAGCGGGATGAACAGGGCCAGCAGCATGGCGCGGCGGTGTTCTGCGGAGGCGAAGGCTTCCTTGAGCGGGTTCTTGGACAGACCGCCCTCTTCCTTGAGCTTCTGGAAGTTGGGGGTGTCCGCAATGGCCTTGCGGATGTACCAGCCGATGACACCCATGGGGATGGCGACCAGGAACGGAATGCGCCAGGCGAAGGCACCGAATCCGCCGCCGTCGATCGCTGCCTGGGTGAGCCACGGGGACATGGAGAAGGCAACCAGGGTGCCGGTGAGCAGTGCTGCGAAGGAGGCGATCTGGGCGTAGGAGGTGATGATGCCGCGCTTGCCTTCCGGGGCGTGCTCGGCGAGGAAGGTCATGGCGCCGGCAGCTTCGCCGCCCACGGAGAAGCCCTGCAGCAGCCGGAGCAGCACCAGCAGGATGGGCGCTGCGATGCCGATGGCCGCGTAGTTGGGCAGCAGGCCGATGCCGGCCGTGGCCACGCTGATCAGCAGGATGACGAAGACCAGTAGCTTTTGCCGCCCTATCCGGTCGCCCAGGTAGCCGCAGACCACGGCGCCGAGGGGGCGCACGAAGAAGGAGACGGCGTAGCCGGCGAAGACGAACAATAGGGCATTGTCCGGGTTGCCGGGAGCCAGGAAGACAAGGGCAAGGGTTCCAGCCATGAAGGCGAAGATGCCGTTGTCATAAAGTTCCACAAAGATGCCGACGCAGCCGGCCGTGACGACCTTGCGGGTCTGCTTGCTGCTGAGCCGCTCTTGGTGCGGCTGGGCCGCATGCGTAGAGGTGGACATGGCTTTCCTTACTTAAAGGGGATGGTAACAAGGGTTTGACGCTGGGGCGAGGGTGTTTAGCTTCCTGCTGCCGGTGCCAGCCGGGGCCAGCCTGGTTGGTTGCTGTAGTGGTTGCCTGGTTGGTTGCCGACGCCCAGGAGGGCGAAGACGGTACTGACGGTGGAGCGGAGTGTTTCCAGTTCCCGCAGCGCTGCGCGGTGTTTCGCTGTTGCTTCGGGGACGGAAGTTTTGCGGAAGGTGATCTTGTGGCCAGGGCGGGCCTGGGCAAGGACGTCCAGTGAGCGGCTGGTGACCACTGCCAGGACGGGGTAGCCGGCGGTGACTCCCCGGCCCCGGTGCAGCACCAGGAGTTCGTCCCGGGAGGGCACCTCGATGGCACCCACCGGGACGCCGCGGGACAGCACCTCGGCCGTGGACTGGCGTTCGGGAAGTGCCCCGCCCAGCCGCAGCCCGATGTGGTTGCTCCGGGCGCTGACGGTGTACTCGGTGGTGTAGAGCAGGTCCGCGGTGTCGCCGAACTCCTCTATGTCGGGTCCGTCCGTCACTTCCACCACGGCGGTGCTGGTGAACTCCGGGCGGGTGAGGCCAAGGCGGAAGAGGGGAAGGTCGAAGTATGGCTGGCGGATGGGCGGGACGCTGCGGAACGTCTTCACTTCCGTGCCTTCAGTGAGCCGCAGTCCGAAGCCGACGACGGTGTCCGGCGCGCAGCTGCCCAGCAGGACCGGGGCCTCCACTGAGCCGTGGACGGCGATGTAGGCGCGGAGCCCGCCGTCGATCCTTCGCAGCGCCACCGTCTCCCCCGCCCTTACGGACACCGGCTCCCACTGCTGGCACTCGCGCCCGCCCACAGTGAGGTGCAGGGGCGCGCCGGTGACGGCAACGAGGAGGTCCGTGGTGGCCCGCATGCGGAAGTCCAGCGCAGTGACTTCCAGCAGCGGGGCATTGTCAGCGTTGCCGGCAAGGATGTTGGCGGCGCGGGCAGAGAACTGGTCCAGGGCACCGTTCACCGGCAGCCCGAACCGGGGTCCGCGGAAGCGTCCCAGGTCCGTGACCACGGAATTGCCGGGCTGCTGGATGACCAGGCTCATGGTGCTGCCTCCAGTTTCCGGCCGGCGTACTTGGCGAACTCTTCGGGTTGGATCTGGTGGAAGCGGAGGGTGTCGCCGGGGACGTAGGGAACCAGCGGTTCTGCGGCGACATCGAGGACTGCGAGGGGGGTCTGGCCGATGACGCACCAGCCGCCAGGTGCTGCGGCCGGGGCAATGACTGCCTGCCGGCCCGCCACCGAAACGGCCCCTGCCGGCACGGACAGCCGCGGGTCCTTCAGGCGAGGGACGGGGAAGGGGAAATCGGGGCCGTCCATCATGGGCGAGCCGGCAGGGGCGCCGAGGCAGCGGATCACGTAGGACTTGGTGGTGTGCAGCCCGATGATGTCCTCGAGGGAAAGCTGCTGCTGTTCGGCAACGCGCTCCAGGTCCGGGCCGTATTCGCCGCCGTACACCACCGGGACTTGGAATTCCCGGGGTGTCCGGGCCGGGGCTCCGGTGAATTCGAGCTGGCGCAGTCCGAGCAGCACAAAGGCCCGGACCTGGCGTGCGGAGGTGACGCCGGGATCGAATTCCACGAGCAGGGAGTCGTAGGTGGGCACTGCGCCGTGAACGCCGTCGGCACCGGCCGCGTCCAGCCACTTGGCGAGGGCGTGGACGGTGGCCCAGTTGGCCTCCCGGTCCGGGGAGGACGCGACGACGCGCAGTGCGGCGTCACCGGATTCGAACACCTCCACCGGAGGCTGTGCTGGCGTTGGAGTGGCGGACATGTCAGGCGGCTTTCACTTTGGCGGCGAGGACCTGGGCGAGCGGGGCGATGGTGACGCCGGCGCGTTCCAGTTCAGCGCGGACCTGGCGGGCCAGCTGGACAGCGCCCGGGGTGTCCCCGTGCAGCAGGATGGTGTCGGCAACGATCGGGAGATCTGTTCCGGCGACGGTTTCGATGACGCCTTCGCAGACCATGCGGATGGTGCGGTCAACGATGGCTGAAGGATCATGGATGACGGCGCCGGGGCGGCTGCGCGGCACCAGGGTTCCGTCCGCTTCATAGGCGCGGTCTGCGATGCCCACGATGCCCACCGGGAGCTCGCGGGCTGTTGCGGCGTCGGCGAGTTCGCCGTCCTGGGCGAGGACGATGAGGTCCGGGTTGAGGCGAGCGGCCGCGTCAGCCACGGCTTCTGCATAGTCAGGACGCATGGCTACCAGGTTGCCGAGGCGGCCGTGCGGTGCAAGATGGACGACGTCGGCGCCATGGTAGGCGGCGAAAGCGCTGAGGGCTCCGAACTGGTACAGGACGTCGTTGCGGACTTCGTCCGCGGTGAGATCCATGGTGCGGCGGCCAAAGCCCCGAAGGTCCGGGAAGCTCGGGTGCGCCCCGATGCTGACGCCGCGGCGCACGCATTCGGCCACGGTGGCGTTCATGATGTCCGGGTCTCCGGCATGGAAGCCGCAGGCGATGTTGGCGCTGGACACCACTTCGAGCAGGGCCGCGTCGTCACCCATGGAGTAGGCACCGAAGCCTTCTCCGAGATCTGCCACAAGATCAACTGTGGGTCCCATGTGAGCCCTCCTTTGGGGTTTTGGCGCAGCGCTGTACTGCGGCGCAGCGCCTGATGCCTGAAGCGGAAGTGGTGGGGATCGACCGTCGGGGCGCCGATCCCGTTGCCCGGGAAGCCGGGCTTGTAGAAAAAAGTCTGACACCGGGAGTTTGATCACACAAAGACGTAATCCATGTCACGGGATAGGCGGTGGTTATGACCGCCGGGCTGTGGCATACGGACTTCATATGCACCTCCTCCTTTAAAGACCTACGGACCGGCAATACCGGTTATCGACTGCCCTCAAGATAAGTGCCGCAGATTTCCGGAATGTTAAAATAAATGGCCTGGAGGAGTTAGCAGGATAATTATGCAAAATGCATCTGACGTCATCAGGAAAGTGCATGATTGGCCGGGGGTAGAATGACTGATTAGTGAATTAGCGTTCTGGGCAACGGACTTCCGGACACGGATGTTCTGGACAGCGATGTTCCCGACAGGGATGTCCGGACAGCGGCGATCTGCACAAGGAGAGGGCGGCCATGGATACGCGAAAGCTTGCGTACTTTGTCCAGATCGTGGATTCGGGAAGCATCACCAAGGCTGCCGCGGCGCTGCATGTAGCCCAGCCGGCGCTGAGCCAACAGGTCTCGGCCCTGGAGACAGACCTGAAGCAGCGTTTGTTGATCCGCAGCAAGCAGGGTGTGGTGCCAACTGCCGCAGGGCACACCTTGTACCGGCACGCACAATCCATCCTGCGCCTCGTGGACCAGGCACGGCAGGACGTCGCCAAGTCCGGGGCTGCTCCTTCCGGCCGCGTGTCCATCGCCATCGCGCCCTACAGCATGGCTTCCAGCCTGACTCCGCGGATCATCAGTGAAGTGGCACGCAGGTACCCGGACATCGTCCTTCACGTTACGGAGATCTATGGCGGCGTCCTCAGCGAGGCCATCAAGAACGGCCGCCTGGACATGGCGCTCATCTATGAGCCCGGCCCCATCCGCGGTGTGCTGTTCACCACCATGATCGTGGAGGATCTCCATTTCGTGGTCAATGCCAACCGGGAGGACGTCCAGCACGCGGACGGCGAGATCTCCCTGGAGGAAGTGTCCCGCCACGGACTCTTCCTGCCCGAACAGATCCACACGCTTCGCCAGGCTGTACAGGCCGGGCTTACCAGCAAGGGCCTTGAGCTGCGACTGGTGGGCGAGGTGGAATCCGTTCCGTCCCTCGCCAGGCTGCTCCGGGCGGATCTTGGTGCCACCATCATGCCCAAGTCAGCAGCGGATGCCCTGTTCCACGAAGAGGACTTCAACGTCCTGCGGATCGTGGACCCTGCCCTCCAGTGCAAAATCGCCCTGTGCACCCCGGACCACGACCCCCTCTCCGAAGCGGCGTCCGCGGTCCTGCTGGTCCTGAAGGAAATGCTTCAGGAAATGCTCAACAATAAGTACGCCCGCTAGATCTCATAGCACCTGCTTATTGGGTCACGCATCATTGGTCTTAGCGCCAGTTCCACCCGTAATCCTAAAATTGGTTCAAGGCCGGAAATTACGGCCGATCCATTCTTTGAAGGATTAATGGGAGTACGCCGTGAAAAAGATAGACACGTTGCGGAGAATTAGCGGTAAGGGCTTGGGCCTGATGGCCAAAACTGGATTTCACTGCCCGGCAAATGGATTCTGGCGCCCGGAGGACCGCTCCATGGACCCCGTCTTCGTCTTCGAAGGCAGCCTCATGCCCGCAGGCCGGGGCGGTTCCACCGTCTGGCTGCTGGAGGACGCCATGTTCGGGCCGCCGGAGTACCCGCTTCCGGCACGGTAGAAGGCTCTTCCGGGGGATCCTGCCTTTTCCGTCGGGCCAGTTTCCGCAGGGCTGACTCTCCCCTATCCAAGCCTGTCCTTTCGCATCGGGGCCTCCCCTTCCTGCCTCGGGTTCTTGCCCACTCGGGTGCTTGCCACTCCAGTGCTTGCTCCGTATCTGGACAATAGTGCCCGTCCGGGTCATCCCATCCCTGCCCCTCCCTCGAGGAATGTCAGACCCCCTTGTCATGATTGATGCATGGGGAAAGCGGCGGTGGTGAAAGCGTTTGAGGACATCAATGCCGCCCTTGCCGTGCTCAACGCGGAGGCGGAGGGGTGCGGTGCGGAGCCGTTCTCCGTTGCTGATCCGTTGGCCGGGCTGGGAGATGGGTGCCTGGACATCCTTGCGGGGGCGCGGGTGGCGGAGGCCGGGTTCGCCGCTGTGAAGGCCCGGGCTGCGGTGACGTATTCGGACACTGCCCAGGCCATCGCGGGGCCGGACGCCCCGGTGCAGGCGCTGGAAACGGCTGTCGCCGCGGAAATCGGCGCCCTCCTGACCCTCGGTTCCCGGGCAGCCGGTGCGTTCCTGGCCGCCTCCCACACCGTGACCAAAGAGCTGCCGCTGGCCTTCTCGGCGTTGCAGGCCGGAGTAATCTCCTGGCCCCATGCCCTGGTCATGGCGGAGGAAACCGCCGGCCTTGAGCCCGCCGGCGCCGCGGCACTGGAAGCCCACTTCCTGGACCCCGACGTGCCCCGGCCGCCCACGGCCGCCCCGATCGGTGAGCTGCCCGCCTACCGGTTCCGTGCCAAGGCCAGGAACTGGCGGGAACGCCACCACCCGGAATCCATCGAAAAACGCCACGCCAAGGGTGTGGCGGACCGGCGGATGGAATACATCCCGGACCGCGACGGCATGGCCCGGGTTTCCCTGTACGTGCCGGCGGACCAGGCCTCAGCCATCTGGAACCGCACCACCGCCCTCGCCCGCGGCCTCCAAGGCCCCAACGAACCCCGCACCATCACCCAACTCCGCCCCGACATCGCCGCCAGCCTCCTGCTCGGCGCCGGAACCGCAATTCACCCCGGCCCCGAAACCAGCACAGGAGAGGCCATCGCGGGACAAGCCAGCACAGGAGAGGCGGGTGCGGAACAAAACACCCTGGGCCAAGGCGGCGCGGGACAGGCCGGCGTGGAACAGAGCAGCACAGGACAAAGCAGTGGGGTTACCGGCAAGCCGGGTGAAACGTACGCGGGTGCGGTCTTAGGCAACGTCCCTGCACCAAAAGTGGATGTCCTGGTCACCGTCCCGGTGTTCGCGCTGTTGGGCCTGACCGATGAACCCGCAAACCTGGACGGCTACGGTCCGATCCCTGCCTCGGTGGCCCGCAAACTCGTCGCCAACGGCGCCACTTCGTTCTACCGGGTGCTCGTTGATCCACGGGACGGGGCGCCACTGGAAATCGGCCGCACCAGCTACCGGCTCACCAAAGCGATGAAAAGAGCACTGCAGCTCAGGGACGGTAAGTGCACCTTCCCCGGCTGCAACAACCCCTCCCTCGACAACGACACCGACCACCTCACCGCGTGGCAACACGGCGGCACCACTGGGATCAGTAACCTGGCCCAACTCTGCCCGAAACACCACCGCCTCAAACACGCCACCGGATGGACGTCCACCGCGGCCACCCAACACGAACCACCCGGCTGGACCTCACCCACCGGCCGCCATTACAAAGCCGAACACCACGACTGGGAACCACCACACTGGCCTGCCCAACTACAGTCCGCGACTGGGGATCCGCCGGACTTTATCTACCTTGGGCTCTCCCCAGGCGAAGAAGCACTCGAGTGGTTCCTGCACTCCCCACCCGCCTGACTCGCCGCCGGGTTTCGGGTTTCGGGTTGCTCAACCACCGGGTCAGTCCTGCCCAGCCACCGGGTTTCGGGTTGCTCAACCACCGGGTCAGTCCTGCCCAGCCACCGGGTTTCGGGTTGCTCAACCACCGGGTCAGTC
>NZ_JBDGJZ010000003.1:196217-425865 GCF_057656635.1 Arthrobacter sp. Soil_C_49
CCTGCCCAGCCACCGGGTCTCGGGTTGCTCAACCACCGGGTCAGTCCCTGCCCAGCCACCGGGTCTCGGGTTGCTCAACAACCGGGTCAGTCCTGCCCAGCCACCGGGTTTCGGGTTTCGGGTTTCGCTCACCAGCCGCTCCCTAACCTCGGAGGCTCGACCAGGGAATTTGGCGGCCGTGGCCCCTCGCTCAACCACCGGCTCAACCGCAAACCTCAACCACCGGGATGCAGCAAAGCCGCCGCAGGACTATGCCCGCGGCGGCTGCGCTGCTGCTGCCTTGTTGGAATTCCCAGGCTCCTAGGCCTGCTCCACCAGGAGTCCCTTGGCCTTCAACACGTCCGTCAGGTTGCACAGGTCGATGGTGGTGCCGCCGTCCTTGTACAGGCTGATCAGCTCACGCTCGGCGTCATCGCGTTCCTGCGAGAGGCGGATGACTTCCTCGATCTCCTCCTTGCGGACCACCACCACACCGTCAGCGTCGCCGCGCAGGACGTCGCCCGGGTAGATGATTTCGTCGCCGAAGACCACCGGGTGGTTGATGGGACCGATGGTTTCCTTGACGGTGCCCTTGATGGACACACTGCCGGAGAAGACGGGCAGTCCGAGCTCAATGAGGTCCTGGGTGTCGCGGACACCGGAGTCGGTCACGAGGCCGGCCAGGCCCTTGGCTTTCATGGCGTTGCCGAGGACGTCACCAAAAGTTCCGGCTTCCTCGTACTCCCCCGCCGCGGCCAGGACGACGTCGCCGGGCTGCGCGTAGTGGATGGCCACCTGCAGCATCAGGTTGTCCCGCGGCGCACAGCGGACGGTGGTGGCGGGGCCGCAGAAGGACATGGACCTGTCGATGGGCTTGATGCGGGAGCTCAGCGCGCCCTTGCGTCCCTGTGCCTCGTGGATGGTGGCGGACGAGAACTTCGCGAGCCGGCTGACGGCGTCGGCGCTGGGGCGGTCGATGTTGGTTTTGACGTGGATCACGGCGTTTTTCCTTCGGTGGGTTGGGTCAGTTGAGGGCCTGGACGGCCTTGTCGATGGCAGCGATGGACTCCTCGATGATGTCCAGGCTGGTGGCGTAGGAGATGCGAAAGTAGGGGCCCAGTCCGTAAGCGGACCCCTGGATAACTGCTATGGAAGCGGCCTCGAGCAGGTAGAGCGTGAAGTCCTGGTCGTCGTGGATCACAGTTCCATCCGGCGTCGTCCTGCCAATAACCCCCGCACAGTTGACGTACGCGTAGAAGGCGCCTTCCGGCGTCGTGCATGACAAACCGTCGACGGCGTTCAGGGCGGCCACTGCCGCGTCCCGCCGCTTGCGGTACACCTCCAGGCTGTCCCGGACGAAGCCCTGGTCGTCGGTGAGGGCCGCGGCGGCGGCGGCCTGGCTCACGGAGGAGGGGCAGGAGGAGATCTGCGACTGCAGCTTGTTGATGGCGGCGATCACCGGCGCCGGTCCCGCCGCGTACCCCAGCCGCCAGCCGGTCATGGCGTAGGCCTTGGACACACCGTTGACGGCGAGGATGCGGTCCTTCAGTTCGGGGGCCACCTCCACCAGGCTGGTGAGCTTTCCTTCGCCGAAGTAGATCTGGTCGTAAATTTCGTCGGTGAGGACGTAAACGTGCGGGAAACCGGCCAGGACGTCGGCGAGCGCCCGCAGTTCGGCCGGGGAGTAGACGGCGCCGGTGGGGTTGGACGGTGCGTTGAGGATGACCCACTTGGTGCGCCCGGTCAGGGCACCGGCCAGGGCTTCGGGCGTGAGCTTGAAGCCAACATCCTCCCCGCAGGGAACCACCACCGGGGTGCCGTCATTGGCCAGCACCATGTCCGGGTAGGAGACCCAGTAGGGGGCGGGGACGATCACTTCGTCGCCAGCGTCGAGGGAGGCCATAAACGCGGTGAAGATGACCTGTTTCGCGCCGCCGCCGATGGTGATCTCGGCCGGGGTGTACTGAAGGCCCGTCCGCTGCGACAGGGTCTGGAGGATGGCCTTCTGCAGGGCAGGGGTGCCGGTGACGGAGGTGTACTTGGTTTCGCCGCGGTTGATGGCCTCCACGGCGGCGGCCTTGATATGTTCGGGGGTGTCGAAGTCCGGCTCGCCGACGGTCAGGTCCAGGATGCGGCGCCCTTCCGCTTTCAGTTCGCGCACCCGGGCCGCGGCAGCAACGCTGGCGGAAGATTTGATGCGGGATACCCGCGCTGCAGGGACAAATTCAGGCATGGTCTCTTCCTAGGGAGTCAGGAGGGAGCGGTACTCGTTTCCTTCGACACTAGGGAAATCCGGACGGTCTGGATAAGACCAATACTGCGTGGACGGATAAGCGTCCCTTATGGCTGGCAGACCCACAGTTTCCCGCTATGGGTCCACTCACAATTGGTATTTCCGCCATGCATCCGTCTCTGCCTAGCCTCGTAGGTGGCCCATCCGGAAGTACCCCAACCGAGGAGTGATCTTGGCGGTTATGCATCATGGCGACGTCGGCTACTACCGCTACCGCGGAGCACCCAAGCCTGACAAAGCCGCGCTCCAGGCGGAGAAGATCCGGAAGCTGCTGAAGGCGAACCGGCAGCGGCTGGCCTTCAACGCGAGCAGCAGCCGCCCCGTGTCCGCCCGGCTGAACCAGCACGTTGCGCAGGCGCTCCGGGACGGCCTGAAGGTCACCCGCCTCGCCGACGCTGCCGGCCTCTCCCGCTGGACCATCCGCACCATCGGCCTGACATACGACGACCTGCTGCCCTCCGGCCAGCCCGCCGAACAACAGCTCGCCGTCATCGCAAGCCTGAAGTCCGAGCTCGCCGAACTCGAGGAATCGCGGGCCGCACTGGAAGCCCGGCGGTTGAACCTCCTGGCCGCAGCCCGCAGGCTTGGCGTGATGGACGAGTTCGAACTCGCCGCGCTCAGCGGACTTCAAAGCGACGCCATCCGCAAAATGACATGGGGGCAGCACGTCCAAGTTCTCTAGACTTGCTCCTGAACGCCAAGTGACGGATACGAGTAAAGGAGCAAGGCATGAGTGGAGTAGTAGTTGTAGGTGTTGACGGCAGCCAGTCTGCAAGGAAGGCCGCTGAGGCTGCGCGGGACCTGGCGGCCGCGCTGGGAGCGTCCCTGCACATCGTCACCGCATTCGAGACCGAGAGCGCCGAAACGTTCGGCGTCGGATCGGACAAGGTGCGGATCTCCAACGCGGACAGCGCCGAACATGTAGCGAACGACCTGGGCAAGTCGGGACAGCGCGTTGAGATCACCCACTCGGCCGCCCGCGGCAAGCCGGCTGATGCCCTGATCAAGGAAGCGATCCGCCTGGACGCGAAGGTCATCGTGGTGGGCAACCGCAGGATGCGCGGCATCGGCCGCCTCCTGGGCAGCGTCGCGAACAGCGTGGCACACAACGCCCCTTGCGACGTGTACATCGCCAACACCTACGACGACTGACCACTTCGGGTTTTTGTCCAGATATGCAGGGCTAATAAGCCTTTAAGCCTGCACATCTGGACAAAAACTCCAGTAGCCGGGCCAAAAGTCTGTTAGCGGACGACGGCGGGACCTCCCGCCGTCGTCCGCTTGCGTTTAATGCCCGCTGCACAGAGCGCGCTGCCGCGATGACTGCTACGTTGCGGCTTCCGCCTCTGCCAGCGTGATCATGCGGATCTCCTCGGCAACCGCGTGCGAGGGCCAGTGGCTGTTGGCTGTGTCCCGGGCCCGGTGATGATCGGCATCGGGGAACAGCCTCTCCAGCAGCCCCGTCACGTGCAGCAGTCCGATCAAGGCCATGGTTCGAGCACCGGATGTTCCGCCGCCCAGTCCAGCCCCAATTTCCTTGAGGAGCGCCGCCTTCGGGGCGTGGTCCTGCTCCGGATAGCGGGTGATCCTGAACAGGCCCAGGCGCTTTTCGCCCACGTGCCTCACGACGCCCTGCTCCGCCAGCTCCTCGTAAATGCGATGCACCTCCGCGCGGCTTTCCAGGATTGAAACCCAGCGGTGGGCAGTGTGCGGCCTCGATTTATGCCGGATGAGGTCCAGGTGGTGTTGGACTTGGGCGGGCACAGGGCCGCCAGTGACCCTGACGTGCTTGCCCTGCAGGTCGATGGCACCGAGCAGGTCCAGCTCCGCCAGGATTGCCCCGGCCACACCGGCCTGGAGAACAGGCTGGGGAACTTCTGCCCCACCGTCGGCATCGTTTGTTGCCAGAAGGAGGAACGCCTGGGGAAGGCTCAGCTCCCAGGCCTTGGGAGATTCAGCATCCATACCCCTATGGTCCCGCGGGAAACGGGCCACCACAACGAGGATTTACATCCAGGTACGCAAACCACTGGAAGCAAGTGAAATTGCAGAGTACATTTAATGCAATCGCCCTTGCAGAGTGATCTGCGTTACAGAACAGGTCTTCCTTGAACACGAACACCGCAGAAGCGGAAGCCTTCGCCCTTGAAGCCGACGGCGGCAACAGTCCCGGGAACAGCTCCCAAGCATGGCTCGGCGACGCGATCCCGGACGTTCCGCTCACCAAGGCACAAAGCCGGGTAGTGGAGGTCATCACCCGGAACCCGCAGCTTTCCTCCTACGCCGACATCGCGGAAATCGCGCAGCGGGCCGACGTTAACAACTCCACCGTGGTCCGCGCCGCCCAGCACCTTGGCTACCGCGGCTGGCCCGACCTGCAGCGCGAGCTCCGCTCGCGCTACCTGGTGATGATTTCCACGGAGGACACGCTCACCGAGCACGGCGAACACCGCAGCCCCCTGCATGACGCGCTGAACCACGACATTGAAAACCTCCGGCTGACCCTCGAATCAAACACGGCAGACGAAGCCGAGGCCGCCATTGCGGCGATGGCCGCTGCGAAGTCCATTACCGTGGTCGGGATTGGCTCGTTCGCAGGCCCCGCGAGCGTGATGGCCCACCTCGGCTCCACGATGGGATACCCCATCTCGCTCGAAAACCGCGGCGGCGTCCACCTGGCGTCGAGCACCAACACCCTTGGCTCCGGCGACGTGCTGGTGGTGATCAACATGTGGCGCTCCGTCCGGCAGGTCATCGTGGCCGCTGAAGCCGCCAAAGCCGCAGGTGCCACGGTAGTCGCCATCAGCGATATGCGCCGCGGCCGCCTCGCAGCCGCCGCCGACCACCTGCTCGTGGTGGCCTCGGAGGGCATCTCCTTCTTCCAGTCGGTCACCGCCGCGAACTCGCTGGTCTACGGGCTGCTCGCCGGGATGGAAGCAGCCCACCCAGAACGCAGCCGCGCCGCCATCCGCCGCACGCAGCAACTGTGGAAAGACCTCGACATCTACCTCGACTGAACCGCATTACCTCCCAGGAGCACTTCATGAATGAGCAGAACACCCGCCGGATAGCCGTCATCGGACTCGGCGCCATGGGCGGAGCAATGGCCGCCACCCTCCACAAATCCGGCTGGGACGTCACCGGCTTCGACCCCTCTGACGCGGCCAGGACTGTTGCGGAAGAAGCCGGCATCAAAACCACGGCGGACCTCGAAGCCGTTGCAGGGACCCCCTACGTCGTGCTCTCCCTCCCCGCCGCCAGCATCGTGGAAACCACCGTGCCCCACCTCCTTAAAGCGCCGGGCACCGTGGCGATCATCGACACCACCACCTCCGAACCGGGCACGAGCAAAAACATGGCCGACCTCGCCCAGGCACAGGGAGCGGCCTTCGTGGACGCACCCGTTTCCGGCGGCCGCGACGGCGCAGCAACCGGTTCTCTGAGTGCCTTCGTCGGTGCCACGGACGAGGCCTTCGCTGCCGCCGAACCCGTCCTGCTGGCGCTGACGGGCGGGAAGTACAGCCATATCGGCGGCCCCGGCAGCGGCAACGTGGTCAAACTCCTCAACAACGTGCTTGCAGCGGCCAATCTCGTCTCGGTGGGTGAAGCGCTGAGTGTTGCCAAGGCCTACGGCATCGACCCCGCCACCGCCGCGGCCAGCATCAGCAACGCGTCCGGAGGCAGCAAGGTCTCCGCCAACATGTACCCCAACGGGGTGCTCAGCGGCACCCATGATTCCGGTTTTTCGCTGGGCCTGATGGCCCGGGACGCCGCCCTCGCCGTGGATGTCGCCGCCCGGATCGGCGAAAAGCCCGCGCTCCTGGCCGCCGTGGCCAGCCAGTGGCAGGATGCCCTGGCCGCCCTCGGCCCGAAGGCTGACTTCACCGAAATCGCCCGGACCGTCGCCCCGGCCATCACCCCAGCCGGAGCACCAGGCGCGGCACCAGACCCCGCATCAAGCACGGCACCAGGCACCGCGCCAGGCAAAGCGGCCGGCACCTCCGCCGTCGCCTGATACCCCACCCCCAGCCCCCCAAAGGAACACCACATTGAGCATCACCACAGCACCAGCCAATTCGTCGGCAGCCACCGCTAAATCCGTCCTGGACGCGGCCTTCCCCGCCGGCCTCGGCGCCTTCGTCAACGGCAACGTAACCACCGGCAGCGGCGAGGACATTACCCTCACCGCTGCTGCCACCGGCGAAGCCTTCGCCACCTACGCAGACCCCGGCGCCGAGGGCGCCAACACCATCCTGGAAAGTTCGACGGCGGGTGCCAAAGTCTGGGGCGCGATGAACGGCTTCGAACGGGCCGCCATCCTCCGCAACGTCAGCCGGGCCGTGGAACAGCACGGAGAGGAACTCGCCATCCTCGAATCCGCCACAACGGGCAAGCCCATCCGTGACACACGCGTTGAGGCCGCCAAGGTGGCGGAAATGTTCGGCTACTACGCCGGCTGGGCGGACAAGCTGACCGGCCAGACCATCCCGGTTCCCGGCAACTGGCACACCTACACCGAGCGCGTCCCGTGGGGCGTCGTCGTCGCCATCACGCCCTGGAACGCTCCCCTGTTTACGGCCGGCTGGAACTCCGCAGCCCCGCTCGCGGCCGGCAACGCCGTGATCATCAAGCCCAGCGAATTCACCCCGGCATCATCGGTCCGGCTCGCCCAGCTGGCGCACGAAGCCGGGCTGCCGGCAGGCGTGTTCAACGTGGCCTCCGGGCTGGGCCAGACTGTTGGCGCAGCCCTCACCACGGACCCGCGCGTGGGCAAGGTCAGCTTCATCGGCTCCGTCCCCACCGGACGCCGTGTTGCGGTGGCTGCGGCCCAGGCCGGGATACCCGCGCTTCTGGAGCTCGGCGGCAAGAGCGCCAACATCGTCTTCGCGGACGCAGACCTGGACCGTGCCGCGGACGGCGCCATCTCGGCCATCTTCTCCGGGGCGGGCCAGTCCTGCGTCGCGGGTTCCCGGCTGCTGGTGGAGCGCAGCGTCCACGCAGAGTTCGTGGAGCTCGTGGCCGCCAAGGCGGCACGCCTCCGGGTGGGCGACCCGCTCAGCGCGGACACCGAGGTGGGCCCGATCATCACCGCCCAGCAGTTCGCCACCGTTACCACGCTCATTGAAGCGGGAATGAACGACGGCGGCCGCCGCGTCACGGGGGCGGCATTGCCGGAGTCCCTGGCCGGGTCTGCCCTGGCCGGCGGGCACTGGGTGATGCCCACCCTGCTGGACGGCGTCACGCCCGCCAACCGCCTCGAAACCACGGAAGTCTTCGGTCCCGTGGTGGGGGCCGACGCCTTCGACACGGAAGCCGAAGCCATCGCCCGGGCCAACAACACCAACTTCGGCCTGGCCGGCGCCGTCTGGACCTCCGACGTGTCCCGCGCCCACCACGTTGCCCGCGAGGTCAAGGCCGGCACGTTCTGGATCAACTCGTACAAAACAATCCACGTGGCGGTTCCGTTCGGCGGCTTCGGCGATTCCGGCCACGGCCGCTCCTCCGGCCCCGGCGTGCTGGACGAATACACGCAGACGAAGGCCATCTGGGTGCCCACCCGCGCGGCCGGGTCGCCTTTCCCGTCCCTGTCCTACTAACCCGCCCTGAACCGCCGCACCCAAAGGAAGATGCCCATGGAACTGACCAACCCATCCCCCGCCCCGGCGGCCCTTCGCGGCACCCTGGCAGACGGCGTCGACCACTGGAAACCCCGCGTCCAGGCATTGGCGCGGGAAATTCACGCTTTCAAGGAGATCTCCTTCGAGGAGGTTCGCTCCGCCGGGGCCATTGCCGCCCTGCTGGAGGAGGCCGGCTTCGAGGTGGAGCGCGGCACCTCGGGCCTTCCCACCGCCTTCTCGGCGAGCGCAGGCAGCGGCGAACTGACGGTGGCGCTGTGCGTGGAGTACGACGCGCTCCCGGATATTGGCCACGCCTGCGGGCACAACCTGATCGCCGGCGCCTCGGTGGCCGCCGCACTCGCCCTTCTCCCCCTGGTGGACGAGCTCGGCATCACGCTGAAGGCCATCGGCACTCCCGCCGAGGAGCATGGCGGCGGCAAGGCGCTGATGCTGGAACGTGGAGCGTTCGACGGCGTCGGGCTGGCCCTGATGGTCCACCCCGTCCAGGACGGGCTCACCTACAACCCCACCGGCACCAGCGCCCAGGCGGTGGGCCGGTACCAGGCAACGTTCACCGGCAAGGCCGCCCACGCGGCAGCAGCCCCGCACCAGGGCGTCAACGCCGCAGATGCCGCGGTCCTGAGCCAGGTGGCCATCGGACTGCTCCGCCAGCAGATCCCCAGCGACCACCGCGTTGCCTGCTTTGTGGCCGAGGCCGGGCACGTCACCAACATCATCCCGGAAAAGGCGGTGGTCCAGTTCGAATGCCGGGCGTTCACCCTGCCGGAATACGAGGCCCTGCACCAGAGGGTCCGGAACTGTTTCGAAGGCGCCGCGCTGGCCACCGGCACAACCCTGGTCATCGAAGAGGCGGAACCCCTGTACGAACCGCTGCTCCAGGATGACGCCCTGGCAGCGCACTGGACCGACGCGATGGATGCCTTCGGTAAGGACACGTCGCGGTCCTCCGGCCTCAGCGGCGGCTCCACCGACATGGGCAACATCTCCCAGGTCATCCCGTCCCTGCACCCGTGGCTGAGCATCCCGGGCGCGGACGTGCCCATCCACTCGCACGCGTTTGCCGCACTTGCGGACACTCCCGAGGCGTACGGCGTGATGTTCGAGGCAGCCGTTGCGCTGGCCTGGACCGCCGCGGCCGCTGCCTCAACCCCCACCGAACGGGACCGCTTCCTCAAAGCTGCGTACCGCCGTCGTACTTTCACGCAGGAAGGCACATCATGAGCACCACCAAAACAGTCCGGGCTGACAGGGCCGGGACCAAGCTGACCATGCCGATCGCCGCCCTGGCCCTGGTGATCGCCGTGGCGGTCCAGTTCATCGGGCAGGTGAAGATCGATGTGGGAATCGGCTCCATCATCATCTTCCCCATGGTGTGGGGCCTCATCCTGGGCCTGCTGGTCTCGATCCAGAAGTTCAAGCCCCTGGGGATCGACCTCCAGCGGGTGGCGGCCGCCCTGGTGGGCGTCGCCGTGCTGCTGCTGGTGGCCCGGCTGGCGTTCAACATCGGTCCGAGCCTGCCCACCCTGCTCAAGGCCGGACCCGCGCTGCTCCTCCAGGAGGTGGGCCACCTGCTCGGGACCATCGTGCTGGCGCTCCCGCTGGCTGTTCTGCTGAGGATGGGCAAGGCAACCGTGGGCGCCACGTTCTCGCTGGACCGCGAGCCCTCCTTCGCCATGGTGTCCGAGAAGTACGGCCCGGATTCGGACCAGTACCGCGGCGTGCTGGCCATGTACGTGTTCGGCACGCTGTTCGGCGCCGTGTACATCACGCTCCTCACCTCGCTCGTGGCCAACTGGAAGATCTTCGATCCCCTGGCCCTCGCCATGGGTGCCGGCGTGGGGTCCGGGTCCATGATGGCGGCGTCAGCGGCGAGCATCGTTGCCGGCTACCCGGCGGACCAGGAAGCCATCCTGGGTATGGCGGCCGTCTCCAACCTGATCACCACGATCCTGGGCGTTTACGTGGGCATCTACATCGCGCTGCCGCTGGCCGACCGGTTCTACAAACTCCTCACCCGCAAGCAGACAGCCCGTGAAGAAGCAGCCGTGACGGCCGGAGCACCCGCCGGCGGCCCGGCCGCACGGACCGCTGCGGACATCGACCGCGAGGCCGTCCAGGCGGAGGAAAACCGGCGGTTCCGCGAGCGGGTTGCCGAGTCAGCGGCAGCCATCAAACTACCGCTCTGGCTGTCCCTTTCGGTCCTCACGGTACTGGGCATCGCCACAGCATCAGTGGCGGCGAAGGGCTTCAGCCTCAGCATCCTGGCCGGCTATGCGATCATGCTGGCTTTGGTCCTGGTCAGCATCGCGCTGGCGAAGGCCACCCGAAAGATCTCGGCCATCGTTTTTATCACCACCATTGGCGCCTACATCTCCAGCCCGTGGTTCTTCGCCGCGGAGCCGTTGAATGCCGCGGTCAAGACCGTGGACTTCCTGTCCATCGCCACCGTGATGCTGACCCTGGCAGGCCTGTCGCTGGGCAAGGACATCCCGCTGCTGAAAAATATCGGCTGGAAGATCATCCCTGTGGGGCTGGTGGCCATCACTGCGTCCTTCCTGCTCTCCACGGTGATCGCGGAATTCGCCCTGGGCCTCTGGCACTGACTCCCCGGCCCACAGAGTTTTTGTCCAGATATGCAGGGCTGGGAAGCCCATAAGTCCGCATATCTGGACGAAAACCCGGGGCGATGTGCGGGCCACCTGGATCACTGGTATTGCTCCCTCACCCGAAGGCTCACGGAGCCATGCGCCCAACACGGCCAGCGCACTAATCCAGGTTGTTCCCTGCCGTTTCAGGCCCGCACGGTCTGTGGCCGGGAAGGGTCAGACGCTGGTTCGGCGCTTCAGCCAGCCCCACACAGCGGTGGCCACAAACAGGATCAGGCCGATGAACGCCAGCCACAGCAGGCCCTTGATCACGAAGCCCAGGATGGACAGAACAAGCCAGATGATCAGCAGTGTGATGATGAGTCCCATAGGGGAAGCTTAGGCCACCGCGGCGGTTCCGCTAGCTGGACACGTCCCGCTCAATTTCTTCGGCGAGGTCGTCCACCGCTTCGGGGCGCAGGTTGATTCCCGCCTCATCGAAGCGTTCCTCCAGCACATGGCTGACGTCGTCCTGCACATGGCCCAGGCGGATCTCATCCTTCACGTCTTCGGCGATGCTTTCCGCGGTCTCCACTGCGTCAACCTCCTCCACGCTGTCGTCGTCAAAAGGGGCACCGGTATCAGCTGAGTCAGTCATAGTTCATCGTTGCCGGTCGGCGGCGGGCGGTCAATGACGGGAACGGCTTAAAGGCAAGCGGACGACGGCGGGGCCTCCCGCCGTCGTCCGCTCCCTTGCAGGCCCTAACCTTTGATCTCCACCTTGACGAAATCCTCCCGGTGGAACATCCGGCGCTCCGGCCAACCGTCCATCACCACCCAGATGATGGAGCCGTCCGGGGTGGTCCCGTCCACCACGCCGCAGCCAAGCAGCTGCCCGTCGCGTGAAAGGCGGACCCACTGCCCCGGCGGCAAGGCGGTCCAGGAGACGCGCCGCCAGCTGTGCGGTTCGGTAAGTTTCATGGCGCCTACCGCCGGATGACGTCGCTGCCGATGGTTGCCGCCTCGGTATCCAGGTCCTGCGCCAGCTCGGACTTGAACGTCTCGTAGCGGGCCAGGTGGGCGGGACGGCGGCGCAGCACCAGCCAAGCGGCGCCGAGAACCAGGAACCACACCGGCGTGACCAGCAGCGCCATCAGGGTGTCCGGCTGCGTGGTGAGGGCCCAGAGGACGAAGGCGAAGAAGGCGAACACCACCCATACCATCGGGATTCCGCCGGGCATCCGGTACTTGGACGCCTCGTGAAGGTGGGTACGGCGGCGCCGGAAGGCCAGGTAGCTGGCCAGGATGATGGACCACACGAAGACGAAGCAGACCGCGGACACGGTGGTCACCATTTCGAAGGCCTTGCCGATGTCCTGGCCCGCGTACATCAGCACCACGCCGGAGAGCAGCAGCACGCAGGAGAGGAACAGGGCGTTCTGCGGGACCTTGCGGGTGGACAGGTGCCGGAAGACCGACGGCGCGTCCCCCTCCTGGGCCAGGCCGTAGACCATGCGGGAGGTGGAGTAGATGCCGGAGTTGGCCGAGGACATGGCCGAGCTGAGCACCACCAGGTTCACCACGGTGGCGGCGGCGCCGAGGCCGGCCAGGGAGAACATGGCGATGAACGGGCTGTGCCCGGCCTGGAACTGGGTCCATGGCGTAACGGACATCAGGATGATCAGGGCGCCCACGTAGAACAGGAGCACACGGATGGGGATGGAGTTGATGGCCTTGGGCAGGTTCTTCTCGGGATCCTTCGCCTCGGCGGCAGTGGTGCCCACCAGCTCAATGCCCACAAACGCGAACACCGCAATCTGGAAGCCGGCCACGAAACCCATGAACTCGTTCGGGAAGAACCCGCCGTGGCTCCACAGGTTCGTGAAGGTGGCAGGGCCGGCGTCGGACTGGAAGCCGGTGAAGATCATAAACATGCCCACGATGATCAGCGCTGCGATGGCGATGATCTTGATCAGGGCGAACCAGAACTCGGTCTCGCCGAACGCCTTCACCGTGACGAGGTTCAGGATCAGGAGGATGGCCACGGTGGCCAGGCCCGGGATCCACAGCGGCAGTCCCGGCCAGAGTTCCTTGGAGTAGCCGGCGATGGCGATCACGTCCGCGATACCGGTGATCACCCAGCAGAACCAGTAGGTCCAGCCGGTGAAGAAGCCCGCCCAGGGGCCCAGGAGGTCTGCGGCGAAGTCGCTGAAGGATTTGTAGTTCAGGTTGCTGAGCAGCAGTTCGCCCATGGCCCGCATCACGAAGAACAGCATGAAGCCGATGATCATGTAGACGAAAATGACGGACGGTCCGGCCGCGGAAATGGTTTTGCCCGAGCCCATGAACAGGCCCGTGCCGATGGCGCCGCCAATGGCGATCAGCTGGATGTGCCGGTTGGTGAGCTGCCGCTCAAGGTGCGGCTCCTGGTGGGACACTGCAGGTTTAGTTGTCATGTGCTGCTCCTCGAATCAATGCTGTCTGGAGTGCTGAAGTGGTTGCCTGGTCCGGTCCCGCGGGGAGTTGATTGCCGGGGACGGACTGCAGGCTGTTGAAGCTGTAAAGGTGGATGCCGGCGATGCTGCCGGGCTGGCTTTCCAGGCCGGCGATGAGGCCGTCCGGCGAGTAGCGGTCGCCGCTAAGGAGCTTGCGGGCCAGCGGGCCCTTGCGGCTGAGGAATTTCAGGGAACTTCCGACGCCGATCTGCGCGCCGAGTGCCACCAGCTTGGTCCGCGGCACGGACCCCGCCACACCCGCCCAGACGGGCAGGTGGACGCCTTCGCGGCGCAGGAGCGCCGCATAGTCGTGGATTTTTTCCGCAGAGAAGCACATCTGGGTGACCACGTGTGCGGCCAGGTGCTGCTTGGCCAGCAGGCTGTCCAGCAGATCAACCGGGCTCACCGCAGGGTGGCCCTCAGGGTAGCCGGCTACGCCCGCCCGCATGGTGCCGCCGGTGTACTGGGCGATGTCTTCGAGGACCGGAAGTGCCGAGCGGTAAACACCGGCCGGCTGTTTCCGGTCTCCCCCAATAACGAAGACTTCGCCGATCCCGGCGGCATCGCACGCGCGGACAATCCCGGTGAGCTCCGCCTGGCTGCTGATGCTCCGGGCGGCGAGGTGCGGCACCACGTTATAGCCGGCGTCGCTCAGCTCCACGGCGGTGCGCAGGGTCCGCTCGATGCCGTGGTGCGGCAGACAGGTCACGCTGAGCGTGGTGGTTCGAGGCACCGAGGCCTGAACCTGCCCAACGATTCCCTGTGAAGGGATGATTTCGATTCTGACGGGGAACATCATTGGTCCTGTCTATGCATCAGGTATTGGATCATCAGCGCTTGCCGGAGGCCGGGCGCCTCACGCCGTGGCGATTACGCCGTGGCGGCGAGCAGTGAGCTTGCTTCCTGGCGGGTGGTCCCGGAGTCCTGGATGCCGTCGGCGATGTGGGCGAGTTCGGCGGGGATGTCCCGGCCTTTCTTGCGCATGGCGGTGGCCCAGAGCCGGCCGGCCCGGTAGGAGGAACGGACCAGCGGGCCGGACATGACGCCGAGGAAGCCGATCTCCTTGGCCTCGTCCTGCAGGTCCACGAACTCCTGCGGCTTGACCCACCGGTCCACCGGCAGGTGCCGCTCGGACGGGCGCAGGTACTGGGTGATGGTGATCAGGTCGCACCCGGCCTCGTGCAGGTCCCTCAGCGCTTCGGAGATCTCTTCCCGGGTTTCACCCATGCCCAGGATCAGGTTGGACTTGGTCACCATACCCAGGTTCCGGCCCTGCGTGATCACATCCAGGGACCGCTCGTACCGGAACGCCGGCCGGATCCGCTTGAAAATCCTCGGCACGGTCTCCACGTTGTGCGCGAACACCTCGGGCTTCGAATCACAGATCGCGGCGATGTGCTCGGGTTTGCCGGAGAAGTCCGGGATCAGCAGCTCCACCCCGGTCCCGGGGTTCAGCTCGTGGATCTTCCGGACCGTCTCGGCGTACAGCCACACACCCTCATCGGCCAGGTCGTCACGGGCCACACCGGTCACGGTGGCGTAGCGCAGCTGCATGGTCTGCACGGAGCGGGCCACCTTGGTGGGCTCGAACATGTCCACAGGGGAGGGCTTGCCGGTATCGATCTGGCAGAAATCACACCGCCGCGTGCACTCGGACCCGCCGATCAGGAACGTGGCTTCCTTGTCCTCCCAGCACTCAAAAATGTTCGGACAGCCAGCCTCCTCACACACCGAGTGCAGGCCCTCTTTTTTCACCAGGTTCTTCAGCCCGACGAATTCCGGGCCCATCTGGACCTTGGCCTTGATCCACTCCGGCTTGCGCTCCACCGGAACAGCAGAGTTGCGCTGCTCAACGCGCAACAGCTTCCGGCCTTCAGGTGCCAATGTCATTTCCGTACTTCCTTCAGCATTCGACGACGTTGACGGCGAGGCCGCCCATGGCCGTTTCCTTGTATTTGGAGCTCATGTCCTTGCCGGTCTCGCGCATGGTCACAATGACCTCATCCAGCGAGACCCGGTGCGAACCGTCGCCCCACAGCGCCATCTTCGCGGCGTTGATCGCCTTCGCCGCCGCGATCGCGTTCCGTTCAATGCAGGGCACCTGCACCAGGCCCCCGATCGGGTCGCAGGTCAGGCCCAGGTTGTGTTCCATCGCGATCTCTGCCGCGTTCTCCACCTGGGCCGGGGTCCCGCCCATCACCTCGGCCAGGCCTGCCGCCGCCATGGACGACGCCGAGCCCACCTCGCCCTGGCAGCCCACCTCGGCCCCGGAAATGGACGCCTGCTCCTTGTACAGCACCCCCACGGCGCCGGCAGCGAGCAGGAACTTCACCACCACGTCGTCGCGGTCCTCCTGCGAGGCGTTCTCCATCCCCGGCGCGAAATGCAAAGCGTAAAACAGCACCGCCGGGATGATCCCGGCCGCACCATTCGTCGGGGCAGTGACCACCCGCCCGCCGGAGGCGTTCTCCTCATTGACCGCCAGCGCGATCAAGTTAACCCACTCCTGCCAATACTTCTGGTCATAGAAGTCCTCGTCCTGGCCCTCGCCGTCCGGCCGTGAACTTTCCTTCTTCAACCGGTCATACCAGTCAGGCGCCCGACGACGGACCTTCAGTCCCCCGGGCAACACACCTTCGCGCTTCAGGCTGGTGGCCACGCACTCCTCCATCACCGACCAGATATGCAGCAGGCCTTCACGGATCTCCGCGGGAGTGCGGCTGTCCTCCTCGTTGATCCGCATGATGTCGCTGATGCCGAGGCCTGTTTCCCGGCAGTGCTCCAGCAGCTCGGCGGCGGTGCGGAAGGGCAGCGGCAGTTCTTTTTTGGATTCCTCGAGTTCCTGCTGTGCTGCATCCTCCTCGCCCTCGCGGACGATAAAGCCGCCGCCCACCGAGAAAAACGTTGCCGTGTGCAGGACGTTGCCCTCGGCGCCGGACACCGTGAAGGTCATGCCGTTGGTGTGGCGGGGCAGGACGGTCAGCGGCCGCAGCACCATGTCCTTCACCCCGTAGGGCAGCGGGACCGCACCAGCCAGTTGCAGCAGGCCGGTATCGGCGATTGCGGCGAGTCGTTCCTCCACCTCGTCCGGCAGGATGAGCTCCGGATGGAAGCCCTCCAGTCCCAGCAGGATCGCGGTCATGGTGCCGTGGCCATGGCCCGTCGCGGCGAGGGAACCATAAAGGTCCACCCGCAGCGACGCCACGTCCGAGAGCTTGCCCAAGCCTTTGAGCTCCTCCGCAAAAACGGCAGCAGCCCGCATCGGGCCCACAGTGTGGGAACTGGAAGGCCCGATGCCAATGGAAAAGAGGTCAAAGACTCCAACAGCCATGCGATTGTTCCTAACTAAACGTGGTTGGGGTGGAGCGGGCAGGACATCCTCTGTGTGCCGGGCCCACGCCGTCCGGGTTCCCTGGCCGAGCTTGCGAGGCTAGGGGACGGTGGGGAGCATGCTGCCGGATGCCCCGCCCACTCCGAAGGCACCTCACCAGGCGAGGGACCCGCCAGCGCCGGCAGAGCCGGACTTTTCGAAAGCGTGCGTCAAAGCGACGAAGTGGGCCCACGCCGGCAGGGTTCCCTGGCCGAGCTTGCGAGGCTAGGGAGCCGGTGGGGCGCAGCACGCGTGAAAATGTCCGGTCCGCCGGTCCCGAAGCCAGCCAACTCTAGGACAGAGGTGCGAGGGCCGGGTACAGCGGGTGGGCTTGGGCGAGGGTTTCGACGCGGTGACGCAGCCCGGAAAGGTCTGCATCGGCGTCGGCCGTCAAAGCCTCGGCGATGATGTCCGCAACCTCGCGGAATGCGTCCTCACCGAACCCGCGGGTGGCCAGCGCGGGCGTGCCGATCCGCAGGCCGGAGGTGACCATCGGCGGGCGCGGGTCGAACGGCACGGCGTTGCGGTTCACCGTGATGTCGATGGCCGCGAGCCGGTCCTCGGCCTGCTGGCCGTCGAGCTCGCAGTTGCGCAGGTCAACGAGGACCAGGTGCACATCGGTGCCGCCGGAGACCACGCTGATGCCCTTGGCGCTGACGTCGGGCTGGACCAGGCGCTCAGCCAGGATCCGGGCGCCGGCCAGGACACGTTCCTGGCGCTCCTTGAACTCGGCGGACGCGGCGATCTTGAATGCCACGGCCTTGCCCGCGATGACGTGTTCCAGCGGGCCGCCCTGCTGGCCCGGGAACACAGCCGAGTTGATCTTCTTGGCGATGCCGGCGTCGTTGGTCAGGATGATGCCGCCGCGCGGACCGGCGAGGGTCTTGTGCGTGGTGGAGGTGGTGACGTGCGCGTGCGGCACAGGCGACGGGTGCAGCCCTGCGGCCACCAGCCCGGCGAAGTGCGCCATGTCCACCATCAGGTAGGCGCCAACGGAGTCGGCGATGCGGCGGAACTCGGCGAAGTCCAGCTGCCGGGCGTAAGCGGACCAGCCGGCCACGATCAGCGCCGGCTTGTGCTCCTGGGCCAGGCGCTCCACCTCGGCCATGTCCACCGTGTGGCTGTCCTCGCGGACGCCGTACGGCACCACGTTGTAGAGCTTGCCGGAGAAGTTGATCTTCATGCCGTGGGTCAGGTGGCCGCCGTGGGCGAGGTTCAGGCCCATGATGGTGTCGCCCGGCTTGATCAGCGCGTGCATCACCGAGGCGTTGGCCTGGGCGCCGGAGTGCGGCTGCACGTTGGCGAACTCCGCACCGAACAGCGCCTTGATCCGGTCGATGGCGAGCTGTTCGATGACGTCCACGTGCTCGCAGCCCCCGTAATAGCGCTTGCCCGGGTAGCCCTCGGCGTACTTGTTGGTCAGCACCGAGCCCTGCGCCTGCATCACGGCGACGGCAGTGTGGTTCTCGGAGGCGATCATCTCCAGGCCGTCACGCTGGCGGGTGAGTTCGTCGTCGATCTTCGCGGCGATCTCGGGGTCCAGTGCGGACAGCTCGGCGTCCAGCGACGCGGAGACTACCTGCTCAAAGGCCGCGGTAGCGGCAGTGGCGCTCACAGTTCGCCGCCATTGGCTGCGGCGTACTCTTCAGCGGACATCAGCGGGCCCTCTTCGGTAACGGCCACCTTGAAGAGCCAGCCTGCGCCGTAGGGATCGTTGTTGATCAGGGCGGGGTCGGAGACCACTTCGTCGTTGATCTCCACCACTTCACCGGTGACGGGGGCGTAGAGGTCCGAGACGGACTTGGTGGATTCCACCTCACCGCAGGTCTCCCCCGCGGTCACCGTGGAGCCGACCTCGGGCAGGTCCACGTACACGATGTCGCCCAGGGCTTCGGCAGCCACAGCGGAGATCCCGACGCCGGCAGGCCCGGATCCGTGAGAAGCAATCCACTCGTGCTCGGCCGAGTATTTAAGTTCAGCAACAACTTTTGCCATGTGTATTTCCTTAGGTTCGTGTTTATGAAAGTGAGAGAGCGTCAGCCCAAACCCCACATCAAGTGAGAGAGCGTTTAGTTAAAACCCGCATCAAGTGAGAGAGCGTTTGGCCAAACGCGGCATTAAGTGAGAGAGCGTTACTTCTGGCGCTTGTAGAACGGGAGCTCTACTACTTCGAACGGCTCTGCCTTGCCGCGGAGGTCGATGTCCAGGGCGGTACCGGGTGCTGAGTGTTCGACGTCGACATAGGCCAGGGCGATCGGGTAACCGAGCGTGGGGCTCGGCTGGCCGGAGGTTACCTCGCCCACCACGTTGCCGTCCTTGAGGACCGGGTAGTGGCTGCGGCCGGCGCGGCGGCCCAGGCCCTTCAGGCCCACCAGCTTGCGGCCCGAGGTGGACCCGGCGCCCAGTTCCTTGAGCTCCGCCAGCACGGCCCTGCCCACGAAGTCCGATTCCTTCTTGAGTGACACAACCGGCCCCAGCCCGGCGGCGTAGGGGTTGACTTCCCGGGAGAGCTCGTTGCCGTAGAGCGGCATGCCGGCTTCGAGGCGGAGCGAGTCGCGGCACGCCAGTCCTGTGGGGATGAGCCCGTGGCCGGCGCCTGCTTCGAGCAGCGCGTCCCACAGGCCGGCAGCATCCTCATTGGGGATGTAGATCTCGAAGCCGTCCTCGCCGGTGTAGCCGGTGCGGGCCAGCAGGAGCTGCTGCCCGTTGATCTCGACTTCAACCGCGGCGTAATACTTTAGCTCCGTCACCAGCCCGTGCTGCGCCGCGGGGACCAGCTTCAGGAGGATGGCCTCGGCGTTCGGTCCCTGGACGGCGATCAGCGAAGTTTCGGCGGACACGTCCTCCACCTTCACGTCAAAGTTGGCAGCACGCTCGGCCAGTGCAGCGGCAACCACCGCAGCATTGCCGGCGTTGGGGACCACCAGGTACTTCTGTTCACCAAGGCGGTAGGAGATGAGGTCGTCGATGATACCGCCGTCTTCCTGGCAGATCAGCGAGTACTTTGCCTTTCCGACGGCAACAGCGGAGAGCTTGCCGACAAGGGCGTAGTCGAGGAAAGCTCCGGCGTCAGGGCCGGTGACCCAGACCTCGCCCATGTGGGAGAGGTCGAACAGGCCGGCGGCGTTGCGCACGGCGTGGTGTTCGGCGAGCTCGGAGCTGTACTTCAGCGGCATCTGCCAGCCGCCGAAGTCCGTGAAGGAGGCGCCGGCAATCTTGTGCTGCTCGTACAGCGCGGTGTAGTTCTCAGTCATCACAGAATCCTTAGTTTTCGAACTCGGAAAGCGGCGGGCAGGAGCAGACCAGGTTGCGGTCCCCTGCTGCGCCGTCGATGCGGCCCACCGGCGGGAAGTACTTGTCCTGCCGGAGCGAGGCCACCGGGAAGGCGGCCTGCTCACGCGGGTAGGAGCGGTTCCATTCAGAGGAAACGACGGCGGCTGCCGTGTGGGGTGCGTTCCGTAGCGGGGAGTTCTCCACCGGGAAGTCCCCGCCAGCCACCTGGTCGATTTCCTTGCGGATGGTGATCATGGCTTCGATGAAGCGGTCGATTTCCGCGAGGTCCTCGGATTCGGTGGGTTCCACCATCAGGGTCCCCGCCACCGGGAAGGACAGGGTGGGGGCGTGGAAGCCGAAGTCGATGAGCCGCTTGGCCACGTCCTCGGCTGTGACGCCGGTACGGGCCGTCAGGTCGCGCAGGTCCAGGATGCATTCGTGCGCTACCAGGCCGCTTTCGCCGGTGTAGAGGACCGGGAAGTGCTCGTCCAGGCGGGCGGCAACGTAGTTCGCAGCGAGCAGTGCGGACTTGGTGGCTTCGGTGAGCCCCTGGCCGCCCATCAGCTTCACGTACGCCCAGGAAATCGGCAGCACGCCAGCGGAACCGAAGCGTGAAGCGGAAATCGCCACTCCGTGCCCGGCCTCGTGGGCAGCCTTATTGGCGTCGCCCGGCATAAACGGTGCGAGGTGTGCCTTGGCAGCAACCGGGCCGACGCCGGGTCCGCCGCCGCCGTGCGGGATGCAGAAGGTTTTGTGCAGGTTCAGGTGGGACACGTCGCCGCCGAACTTGCCCGGCTGCGCCAGCCCAACGAGCGCGTTCAGGTTGGCGCCGTCCACGTAGACCTGGCCGCCGGCGGCGTGGATGGCGTCGCAGACCTCGCGGACGTCGGCGTCGTACACACCGTGGGTGGAGGGGTAGGTGATCATGATGGCCGAGAGGACGTCCTTATGGGCCTCGATCTTGGCCTGCAGGTCCGCGTGGTCGATGGTGCCGTCGGCAGCGGTGGCCACAACAACAACCTTCATGCCGGCCAGGACGGCGGACGCGGCGTTGGTGCCGTGCGCCGACGCCGGGATGAGGCACACGTTGCGCTGCGCCTCGCCGCGCGAGTGGTGGTAGCCGCGGATCGCCAGCAGGCCGGCAAGTTCCCCCTGGGAACCGGCGTTGGGCTGGATGGACACCTGGTCGTAGCCGGTGATCTCGGCGAGATCCGCTTCCAGTCCGGAAATCAGTTCACGCCACCCTGCGGTCTGGGAGTCGGGGGCAAACGGGTGGATCGAGGCGAATTCGGGCCAGGAAATGGCTTCCATCTCGGCTGTGGCGTTCAGCTTCATGGTGCAGGAACCCAGCGGGATCATGGTGCGGTCCAGGGCCAGGTCCCGGTCGGAGAGCCGGCGGATGTAGCGCAGCAGCTGGGTCTCGGAGCGGTGGGTGTTGAACACCGGGTGCTCCAGGTAGGTGGAGGTGCGCAGCACCTGCTCCGGCAGCTCGAAACCCTCGGCAGACACCACGGGACCGGCGCCAAAGGCGACAACAACCGCGGAGAGGACCTCCGGCGTCGTGGTTTCATCGACTGACACGCCAACTGTGTCCGCGTCGATGAGGCGCAGGTTGATGCCCCGGGCTTCGGCGGCGGTGATCACCTTGGCGGCTTTGCCGGGGACGCGGACGGTGATGGTGTCGAAGAAGGTATCGGACACCAGTTCCCGGCCGGCGATCTTAAGCGTGGCGGCCAGGGCGCGGGCGTTGTTGTGGACGGTTTCGGCGATCGCCTTCAGGCCGTCGGGGCCGTGGTAAACGGCGTAGAAGGACGAGACGATGGCGAGCAGTGCCTGCGCCGTGCAGATGTTGGACGTGGCCTTCTCGCGGCGGATGTGCTGCTCGCGGGTCTGCAGTGCCAGGCGGTATGCGGGGACGCCGGCGTTGTCCTTGGAGACGCCCACGATTCGGCCGGGGAGCGTGCGCTCCATGCCGTCGCGGACGGCCATGTAGGCGGCGTGCGGTCCGCCAAAGAACAGCGGCACGCCAAAGCGCTGGGTGGAACCGACGGCGATGTCCGCGCCCTGCTCGCCCGGTGGAGTGATCAGGGTGAGTGCCAGGAGGTCGGCTGCGACAGTGACCAGCGCGCCGCGGTCCTTGGCCTCGGCGATAACGCCGGACTGGTCCCAGACGCGGCCGGAAACGCCGGGCTGCTGCAGGACGAGGCCGTTGATGTCGCCGTCGGGCAGGCCGGCCGTGAGGTCGGCAATTTCCACCTCGAAGCCGAGGGCTTCGGCGCGGCCCAGCACGATGGCGATGGTCTGCGGGAGCAGGTCGGCGTCCAGGACAGTCTTGCCGTCCTTGGCCGTCTTGTTCTTGTTGGCCCGGCGCATCAGCAGCACGGCTTCGGCCACGGCGGTGGCTTCGTCCAGCAGGGAGGCGTTGGCCACCGGGAGCGCGGTAAGGTCCTGCACCATGGTCTGGAAGTTCAGCAGCGCCTCGAGCCGGCCCTGCGAAATTTCCGGCTGGTAGGGCGTGTAGGCGGTGTACCAGGCGGGGGCTTCGAGGATGTTGCGGCGGATCACCGGCGGAGTCACGGTGTCGTAGTAGCCCTGGCCGATCATCTGCACGGCCATCTTGTTTTTGCCGGCCAGCTTGCGGAGCTCGCCGAGGACCTCGACTTCGCTGAGGGCGCTCTCAAGGGTGAGTGGCGTGTCCTGGCGGATGGAATCGGGCACGGCGCTGTCAACGAGGCCATCGAGGGTGTCGTAGCCGACGGCCTTGAGCATGGTGTCGATGTCGGACTGGCGGCGCGCGCCGATATGGCGGTCTGCGAAGGTGGTGGGGGACGATTGAACCGTCATAAGAGGAACTCCATAATTCAGGTGGTGCCGGAGCACCACGTTGATTCGGGTTCCTCCCCGCTCTGTATTGGACCTGAGAGTTTTGTGTAGTCCTGCTGTTCGGCAGGGCGCCACTTGCACCGTCGGTGAGCCCGGTTGCCCGGACTGCTTTCCAGAGTTGCCTTGCCGCGGCGGTACGTGGGCCTGAGAGATTCCTGGGGAGGATTTGCTCCTACGGCGCCTGCAGAACGTACCGGCAGGACTCTCCCGCCGCAGATCATCAGCACGTGCCACTGGTGGGTGACACGGCTCACAGGTTACAGGATCCGTGGTCAGGATGCAAAATGAGGGCCAGCTTTCGGGCGGGCGGACGACGGCGGCACGTCCCGCCGTCGTCCCCTCACCGGAAGTGCCGCAGGGCTCCGTGCAGGGACACCCTTGGCAGGGCCTGAGACAATGGCCGGATGGAGATCGCCCTGGGACTTCTGGTTCTCGTTGCGGTGGTTTGCGCCGGAAGCGCGCTGGGCCGAAAACTGAACATTTCCGTTCCCCTGCTGCTGGTACTGGTAGGCGTGATCGGCTCCTTCCTTCCGTTCGTGCCGGACATTGAGCTGAACCCGGAAATGGTCCTCGTGGGGCTGCTGCCGCCGCTTCTCTATGCCGCGGCGCTGCGGACGTCCCTGTTCGACTTCAGCTCCAACCGCCGGTCCATCGGCCTGCTATCGGTGGGGTATGTCATTTTCGGCACTATCGCTGTGGGCTTTGTGGTGTGGTGGCTGTTCCCGGAGATCCCGCTGGCGGCCGCGTTTGCGCTAGGGGCCGTGGTGGCACCCCCGGACGCGGTGGCCGCCACCTCCATCGCCCGGAAGGTGGGGATGCCGCGCCGGATCGTCACCATCCTGGAGGGTGAATCCCTGGTCAACGACGCCACGGCATTGATCTGCCTGCGCGCAGCGATCGCCGCGATTTCCGGGACGGTGTCCGTGGCGGGGATCGCCGCGGACTTCCTGCTCGCGGTGGGCGGCGGCCTGGTGGTAGGCATCGCCGCGGCCTACGTGCTGACGGAACTGCGCAAGCGGATCCGGAACGTCCCCATCAACACCTCCACGTCGCTGGTGGCTCCCCTGGTGGCGTACCTGCCGGCGGAAGCGATCCACGCGTCGGGTGTCCTGGCCGTCGTTGTCACCGGGCTCATCATGGGCACCAAGGCGCCGTCTATGCCCAACGGTGCCGCCCGGCTGAGCCAGCGCAGCAACTGGAATACGGTGCAGTTTCTGTTGGAAAACTCGGTGTTCCTGCTGATCGGGCTGCAGGTGCGCAGCATCGTGGAGGGTGTCCAGGACGATTCCCTGGGCGCTGGCCGGATCTGGATGGGCTGCGCGGTGATCCTGCTGGCGGTGCTGGTCCTCCGCCCCGTGTGGGTTTTCCCCGCGACATACCTGCCCCGGCTGATTCCCGCGGTGCGGCGCAGCGACCCGGCGCCGCCCTGGCAGTTCCCCGCCATTGTGTCCTGGGCCGGGATGCGCGGCGTGGTCACCCTGGCCGCAGTGTTGGTGCTGCCCGAGGACCTGGAACACCGGTCTGTGCTGATCCTCGCTGCCCTTGTTGTGGTGGGCGGGACCCTGACGCTGCAGGACTTTACCCTCCCGGCACTGGTCCGTGCGCTGCGGGTGCAGGGTCCGGACCAGCGCGAGGATGCCCTGAACAAGGCGTCGCTGATGCAGCTGGCCACCGCCGCCGGCGTGGCCCGGTTGCAGGAACTGGGCACTGAGAACGATCCGCCCGAGGTCCTGGCCATGCTGAAGCGGCGCACGCAGGAGCGCGGGCTGGCCGCGTGGGAACGGCTGGGCCGGCCGTCGGCGGAAACGGCAACACCCAGCGAGCGCTATGCCCGGCTCCGGCTCGCCATGCTGGAAGCGGAACGTGCCAAGGTGCTGGAGCTGCGCCGCGGCGGCGAGTACGCGCAGGAGGTCCTCACCGACGTCCTGGAGCGGCTGGACGTTGAGGAATCCATGCTGGACGTGGCGCTGGATGAGGTAGACACGTCCGGCGAGGGCGGCGGGGAAGGCATCGCAAGGCCGGGCGGGGTGTGCGACCACCTCGAGTCGGCGCGGCCCCGGGAGGTTCCGGCCGACGCGTTCTGCGCTGACTGCGTCAGGGAAGGTACGACGCCGGTGCACCTGAGGATGTGCCTGGCCTGCGGGCAGGTGGGGTGCTGCGATTCCTCCCCCGCAACCCACGCATCGCGGCATCACGAGAAGACCGGGCATCCGGTCATGCGCAGCATTGAGCCGGGCGAGGACTGGCGCTGGTGCTACCAGGACGACCTGCTGGGGTGATGGCCGGCTGAGGCGCGGCCTGCCCACGTCACGCCTGCCCACGTGAGGGGACGACGGCGGGGAGGTCCCGCCGTCGTCCGGTCACCTGAAACGTCAGGAAACGCCGGCGAGAACGCCGTCAATCCGGGTAAGCAGCCCCGGCCAGCCGTTGCCCATGCCCTCGATGGCCTGTTTGCCCATGGGGGTGTCGAGGCGGAAGCCCGCGTGTTCGTGATGGAGCACAGTGCCGCCATCCGCCGGCTCGAGGCGCCAGGTGATGGTGGTGTCCAGCACGGCCTCGGAGAAGAGGAAGCTGATGGAGGTGCCGGGATCCACGGTGAGGACTTCGCACTGCTGCTGCCCCCAGGAGCCCATGTCCATGGTGAAACGGTGGCCAACGACTGGCGCGATATCGCCCGGCGCCCACCAGCGGGCCAGCAGCTCGGGGGTGGTCAGCGCGGCCCACACGGATTCGGCGGGGTGCGGGAAGCGGCGTTCGAGCCGGATGGCGTTCTCGGTCATGACGGTTTCTCCTCGTCCAGAAGTTCTGCCAGCGCGTCGAGGCGCTGGTCCCAGTAGTGCTCGAAGTGCTTCACCCAGCCGCCGATCTCGGCCAGGGCCTGCGGCTGGAGGTGGTACAGCCGGTTACGTCCGTGGCGCTCCTCGCGGACCAACCCGGCCTCGCGGAGTACGGCAAGGTGCTCGGAGGCCGCCGGGCGGCTGAGGTTCAGCAGCCCGGTGAGTTCGCCCGCTGTCCGGGGACCCTGGCGGAGCTCGTCGAGGATCACTCGCCGCGCAGGGTTGGAGACGGCGCCGAATACGTCAGGAAGCACCGAACCAGTATATGTCGGAAATTTCCGACATATCTAGCGGGTGCCGGTTTTCCTGCCGAGCCTGTACCCGGCCCAGAAGGCGAGCAGGAGCAGCCCCACCACGGCGACGGTCAGGCCGATCTGGGTTCCTTGGGTTATCAGAACAGCGCCGTTGGCAGTGAAGGGCGTATTGCTGAGCGGCGCGTAGGCGAACCAGCCGATGTAATCCCGGTTCAAGATGGCGATGAGACCGCCGGCCAGCACCGCCGCGAAGCCCGCGAAGGGCAGGACGGTGAGAAGAACTTTGGCAGATTTGGATGTGTTGGGCTGCCCGGCAGCGTTGTTTTCCCCCATGGAACCGAGTCTAGCCGGGGCTGTTCGGCCGCCATTAGGCTGGGCGGATGTTGACCATCGGCAGCACCGTCCTTGGCGTCAACGACGTCGCCCGCGCCACCGCATTCTGGCACGCCGCCCTGGGGTATGTTCCGCAGGAGCCCGGCGACGAGACCTGGGTGATCCTCGTGCCGGAATCGGGCCCGGGGGCGCAGCTGGCCCTGATGCGGAGCGAGACGCCGGTCCAGGAATACCCCCGGATCCATCTGGACTTGTACGCGGACAACCAGGCCGCCGAGGTGGAACGGCTGGTCTCCCTCGGCGCCCAGCGGGTGGACTGGGACCTGTATCCGGAGGACCCTGATTTCATCGTGCTTGCTGATCCTGACGGGAACAGGTTCTGCGTCATCGACAAGAGCCCGCGGTAGCACCGCCGGCGGACGCGCCCGAGGAACGCTGACGTTCGGGAACATTCCTGTCCGCTATCCCGTTGGTATCCCTACGACCCGCGCCTCCTTTGAACGCGGCGGCGCTTACGGAAGGGAACCTATGGCCAGGGCTATCTGGAACGAAAAAGTTATCGCCGAATCGACGGACACCGTGGTGGTGGAGGGCAACCATTACTTCCCCCGCGAAGCCGTCAACGCCCACTACCTTCGGGACAGCGACCTCTCTTCCGTCTGCCCGTGGAAGGGCAGGGCCAGCTATCACACGCTCGAAGTTGACGGAAAGCTGAACGTGGACGCGGCCTGGTACTACCCGGAGACAAAGCCGCGGGCAAAGCAGATCGAGGACCGGATCGCGTTCTGGCGCGGCGTCACCATCGAGGCTTAAGAACAGAAAGCAGCGGACGACGGCGGAACCTCCCGCCGTCGTCCAGGCCAGTAGGCCACCATGGTGATTGTGGATGCACAGCAACTTTTCCCCGGCGCCCTCACGGAGATTTATGATGCGCTTTCAGCGCGGATGTCCGGGCTGGGTGACGACATCGTCGAAGAGTTCTCGAGAACCCAGGTGAGTTACGGGGCGGCGCGGAAGTTCACGTGGCTCACCCCCATCACGAAGAGCAAAGCGCTGCTGACCATGGATATGTGGGATGAGCACCACGCCTCGTTCGTCCGTGACATCATTCGGTTTCATCACGACAAACACACCCACCAGGTGGAAGTGCGCACCCCAGCCGACATTGAGTCCGTTGCCGCCCTCGGCTGGTTTGAGGATTCAGCCGCCTGGGGCCGTAAGCAACGTTGACCAGTTGGCTGCTTCGTCAGCGCCGGCATCATCGCCTCCCCCGGGTGATTGGCTCAGTTCCAGTTATGAGCCGACGGTGACGTACTCGCCATTGAGCTTTTCTGCCAGGCGTTCGATGTCCCTCGTCGAGGGTTGGCCGGTGGCCATCTCAGTGAAGTCGACAACCATCCAATTCATCCCATGGACGAGATGGATTTTGCCTTGGTTGGAGTCAGACAAGATCTGGTAGGTTTCGCGAAATGCTTTCTCATCTGCAAAAAGGTCTATCTGAACCTTTTCAAAGCACAGCTTCTGTGCGGAGGACAGCCTGATGCCGTCACCCATTGGAACAATTGGATCACCAACAGGATCAGCTTCGCAGGCCAGGACGTCATCGACGGCGGTGTAAGCCTCATCCATGGAGCTGAAGCCTTGTAGGTTCTCGCTTCCAGGCTGCTCTTTGACGACACATCCCGCGACCGGAACGGCCACAAGAAAAGCCGCCGTTGCAATATTTAGAAAATGCCTGTTTTTCGTCACTTTTACCCCCAGGTTATTTATCGCACTGTTTCACATGAGGGGGGAACCCTAAAAGCCTTTCCGGTCAGCCGGGGTGCGGTATCTATCGCTGGATGCCGAGAGTGGCGATGAGATCCTCGTGGAACTCGAACCATACGCGGTGAAAGGAATCGCGGTCCGTGGCGACTAACCAGGCTGGTTCTGTGGCTGCGTTTGCCACCGCCTGGTCGAGCCGGTGCGCGTATCCGTCAAACCGGGGCAACGCTCCAGCCAGGCGGGTTTCCAGCCCCCGGAAGGAGGCTGCGGCCTCGGCAAAGGTTTGATGCTTCTCGTGGTCCAGCCCTTGATTTGGCTGGTTGTCCTGAGACAGCCGGTCAAGCTGAAGCTGGCTGCAGGCGGCGACGATATCCGTGTTGAGGGGCACAAACTCCGCGTGCACGGAGGTGACCACGGCACGTGCACCCGCCAATTCAAGTTCCTCTGCCAGGAGCCGTTCATTTTCTGTCCTGCCGGCGACAGTCAGCGACCAACCCCGAGAGTCCCCGAATGAGGAGCGCACGGCCCACCCCTTCGAGCCGGCTTCGATGAGAAGGCGTTCGACTTGTTGGGGATCCTGGCCAAACCTTTTTGCCACTGCCTCAGTGTCGGCAAAGCCGAGGAGCCTCATGGAGTGGAGGGTGAGCAGCATCGTGGGCTTCAAACTCATCACGGCCCCTTTACCGGCGCTGCCGTGACGGTTCCCTGGGTTCCGTCGACCACGATGGTGGTTCCGGCCGGGAACAGGTGGAGGGCACCGGCTACCCCTAAGACAGCGGGGATGCCATATTCGCGAGCCACGATGGCGGCGTGTGAAAGCATGCCGCCTGTTTCCGTCACGATTGCACCGGCTAGCCCGAACAGCGGTGTCCAGGCAGGGTCAGTGGTCCGGCAGATAAGGATGTCGCCGGGCTTCACCGTGGAAAATTCGTCCACGCTGTCAACTGTCCTTGCCGTGCCGCACGCGGTCCCCGGGCTGGCGCCGGTTCCAAAGGAAGTCATCAACCAAAATTACCGGGTCAACAATCCATGCGCAGGACGAATTCTTGACTTCATCCTGATGCACTACTGCGCCGGGGGTTGGGCTTCTGAGCTTCCGGCGGCGGGAGTACCACAACGAGTAACGTCGCGAATGGCCCGAGGAACATTGACATGAGAAACCATGCCAACCGGCTCCGGTTCTTCTGTTCGGCCAATCCGGCATTGATCAGCGCGATGGCGAACCACATGCCGCCCCCATTGACATAGTTGCTATCCATTGGCCTACTCAACCACATGGGGATTTTGCGAACTCAGGTTTCGTCGTCGCGAAATCACGGGTTACAACGGAAACGATCAGAACCGGATCATCCAAATCTGTTTGGGTGGGGGTCGGGCAGTCAGGGCTAGACTGGCGTGGTTAGGACGGATTGGGGGATCCAGAGCGGCTCGCGCCGCTGTTCCGCTGGTCGGTCGCCGCCAGCGGACCAAGGGATGACCATGACCTTCTTTCAGAGCTTTCCGGTACCGCCGTTGCCGCCGCAGCCGCGGTCGACAAGATACGTCCCGCCGCCTTGGGTGGCTCCTCCCTCTCATGAGCTGCCGGCCGTCGTACATGTGGGCAAGTTCCTGCACCGCAGTCCGTCGATCGTTGTGGGTGTGAAGAGCGCTGAGGTGTTTTCCACAGGCTGCTCCTTCAGCCTGTCCTGGCTATGTCGACGCGTCGACCAGAATGACGAAGACTGGGCTGTTCTTCAGGAAAATTTCCATCACTCGGGGATGGGCTTCCGCCACGGCCGGTCACAGCAGACATCCTTGATGCTCGGCGTCCAGTTCCCCGATGGTTCCAAAGCCAGCACTGCCAATCAAGGGCCCCACGGCCTCAGAGGAGTCGGTCAGGATCCCGAACCACCGACGCTTGCCCTGAACAACGGAGGGGGCAGCGGGGGCGACGACGAGCTATCGGGCACCGGCACGATCTGGCTGTGGCCGCTTCCTCCGGCCGGGGAATTTCGCTTGCTGGCTCAGTGGACCGCCCTTGGCATGCCGGAATCATCCGTAGTCGTGGACGGAGCCCAGCTTCGGGAGGCCGCGGCAGGCACCCAGAAGTACTGGCCGGAGGAGGGTACGCAAGGATGATGGCTCTCGACAGTCTGGTCCTGACCGTGGTCTTCGCGGCGGTGTTCTTCTACGTCCTTTACGGCGTCATCCGCGCCGCAGTCCGGGACGGCATACTTCAGGCCGAGAAACGTCGGCAAGGGGCGGACAGGCCGCCGTTTGATGACAGCGGCGTAAGGTCGTGACTTTGCAGAGCTGGCTTGTGGCCGGGTTCGGAGTTGGAGCGCGGCGCCTTTGCACGCCCTCGGAGAATGGACAACCATGAACAAAGCTTTTCCCGCCCTCGCTGTAGCGACTTTCGCTGCCCTGTTGTTCACCGGGTGCTCGTCTTCCGCTCCCAATACAGCTACGCCCGTTGAGAGGCCAGCCAGCCAAACGGCTGCCGCTCCTGACTCCATACCCAACTCCTCCCCTGCGTCGAACAAAACAGCAGACTTTGTGACAGCCAACGCGAACGCGGGCTGGGTTGGCCACATCAAGTCTGTGACTGAAATCGAGCCGGGAAGAATCCGGATCTACACCAGTGTCGTTGACCCGCAGACCGCCAGCGGCAGCGAGGCGGCCGTGACCGCGATCGCCATCTGCGAGTCCGCAGTGGCTCTGTTCGGGCCAAGCTATGTATCGGTTCTGGAAGACGACGGCACCAGCTTCGTGCTGTACGGACACCCGTCAGTCCCCGAGGGTGCCTGCGCGGACGTTCGACCATCACAATAGCGGCGCCGGCCGGGACCAGATTCCCCGGAACGGGTTCCGTCCGACGGCGGTCGACTCCTCAATGTCAACTAGCAGCCAGTTCCAAAGTCTTCAGCTAAACTTGCGGGCTCAGTCAGCGGCCGCTGACTGGGGCTACGACTACCTGCACGTCGTCTTCGTATAGGACATCTCCCGGATCATTCGAGTGCAGCACTCGCCAGTCGACACCGTAGCGCTCAAGAAGATCCATGTAGAACTGGACGCCGACGATTAGATCCGTCGCCGAGCTCTTGAACCAAGATTGGGCCGAAGGGTTGATTGCGCGGTCGTAGATCATTTTGTCCACAGTTGATGGGTCCGTGTACGCGGAGTCGAAATGGTCGTTCGCTTTCCGCCAGGCGGCCCAGTCTTTGTCGCTGAGTTTTCCGTCTCTTGCCAGACCGTTGGCGAGAGCGAAAATTCCTGGATAGCAACCACGACTGTTGGGGTTGCCTGCTTGGAAGCGTACAAACTTTGAGTCCATGTTCCCCAGCTAATCACTAGGCACGTGATTAGCGCGGCAGGGAAACCAATTCGCAACAGTCCCGCTAGATGCCGTAGGCAGCAGCTACTTGGCGTGGTGGTCAACTGGCCCTGGTGTAGCCCGACCCGAGGATTTTTCCGCGACCGTGCTGGTCTGTACACACGATACCGACCCACGGAAGACTGACGCCATGCGCAACCTGACTTTCGGCATGAACGTGAGCGTGGACGGCTACATCACCGCCCCCGGCGACGACCTTGGCTGGAGCGTTCCGAGCGACGAACTGTTCCAATGGTGGTCCGACCGGGTGGGAGCGACGGGCCTGGCGCTGTACGGGCGGAAGCTGTGGGAGACGATGAGCTCCCACTGGCCGACCGCCGACCAGCAGCCGGGCGCCACACCCGCCCACATCGAGTACGCGCGCCGCTGGCGGGACATGCCGAAAACGGTGTTCTCCTCAACGGCCATTCCGGTCGACTGGAACACTCGCCTGGTCACCGGCGACGCGGTCGCCGAGATCACCCGGCTCAAGGCCGACGACGGCGGCTCGATGGACATCGGCGGTGCCACACTCGCCGCGGCGGCCATGAGGGCCGGGCTGATCGACGAGTACCTGATCGTCACCCATCCGGTCCTGGTGGGCGGCGGCACGCCGTTCTTCACGGCCTTGGACAACTGGGTGAACCTGAGCCTCGTGGAGACACGGACGTTCCCAGACGGTGTACTCATGACGAGGTATGTGACCAGGCGCTGAGTGCGTAACGTCGAATCGGCGCGGGCTTCGTGTCACCCAAGGATCCCGTGCCCCTGCGTTCAACTGTCTCCAAGGATGCGCCGCTTTCCGGCGCTGAACTCTTCGTCAGTAAGTGCGCCCCGTCCATGCAGTTCTGCAAGGAGGGCAAGCTCTGCCGCCAGCGATCCCTTACCCATAATCTTGCCGACCATCATCTGTGGCCCTCTGGCGCGTTTTGCCGTCTCAGGTGGAAGCTCGTGAGTCCGTGATGAACTGTTGACGGCATAGGTGATTAGCAGGGTGATTACGAGGACGCGCATCGCGATTCCCAAAGGGACACGGAAAGGCTGGGTCGCGTTTATCAAGACAGCAAGGAAGGCCGCGGCAACAACTGCACAAAGCCCAGCTATCCGAAGCGACGATCGGCTAATACCAAACGTGAAGGTGTATCCATCGGCCTCGGTCGAAACCAAGTGCTCATTCATCTGCCGATAATAGCCCCACGGACACTTATTGGACATCCTCCGGTCAGCGCATAAACGTCCCCGTGCAACGCTGGAGAATGCCGGACTAACCGCAGAAGCTACGAAATCCGAGCCGGGACCTTACGATCCCGTGGACGGGCGTTGTAGGGTGACGGCGTGATCGTCCCCACTATTTCCCAGAACGCCGCAGCAGTCGCGGATCACTACGACGAGCTCGACCCGATTTATCGCCGGGTGTGGGGTGAGCACGTCCACCACGGGCTGTGGTCCACCGGTCGCGAGACGCCCGCCGAGGCCGTCGAGGCGCTGGTGGACACCGTCGGCGGCCGGCTGCGCCTGATGCCCGGCGAAGCGTGCGTGGACATCGGCTGCGGCTATGGCTCCACCGCAAGGCAGCTCGCGCTGACACACAGGGTCAGTGTTACCGGCTTCACGCTGTCCGCCGAGCAGGCCCGCTACGCCGATGCGCACCCCTTACGCGGCGTGGACATCCAGCTCCGCGACTGGCTGGTCAACGGGCTGCCCGATGCCTCGGCCGACGCCGCCTGGGCCATCGAGTCGAGCGAGCACATGGTGGACAAGCCCAGATTCTTCGCCGAGGCGCATCGGGTGCTGGCTCCCGGCGGCCGCTTCGTGGTCTGCGCGTGGCTGGCCGAGACTGACGCCAGCGGCTGGAAGCTTCGCCACCTTCTCGAGCCGATCTGCCGCGAAGGGCGCCTGCCCTCGATGGGCACGCGCGAGGAGTACGAGGCGATGGCAGTGGCAGCGGGCTTCGTGGTCGATGGCTATGAGGATGCTAGCCGCCGCGTCGCGCGCACCTGGACCATCTGTGCCCGTCGACTAGTGAAGGCCTTGATCGTCGACCGGGAGACCCGTCGCGTTGCCCTTGGCGCCCGCAACCTCTTCGCTCTCAGCCTCCCCCGCATGATCCTGGCCTATCGCACCGGTGCGATGCGCTACGGCATATTCACGCTGTCGAAGGCGCGGGAGGACGGGCCGCGCCGCGCGGACCCCGGCATGTAATCGCAGCAGGGGCCAGCCTGGGCGGCAGCCGTCCCGTGGGTTGTCTCTTCCACATCATCGCCGGCTTCGCGGATCTGGAATTCCGCCCGGAGGTTCTCGGTGTACTTGATTCCCGCGCTGTCCAGGTAGACACCAGTCGGTCGCGGCCGCAAGCCCTTTTCCGTCAAAGCCCCTGTTGAACGGAATACCGCAAGATTACAACGCCGCAGTTTCTTCCTCCGCGAGCCGGATCAAACGAAGTTCGTCTTCCACTGCACGGGCAGGCCAATAGTCCTTTGCCAGTTCGTTGGCCCACACCCTGTCTGCGTCCGGGAAGAGCCTGCCGAGCAGTCCGCCAGCCTCCAGCAGTGCGATCAGGGCGAGGGGCCGGTGGTCGGGTTTCTTGAGGTCGCGCTGGACAGGTTCCGGCCCCTTGGCATTGGGGGGCACGGCATTGGTTGTCCCCGCCTCGGCAACAAGGGAATCGGGCACCTCGGGCTCAGGCGAGTCGCTGAGCGTGGCCTGGATCTTTCGCAGAAGCGCTGCCTCTGGAGCGTGGTCCTTCTCGGGGTAGCGTACAGTCCGGAACCTGCCCAGGCGTTTTTCTCCCACGCGTTCCACGACGCCGAGCGAGACCAGGCCCTGGTAGACGCGAAGCACCTGGGCCCGGCCCTCCAGCGCGGAGACCCACCACTTGGGTGTGTGGGGCCGGGACTTGCCCCTGATCAGCTCAAGTTCGAGCTGGAGATCAGTGGTGGGAAGGGTGTCGGTGGGCCTGACGTACTTGCCCCGCAGTTCGATCGCCCCGAGCAGGTTGAGTTCGGCCAGCACGGCCCCGGCCACGGCGGTCCTGATTGCGAACACGGGCGCCTCGGCTTTGCCGGTTGTGTCATTCGTGGCCAGCAGGAGGAAGGCCTGGGGAAGGGACAGGTCCAGGGACTTCGATGTGTCTGCGTTCATAACACTATGGTCCGCCCGCAGGACGAACGCCACAATCGGCCGAAGTACCCGCTTTTCCAGTGGTACAGCACCATCACCTGCATCTGCGGCAACACCGTGAGCCAGGACGGGCTGATCCAAGCCACTCCAGCCTCATAGCCGTGCAGGGTGAAGTTCGGGCCGCTCCCTTCAGCGAGTCCCTCCCGGGACGTTCGGCCCTACAGCCGGGTCTTTCGGGATTGGCACAGTGGTAGTTGACCAGGAACTTGGAAAACTGAAGGAGGCCATGATGGCCAGTATCTACATCCCCTACGGGACCGTTGAGGGTCAGACGGCCAGGATCGCCGAGTTTATCGCGGACGTGGTGCAGGCGCATGGCCATACTGCCAAGGCGGTGCATATCAAAGACGCGGAAACGGACATCCCGGACGGATACGACGCTGTGCTGGTTGGAGCGTCTGTGCACATGGGCAAGCACGAGGACTACGTTCGGGATTTCGTGCAAAAGAACCGGGAGACTCTGGAACGGCTCCCGTCTGCGCTGTTTTCAGTCAGCATGGCAGCCCACGGCGACACCGAGAACGCTGAGGGCTACGTGGAGAAGTTCGAGGAAGAGACGGGCTGGCGGCCAGCCCAGGTGGCGCTCTTCAGCGGGGCCCTGCTCTACACCCAGTACGGGTTCATTAAGCGGCTCATCATGAAGAAGATTGCCAGCGACAAGGGCTCCCCGGACACGGACACGTCCCGGGACTACGTGTACACGGAGTGGGACGGCGTGAAGCGGTTCGCGGAGGACTTCCTGGCGCGGCTGTAGCACCTGACCCAAGCAGGGAGGACGACGGCGGGGCTTCCCGTCGTCGTCCGCTCGCGTGTCGGAGTCGAAGGGCAGCGGGTGGCACCCCGTTGCTGGCACACTGGCCCAATGAACGCGGCACTCACACCTTCCCGCCGGCCTGGCATCCGCGCGGCGATGTTTGTTGATTTCGACAACGTCTTCACCGGCCTCCAGGCTTTGGATCCGCAGGCGGCGAAGCGGTTTGCTGAAGACCCCAAGCATTGGGCCGATGCCTTATCTGCAGGAGGTCCCGGCGAGGGTGCCCGGCGCTTCCTGATCCGCAACTGCTACCTGAACCCCATGGTGTATTCGAAGTACCGCACGTATTGGACCCGCGCCGGATTCCGCGTCATCGACTGCCCCTCCCTCACCCAGCGGGGAAAGAGCAGCACGGACATCAACCTGGTGCTCGACGCCATGGACGCACTCGCTGGCGGCGGTGGAATCGAGGAGTTCTTCATCGCTTCGGCCGACGCCGACTTCACGTCCCTGATCCAGCGGTTCCGTGCCGCCGACCGAATGACCACCGTCATCGCAGCCGGGGCCGTGGCCTTCGCGTACAGGGAGATGGCGGACCACGTGGTGGAGTCCCACGATTTTGTCTCGATCCTCAACGGCACAACCGCTGAACCCGTGCGCGCAGCAGCTTCCGTACAACAACCCCAAGCACCTGCCGCGACCAAGGCAAAGGCCAAAGCCCACTCCCCGGCGATCCGCGAGGTAGCGGAGTTTGTCCGGACGGCACCGGGCCCGGTTGTTGGTGCCATGGTGGCCCACCGGGCGCTCACTGCCGATCCTTCTTTGAAGACGGACTGGGGCGGCTTCGGAAAGTTCGGGACGTGGGTTTCCCAGATCGGCAAGAACGTCGAGTACTCAGCGGCACACGGCGGCTGGGTCTGGGACTCGAAGCGGTTCTCCAGTGAGGACCTTCCCCTGCCAGCCGATGCGCAGCCGGGTGTCGAGGAGCGGGTCACCCGGGTGACAGACGTGCCGGCGCTCTCGGAAGCCCAGTTTCGGCAGATCTTTGAGGCCATGGCGGCGCGGCTGCGGGAGCATCCGCCGCTCAACCGCACGGAACTGTCCCGGCAGGTGCGGGATGACTGTGTCGATGCAGGCCAGCCGGTTTCCCGCAGTGCGGTCAGTTTTGTCCTGCAGGGTCTCGCCTACGCCAGTTTCCAGCTCCACGATCAGGCGACAGCAGAGGAATTGGCCGCAGCCTGGACGGAGAACGTGGAAGAACTCTGCCGCGTGGCGTTACTGGAATTCGACGCGGCGGAGAAGATGGCAGTCCGGCGGTGGGCGAGCGGCGGACTGCTGGACAACTGATCCAAGCCTAGCGGACGACGGCGGGAGGTCCCGCCGTCGTCCGCTTCCGTTCGCTCACCCGATGACATTCCCCACTAGGGTCGTAGGCTACTAAAGACACTGGACACCAACGCCGGCTTTGGGTCTCGAAGGGAACATCACGTGGACAGTAATCCTGGTACCTGGTTCTTGAGCGGTGCTGAGCGGGGGAACACGGCCACCGGCGTGCACGCCGGTGATGACGGATCGGAGTCCTGGTCCGAGGGCAATCTCGTGAAGCCCCTGATCCACGGGGCCACCTACTTCGCCCGGCTCCACGAGGAGCTGTCGGCACTGCAGGCCGGAGACCGTGTCTGGTTCACCGACTGGCGCGGCGACGGCGACGAGCGGCTCACACCGGACGGACCCACCATCGGCGAGCTGCTGGCGCGCTTGGCCGAAGCGGACGTGGAGGTTCGAGGCCTGATCTGGAGATCCCATGGCGAGCGCATCTCGGCCCCGATGAGCAACCGGTCCAACGAGCTTCTCAGCCGCCAGGTCAATGATGCCGGCGGCGAGGTGCTGTTGGATCAGCGGGTTCGTCTTTTCGGCTGCCATCACCAGAAACTGGTGGTCATCCGCCGCCGCGACGACCCGTCGAAAGACGTGGCGTTCGTGGGCGGTATAGACCTCTCGCACGGCCGTCGGGACGACGCCAACCACGCGGGCGACCCGCAGGCGGTGGACATGGATCCCCGGTACGGGAAACAACCCCCGTGGCACGATGCCGCATTGGAACTGCGCGGCCCGGTGGTGGCGGATGTGCTGGAGTTGTTCGCGGAACGGTGGAATGACCCCCATCCCCTGGACCACCGCACCCCGTACCGGATGCTGTTGCAGCGCCTGGCCGACATGCCGCGGCATCCCGAACCCCTACCGGAGACAGCCCCACCGCCGCCGCCGGCCGGCCCCCACGCCGTGCAGCTGCTGCGCACGTACGGCGTGAAGCATCCGCCGTTTCCGTTCGCCCCCGGCGGTGAGCGGAGCGTCGCCCGCGCCTACACTAAAGCCTTCTCCCAGGCCCGATCCCTGATCTACATCGAGGACCAGTACCTGTGGTCCTCAGAGGTGGCCGACGGAATCGCCGCGGCCCTCGAAAAGAACCCCGGGTTGAACGTGATCGCAGTCGTGCCCCGCTACCCGGACTCGGACGGTCCGCTCGGAGGGCCGCCCAAGCGGGTGGGGCAACTGCGCGCCATCGAAAGGATGCGCCGCGTTGCCCCCGGCAGGTTCGGCGTCTTCAACCTGGAGAACAAGGCGGGGACTCCCATCTATGTCCACGCCAAGATCTGCATCATCGATGACACCTGGTTCACCATCGGGTCGGACAACTTCAACCGCCGGTCCTGGACCACGGACAGCGAACTTACCTGCGCGGTCATCGACACCAGCGCGGGTTCTGATGCATCCCGCTCGCTGGCCCACTCACTCCGTCTCGAGCTCTGGGCCGAGCACCTGGGCCTGGACGAAAATGACCCCCAACTCCAGGACCCGGCAGCCGGGCTGGGCCTGTGGAAGGCCACCGCCGAAGCCCTGGACCAATGGCATAAAACCGGAGGCGGTTCGGAGCGCCCCCGGGGGCAAGTGCGGCAGCACCATCCGCAAGGAGTGCCGCGGCTCCAGCGCCTTTGGGCGAACCCCGTCAACCGCCTTCTGGTGGACCCGGACGGCCGTCCACGGAAGATGCGCGGGACCACCGACTTCTAACCAAGGACAAAAAGAAGCGGTCGACGGCGGGACCTCCCGCCGTCGACCGCTCCCCCTGGGTGCCTACTGGCTGAAGGGGACCTTCTCCCACCTCAGGACCTCGCCGTCGGTGCTGTTACCGGCCACCGTAAGCCGCACGTAGTTTGTCGCGTTGGCGGAGCCGTCAACGGTGATGCGCTCAAGATTGTCCGCGGCCTCCTGACCGTAGACCGCGAGCCAGGGTGAGCCCTCGGCCAGCGGCTGGTTCTCGGCGAAGACGTGGCTGTCGCCGTTGATGAGGTACACCGGGGCGTCAAAGCTGTTGGTTTCCTCGATGATGACCTGAACGATGTCGCGGAAGCCGGAGACCGTTTCCGGGTTGGCGGTGGCCGCGGCCAGCAGCGACGGATCGAACATGTCGGCCTGGGTCATCAGCACCACGGCCCGGTCGTTGCGGCGCTCCGCGTCGGCAAAGGTCTCGCGGATCTGGGCGATAACGGCACCCGTCCGGTGCTCCACTTCGGCCAGCTGCTCCGGGGTGGCGGTGGTTTCGCCCAGTCCGGCCCAGGGAAGGAGGGAGTTGTTGCTGCCCTGGATGTTCAGCACGGAGAACGCCACCCGGTTCTGCGCGAAGCGGACGTTCTCCGGGAGGCCGAGCTCCTCCTGGCTCTTGACGGGCATGGTGGCGCCGAGGGTCTTGCCGGATGCGTCGAAAAAGACCTCCCGCAGCTTGTCGAGGCGTTCCAGCGGGTTGAAGGCGCCGTTGTTGGTGCGGTGGCAGTCCACCCACTCGTTGTCGCCTGGCGTGTAGACCAGCGGGTGCTCGAAGGTATCGAACTGGGCCCGGATGTTGGCGAAGTATTCGTCGGAGCAGACCGATGAGCCGTTCTTAATGTCGCCCACGTGGGTGACAAACTTCAGGTCCCTGTCAGCGTTGATGTCCTGGATCCGGGACGGAAACTTGGCGATTTCGGCATCACCATAGGGGATGTCGCCGATGACGCCGAAGGTGAAGGCCTCGCCGGTGCTGTCGGCGGCTGTGGCGGGCTGGGAAGCAAGGAGGCCAAGCGCCAGGGTGAGGGCCGCCGTCGTAATTTTCATGGGGCGTGAAGGCATGGGGATGTTCCTGTTTCTGCTGGGATGGGACTAGGCGGTGCGGGCGGTGAGGAACTGCTGGAGGCCTGCGAGGTCGTCGGTGTTGATGTGGTCCACGCCGGCATCGGCCAGTTCGGTCCACAGGGCGTCTCGGGCTGCGCCGGGCGTGTCCGGGGTGGCCCAGAAGCGCACGCGGTAACCGTTGGCGTGCGCCTCGGCACGTAGGCACGAAGCTTGATGCGCTCGGCCTCGGGCATCGGGCCGACGCCCTGCCAGGTGAAGAGCTTGGTCCAGTTGTCGCTGACCAGCGGCATCAGGCCGGCGGGCTTGCCGGTGGCGAGGTCGGCGGAGCGGCCGTCGTAGAAGCTGAACCGCTTGTCCTGTGCCTGCATGGTGGCCAGCGGACGGTTGCCGCTGATGACGGCGGTCACCGGGCCGGTTTTGACGTTGCCGTTGGTGTAGCGGCTCATGATGTCGCGGTGCTCGGCCAGCTCCTGCTCGACAGCAGCGTAAGTGGCCGCGCCCTCACTCTTGATGTCGATCAGGAGCTGCAGGCTGCCATCCCAGTGCGGGTGGACGGCGTGGCCGGGCTGGCTGCGGACCAGGTCCTCAAGCGGGTCGAGGTAGAGGCTTTCGAGCGTGACGCCCTGCTTGGCGTCTTCCAGGTCGTGGGCCACCAGCAGTTCACCGTCCACCAGCCACACGTCGGCTTCGACACTCGTGAAGCCGTGGTCCAAGGCGTCGAACAGCGGCCTGTCATGCTCGTAGTCGTTGTGGGCATGCGCCTCGGGCAGCGGCTGGCCGACGACGACGGGCGCGGGCTTGGGCGCCTCGGCTTGGGCAGGTGCCACTGCGGTTCCGGCCAGGGAGGCGAGGACGGCGACAGCGGCGAAGGTGCTTTTCACGAACACGTAGTACTCCTGGTACCTCGGGGATGTCCGCCCGGCAAGGGTGCGCCGGGCAAAGGGTGCGTGAAAAGACTGCTGGTCGCAGGAGAACGAAAGAGGACAACCGGGTTTCCCGTGGGTGAACCGCAGGGACCAATGCCGGTGCTACAACGCCCCAAGGTAGATGCTGATGGTCGTCCCGCCGCTGGAGTTTGAAGAGATTTCCAGCCGTCCCCCATGGGCGGCAGCGACGCTGGCACACGTCGCCAGGCCCAGGCCGGTACCTGCAGGATCGCCTTCCCGGTGCAGGCGGACCAGCGGTTCAACCACCCGGCGCCGGTCCCCCGCGCTGATTCCCTTGCCGTTGTCCGCTACCCGGATCACCACGCCGGCCCCGGCGGGCTGCCCGCTGATGCGGACCACCGGGGGCACATCCGGGCGGCGGTACGCCACTGCGTTCTGGATCAGGTTCTGCAGCGCAATCCGAAGCTGGTTTTCGTCGGCGTCGAAAACAAAGTCCGCACATTCCACTGCGGCACCGGCTTCCCGCAAGCCCGGCCCCAGGTCATCGGTGACCTCCTTGACCAGGCTTGCCAACGACAGCCGGGACCTGGACAGTGAACCGCCGATGGAAGAAAACGCCAGCAGCTCCTCCACCATGGAAAGCATCCTGCGTGCACCGCTATCAACGATGTCCAAGTACTCTGCGGTTTCCCCGGTCCGCCCCGATTCCGCCTCCATGGCCCCCAGCTCGAGGTACCCCAGGATGGAGGTCAGCGGATTGCGGAGGTCATGGCTGACCCGGCCGGTGAACTCAGCAAGCCGTTGATTGCTGTCCTTGGCCTGGTGCAGGGCGTCGGCCAACGCTCCGTGGAGCGCCGTGACCCGCCGGGCAGCCAGCAGGCGGGTGTGCAGGACGAAGGGGTCCAGCGGCTTGGTCACGTAGTCGTCCGCGCCTGCCCTCATGCCTTCCAGCACGTCCTCCCTGGCGCCGTGCGAGGTCAGCAGCATCACGTACGTATAGGAGCTCGTTTCGGCGGCCCGGATCCCGCGGCACAGATCAAACCCATTGAGCCCCGGCATCATCAGGTCGCTGACCACAACCTGGGGACGGAGTTCCTCGTAAAGCTCCCAGGCAGCCGTTCCGTCCGTGGCCACGATGCACTTGTGCCCCGATTTCTCCACCGCCGCTTTCGCCACCAGCAGGGATCCTTCGTCATCGTCCGCAACCAGCACGGTCATGGCGTCCGCGTTGTTCGAATCAATTGCCACAGTGCCCCCCGGCATGCATCGTCACGAGCGGGCCCGCCATCGGCCCGGTGGACCTATCGTCCCACGGGATGGCCTGGCTGTGGCAAGGGGGCCGACCAGTAGCTGCCGCCGGGGCACCGGATAACGGGGTCCTGCCAGAACCCGTTTCAACAGGGACTCCCTTGTGGGCCCGGAAAGACGTTGACTGGAGAAAGGCCCGGCACAGCGGCGTCGGCCGGGCGATCATCAGCAAGGGAGACATGATGCATACACGGACACTTGGGCAGGGCCTGCAGGTCTCGGCGGTCGGCCTTGGCTGCATGGGCATGTCCCAGAGCTATGGCCCCAACCCCGGCGACCGCCAGGCGATGATCGGTGTGCTCCGCGACGCGGTGGAGATCGGCATCAATTTCTTTGATACCGCCGAGGTGTACGGGCCTTTCGTCAACGAGGAACTGGTGGGCGAAGCACTCGCACCGGTCCGGGACGCGGTGGTCATCGCCACCAAGTTCGGCTGGCGGATCGAGAACGGGAAGTCGGTGGGGCTGGACAGTTCACCCGAGCGGATCAAACGCGTGGCCGACGAGTCACTGCGCCGGTTGCGTGTGGACACGCTCGACCTCTTCTACCAGCACCGCGTGGACCCCAACGTGCCCATCGAAGAGGTGGCCGGTGCCGTGGGCGAACTCGTCCAGGCCGGCAAGGTCCGCCACTTCGGGTTGTCGGAAGCCTCGGCCGCCACCATCCGGGCCGCCCACGCCGTCTTTCCGGTGACCGCCGTGCAAAGCGAATACTCGCTGTGGACGCGGGACCCGGAGCCGGAAGTGCTGCCAACGCTGGCGGAACTGGGGATCGGCTTTGTGCCCTTCAGCCCGCTGGGCAAGGGCTTCCTCACCGGAACCGTTAATACGGCCACGCAATTCTCCGAGGGTGACGTCCGCGGCACCATCCCGCGCTTCACACCCGAGAACCGCGCCGCCAACCAAGCCTTGGTGGATCATGTGGCCGGACTCGCCGCCGTCAAAAATGCCACGCCGGGGCAGATTGCGCTGGCCTGGCTCCTGGCACAGCAGCCGTGGATTGTGCCGATCCCCGGGACCCGCCGCCGCGAGCGCCTTGAGGAGAACGCAGCTGCCACCGCTGTTGCCCTGTCAGCCGATGAAGTGGCTGACCTCAACGTGGTCGCCGCCCGGATCGGCGTGCAGGGGAACCGCTACAACGATCTGCACATGGGCCTCGTAGGGCGATGACCTAGCGCCCCTCACACAGAGGCGAGCGGACGACTGCGGGAGGTTCCCGCCGTCGTCCGCTTTCTGTTGGTGATGCGTCGCTTCCCCACCACGGGCACTGCTAGAAGTGGCCGGTGGGCCCGCTGTCCTGGACTTCGCCGCGCCAGCCGCCGGTTTCGGTACCGCGCGATTCGATGAAGGCCTTGAACTTCCGCATGTCGGCCTTTACCTGCATCTCGTCGATCTTCAGTGCGGCGCCTGCCTTTTCGGTCAGGGTTTCCGGCGCCCATTCGAAATGGACTTTGACCTTCGTGTGGTTCGGATCCAGCGGCGTGAACCTGATGATTCCGGCGTGGGACTTGCCATCGGTGCTGCGCCAGGCGATCCGGTCGTCCGGCTCCTGGTCACTCGTGACGGACGGCCGCAACAGCGGACCGGCAGCACTGGCCATCCTGCCAGTCAGGCAGCCGCCACCTTTTCACCATAAATCGGGCCGATCCCGGGGTCCAGACCCTCGGAATTCGCAGGCCGGGTTGAGGATTCCGCAGTGCCAGCCGGTAGATTTGAGCCGATGATTTCCATTGACCGGGACGACCCCGCACGGGCCGACGTCCATCAGCTCCTCAGCGAACACCTGGCGGACATGTACGCCACCTCGCCGGCCGAAAGCGTCCACGCCCTGGACCCCTCCGCCCTGTCCGGACCGTCCATCACGTTCTGGACGGCCCGTGAGGACGGCGGCCTGCTGGGGTGCGGCGCCCTCAAGCTCCTGGACTCCCCTTCCGGGGCGATGGATGGCGAGATCAAGTCCATGCGCACTACAGCAAGCGCACGCGGCCGGGGCGTAGCCACCCGGATGCTCCGGCACATCCTCGACGACGCCCGCACCCGACAACTCAGGCGTGTCTACCTCGAGACCGGAACCGAGGAGTACTTCGCCCCTGCCCGGCGGCTGTACGCCCGGAACGGCTTCACCGAGTGCCCGCCGTTTGCCGGCTACACTCTGGATCCCAACAGCGTTTTTATGGAGTTGTCCCTGTAATAGCGGACCTCCTTCATTTGCCTTGAGAACTAGCGTCACAAAACGCGATCGCATCCGAATTCGGCCAAACAACGTCCTACCCTTGACAAGTGACTTTGACTAAGATGCGCACCGCCGCCACGAGCTCGCTCGCCGCCGCCGGTCTCCTGTTTTCCCTCGCCGCCTGCTCCGCGCCGGCCACCCAGCCTGCTGCCTCCGACCCGGCTTCCTCGGCAGCCTCCTCCCCCAGTGCCTCCGACGGACCTTGCACCGGCGTGAAGGTTATTGTCGATTCCGGCTCCCTGAAGCAGGCCGCCGCCGACAAGTCCGTGTGCGTGCCCGTGGACGGACCCACCGTGGCTTCCAAGGTTCTCGACGAGGCAAAGATCAAGACCGAGGGCAGCACGAAGTACCCCGACACGGTATGCCGGGTGAACAGCGTGCCCGCCGCCGACTTCGATATTAAGCACAAGGGCGGCACCTACCGCGAGGAATGCAAGGACATGTCCGCTGCCTTCGCCTACTGGTCGCTGTGGGTCAAGCCGGCCTCCGGTGAGTGGGGCTACGCCCAGGAAGGCGTCGCAACCTTGAAGGTAAGCCCCGGCGAGAGCCTGGAACTGCTTTACACCGTCGACGGCGAACCGGCCGCCCCCAAGGCATGACCTTTCGACCCGCGCCGCTGCGCGCCGGCATTGCTCTGGCCGTCGTGTTCATCGCGGCGCGGGTCATCTACCGCGTTCTCTTCAACGGCGCGGGCATCGGCTCGCCCGTCCTGCTCGACTTCCCGGCCATGCGGCTGCCGGCCCCGTACGCCCATGTGGTCTTCCTCGGTCCGGTCTCCGGGCCCGGGCTGTGGGCCGCGGTCCTGTCCGCCCTTCCCATCGCCGGACTGTTCGTCGGCTTCGGCCTGCTCAACGCCAGGGTGGACGTGGCCCGCGGCTTCGTGTTCCTGGCCCGCCGCGGCCCCATGCAGGGCATAGCCCGGATGCTTGTGGTGGCATGGGCGGCGCTCCCTGCACTGGCCGACGCCGTCACCTCCGTACGCCTGGCGTTCCGGTTACGGGGTGAACGCTTCGGCCCCCGCGCCCTGGTGCCCGTGCTCGAGCGCACCCTTGAACACGCCAGCAGGGTTGCCGCGGCCCTGGAACTGCGCGGCTTCGGGAGCCGGGCGGCACCTCAGTCTGGCTCCCATTCCGACGCTCGAGTTCTCATTCGGGACGCACGCTTCCGGATCGGGGACGCGGCCGTCCACGTTGCCGGATTCACCCCCGCCAGTGGCTCCATCACGGTTATCACCGGACCTACCGGCTCAGGCAAGTCCACCGTTCTCCGGGGTATCGCCGGTCTCCTCTCGCACGTGGACGGCGGCGACCTCTCCGGCACCGTCCGCGTCGCCGGGGCGGACCGCTCCGCCACTCCGCCGCGCGATACCGCCCGCCACGTCGGTGTCGTCCTGCAGAACCCCCGCGCCGCCTTCGCCAGCACCCGGGTCCGGGACGAAATTTCCCTCGCCCTTGAACTGCGCGGCCTGCCATCCGCTGCCACCAAGGAGCGGGTGCAGGAAGTCGCCGGGCAGATTGGCGTGACGGCACTGCTGGACCGGCATCTCAGCACCCTCTCGGCGGGTGAGGCAACGCTCGTGGCCATTGCCTCCGCTGTAGTGGACCACCCGGCGCTGCTGCTGGTGGATGAGCCCCTCGCCGATCTGGATACCGCAGCCCGCGGCCGTGTCATCTCGGTACTTCATGCCCTCGCCCGCGACGCGGGAGTCTGTGTGATCGTGGCCGAACACCGCGCGGAAGCACTCGTGCCCGTTGCCGATTTCTGGTGGACCATTGACCGCGGCGCCTTGGTCCCGGGTGCCGCCCCCTCCCCTTCGCCCCCTGTTGAGCTCCGTGAATCGCCGGAAGAGCCAGCGGATGTTCCCCCCGTGCTGACGGCGACCAACCTTGCGGTGCACCGCAAGGGCAAGCCGCTGGTGCGTGATGCGTCCCTGACCCTGCACCGGGGTGAAGTGGTGGCCCTTGTGGGACCGAACGGGGCCGGAAAGTCCTCCCTCCTGGTGGCGCTTGCGCTCGGCGAAAGTACGGGCGGATCAACTAAGTACGACGGCGGCACGGGCGACGGCGCTCGGGTGGCCCTGGTGCCGGACGCCTCGGACGACCTCTTCACCCGAGATACGGTCGCGGGAGAGCTGCGCGCCGCCGAGCGGCGCCAGGCCCGCCGAAAAGGGGGCATCCAGCCCCCGCCCGGCTCGGCAGCTTCGCATCTGGCCCGTTTGCGGGGAGACGCCATTCCCATCGGGCAAGAGCATCCCCGCGACCTTTCCGCCGGAGAGCGCAGGATCCTTGCCATCGCGCTGCAGACCATGGACGATCCGCAGGTGCTCCTGATCGATGAGCCTACCCGCGGCCTTGATCCCGCAGCACGGACGGCAGTCTCGGCGGCGCTGCGGGCCGCGGCGGAGGCAGGCACTGCCGTCCTGATCGCCACCCATGACCGCAACTTTGCCCACAGCCTCGGTGCCCGGATCCTCCCGATGAGTGACGGCGTCGCGCCCTCTGCCGGGACGGAAGCCGCCCCGGCCGATGCCGTCTCGGCACACCCCGCAGCAGCACCACGGATCCCAGTACGAAAGTTCACCGACGAACCAGCTGATTCTCACGGCGCGACGAAGTCGCCCCGCATCCGGATGCCGCGGCCCGTCGAGCTCGCAGTCCTCGCCGCTGCAAACCTTCTGGCCCTCGGTGCCTTTTGCTGGCCGCTCCTGTCCGCCGCGCTCCCGCAGGATGCGGCCGCGGCGCTCCCCTACGCGGCGCTGGCCATGGCGCCCATCGCCGTCGTCGCTATCGTGGTGTCGCTCGACGGATCCGTCCGCTCGGCACACACGGTGGCGCTGCTCGGCGTCCTGGCCGCGGTAGGTTCCGCGGTGCGGGTGGCGAGTACCGGCGTCGGGGGCGTGGAGGCGGTCTTTATCCTGCTGATCCTGGCCGGCCGGGCGTTCGGTGCCCGGTTCGGGCTGCTCCTCGGCGCGGCCACCATCGCGGTCTCGAGCGTGCTGTGGGGCGGCATCGGGCCGTGGACCCCGTTCCAGATCTTCGCCTGCGCGTGGGTGGGCGCGGGTGCCGGCCTGCTCCCCCGCCGGGTGCGGGGCAAGGCCGAACTGTGGATGCTGGCCGGCTACGGCGTGGTGGCGTCCTACCTGTTCGGCCTGCTGACCAACCTGTGGTTCTGGCCGTTCGCGGTGGGCGCCGGTACGGGCATCTCCTACGTGCCGGGCGCGCCGCTGGGCACCAATCTCAGCAGCTTCCTGCTCTACTCGCTGGTGACGTCGACGGCGGGCTGGGACACCCTGCGCGCCATCACCACGATCATCGGAATCGCGGTGGTGGGGCGGGCCATTCTCGCCGCACTTCGGCGGGTGAAGCCCGTCTCCAGCGCGGGCAGGCAGGCCGGGAAAGCCCAACCAGCCCAGGCGAAGGATCCGCTACAACTCAGGGCCTAAGGACCCGCAGAAAATGATGGCAGGACCAGCCCCTTGGTGACGATGTGCTTCAAGCACCCGCGTATTGGGCAGGCGCGTTGGCTTCGAGTGCGGCGTTCAGTTCCTCAAGGGTCGGCGGGTTCGCCCCGGGGCGCTGCACGGTGATGGCCGCGGCGGCGGCCGCGGTGTGTCCAAGCTGCTCCAGGACAGCCGGGGCGAAGCCTTCGGTTCCCCTGGTGAGGAAGCCCAGGATCAGGGCGGACATGTAGGAGTCCCCGGCGCCGATGGTATCTGCAACCGTCGTCTTCACGGCAGGGATGCCGATGGTGGCGGCCGTTGAGGTGAATTGTGAGCCGTCACCGCCTTTAGTAATGACGGTCAACCGGGTGCCCAGTCCGAGGATGTGCGCTGCGGTTTCGTCCACGCTTTTCCGGGGGTACAGCCACCGGGCATCCTCATCACTGAGTTTGACCACGTCGGTGAGGGCCACGAGCTCTTCGAAGATGGCTTTCGCTTCCGTGTGGCTGCCGAGGAGGGCCGGCCGGATGTTGGGGTCGTAGGTGATCATGCAGTGCCGGTGGGCCTGTTCGAGCAGAGCTTTTACGGCGCTGGCGCCTGGGCTGAGGAAAGTGGCGATGGACCCCGTGTGCAGGATTTTGGGGAAGTACGCGGGCGGCGTGGGGGCCAGGTCCCAGGAGATATCGAACTCGTACGTGGCGGAGCCGTCCGAAGCGAGGGTTGCTGTTGCCGACGGTGTCCGGGTGAGGGATTTCGAGCCGGGCAGGAGTGTGACTCCCGCGCTGCGGAGATGTTTTTCGATGGCGGTCCCCCGGGCGTCCGGCCCGATGGCCGTGAGCAGACCTGTGGTGACGCCGAGGCGGCCAAGCCCATAAGCGACGTTGGCCGGCGAGCCGCCCGGGTGTTCCACCTGGCCGTTTGAGGTGGTGACCACGTCGATCAGCGCTTCGCCCACGACAGTGACGTCAAGTGTCGGGTGAAGGTCCTGCCGGGCTGTTGTGAGGTAATCCATGGTCTGTCTCTCGTGGGGAGGTGATGGGGTGGGGCTGTTCAAGCGACATCAGTCCGCGGACCGGTGACCTGGTCCGCGGACTGACGTCGGGGCAAGCAGTTGATCAGGCGGTGGCTGCACCGGTCATGATTGCCACTGCATCGGTCATATTGTGGGACTGGGGAGTGATGGTGGCCGCGCATTTGCCGAGGCGCTGGATGTGGATCCGGTCGGCCACGTCGAACACGTGGGGCATATTGTGGCTGATCAGGATGACGGGCAGGCCGCGGTCCCGGAGGTCCCGGACCAGCTGCAGGACCTGGTTGGATTCGCGCACGCCCAGCGCCGCCGTCGGCTCATCCAGCACAACAACCTTTGAACCGAACGCCGCGGCACGGGCCACGGCAACGGCCTGGCGCTGGCCGCCGGAGAGGTTCTCGACCGGGACGGTGACGTCCTGGAGGGTGGAGATGCCGAGCCGGGTGAGCTCATCCTTGGCTTTGCGGCGCATTCCCTTCGTGTCCAGGACGCGGAAGAGCTTGCCCAGCGGACCGGGCACCCGCTCTTCACGCCCGAGGAACAGGTTTGACGCCACATCGAGCGCCGGCGATACCGCAAGGTTCTGGTACACCGTTTCGATGCCGTGGACACGGGCGTCCTGGGGCCGCTTGAAATGTACCGGCTGTCCTGAGACGAAGAGTTCGCCGGAATCCGGGACCTCTGCTCCGGTGAGGCATTTGATCAGGGTTGATTTGCCTGCGCCGTTGTCGCCGATGACTGCCAGGACTTCGCCCGGGTACAGGTCGAGGCTGACCCCGTCCAGGCCAACGACGCGGCCGAAGGTCTTGACGAGGTTCCTGGCTGACAGGATGGGCTCGCGGGTGGCGGTGTGGGAGGCTGCTGATTCTGTCATGGTCATGACTTGACCTTTCGGATCCACTGGTCGATGGACACAGCGAGGATGATCAGGACGCCGACCGCGAGGGTCTGGTACAGAACGTCCAGGCCGGCGAGGGAGAGTCCGTTGCGGAAGACGCCGACGATCAGGGCGCCGAGGAGTGTTCCCCAGACCGAGCCGCGGCCGCCGAAGAGGCTGGTTCCGCCGATGACGACGGCGGTGATGGAGTCGAGGTTCAGGTCCACGCCGGCGTTGGGGCTGGCTGCGTTGGTGCGGCCGATCTGGATCCAGGCGCCGATGGCCAGGACGGCGCCGGCCGCGAGGTAGACGCTCATGAGGACTTTGTTCACGGCGATGCCGGCCAGGCGGGCGGCTTCCTTGTCATCGCCGACGGCGTAGACGTGCCGGCCCCAGGCGGTCTTGCCGAGGATGAAGGCGATGGCGATGTAGAGCAGGAGCATCACGACGACGCCTGTGGAGATCCTGACGCCGCCCACCGGGAAGGTGGTTCCGGTCCAGGTCAGCAGGCCCGGCATTGCCGAACCGCGCACTGTTGCTCCGTTGGAGTAAAGCAGCGTCAGTGCGATGAAGATGTTCAGGGTGCCGAGGGTGACGATGAACGGCGGGAGCCGGAACCTGGTGACAAGGAATCCGTTCACGGCTCCGGCGGCGAGTCCCACGATCAGGCCTGCGAGCAGGGCAACGGGCGCGGGGAGTCCGTTGTTGACGGCGAGCTGGGCCACCACCATGGAGGACAGGATCATCACGGCTCCGACGGACAGGTCAATCCCGGCCGTGAGGATGATGAGCGTCTGGGCGATGGCGAGGGTGCCGACGACGGAAACCTGCTGGGTGATCAGCGAGAGGTTTTCAACCCGCAGGAACCTGTCATTAAGCAGGCCGAACACCACCACCGCGATGAGAAGTACGAGGGCCGGGCTGAGGGCGGGATAGCGGTGCAGGATGTTGCGGATCCTGCTGAGCGGGGTCTGGCGGTCAAGGAATTCCTCCGCCAGGTCTGCATGCCCGGCGCTGGGCGGGCCGGCGGTCTGTTGCTGGGTCACGATGGGTCCTGATCTTCGATGATGGTTTGCGGGCGCGTACTAACGCGGAAGTGGTGCTCCGGGGAGGCCGGAACGGAGCGCGGCCTCCCCGGGCGCATGGTTGGGGTTCTACTTGCCCCAGCAGATCTCGGAAGCTTCGGTGGTGGTGATGCTCTTGATGCCGTCGGCCGGTTTGTCAGTGACGAGTTCGACGCCGGTGTTGTAGAAGTCCAGGCCCGGCGAGTTGGCAGGCTTGTTGCCGGTCTTGGCCAGATCCACGATGGCCTTCACGCCAAGCTCGGCCATCTTGACCGGGTACTGCTGGGCGGTGGCGCCGATAACGCCGGACTTGACGTTGTTCACGCCGGTGCAGCCGCCGTCGACCGAAACCACGAGCACGTCCTTCTCCTTGCCCGCGGACTTCAGTGCCTCGAAGGCGCCGGCAGCGGCGGGTTCGTTGATGGTGTAGACGACGTTGACGTTCGGGTTCTTGGCGAGGAGGGTTTCCATCGCCGTGCGTCCGCCGTCCTCGGCGCCCTGGGAGGCCTGGCTGCCGACGATTTCGTACTCCCCGCCCTTGCCGCCTGTGTACTTGCCGGTCTTGGCCTCATCACCGTTCTTCTTCTTGTCAGCGGTGTCGATGCCCAGCCCGGTCAGGAAGCCCTGGTCACGGTTGTAGTCCACCGAGACGACCTTGTCGTCGAAGAGGTCCAGCAGGGCGATGGTGGCCTTCTTGCCGTCCAGCTGCGCGGCGGTCCACTTACCGATCAGCTCGCCGGCGGCGAAGTTGTCTGTCGCGAACGTGATGTCGGCGGCATCGGCGGGGTCCGGCGGAGTGTCCAGGGCGATGACGAACAGGCCTGCATCCTTGGCCTTCTTCAGGGCGTCAACCACCGAGGGGCCGTTGGGCGTGATCAGGATCCCTTTGTCCCCCTTGGAAATGGCGTTTTCGATCGCCTGGATCTGCGTTTCCTCATCACCGTCGGCCTTGCCGGCGGCCAGCTTCAGGTCAACCCCGTCTGTTTCGGCGGCCTTCTTTGCACCGTCCTGCATGGAAACGAAGAACGGGTTGGTGGTGGTCTTCACGATCAGGGAGACGCCCACCTTCTCATCAGCGGAACCTCCGCTGGCTGAGGGGCTGCTGGAACTGCCGCCGCAGGCAGAAAGGCTGACCGCTCCCAACGTCAGGACCGCTCCTGCCGCGAACACGCGGGTGGCCATTGAACGGGATGCTTTGGAACTCAACATTGAATCTCCTGGTGTTTGAGGCCCTAGCGAGCCTCGACAACGATGTCATAACGAGGTAAGCAGGATCACACGCTAAGGTCAATAGGAAAAGAACGAGAAGGAGCGACTTTCTTGACAACGATGTCCGATCGTTACCAACCACCCTTGTCCCCGACGCGACCCACGATGCGCCACGTAGCGGCACTCGCGGGTGTCGGAATCAAAACCGTTTCACGAGTAATCAACGACGAGGCCGGGGTATCTGAGGCCACCCGGCAAAAGGTGCTCGATGCCATTGCGCAGCTCAACTACCAGCTGGACGTCACAGCCGGCAGCCTCCGCCGGGCGGGCAGGAGGACCCTCTCGGTTGGCCTCCTGCTGCCCAGCGTCTCCAACCCGTTCAGCGGTGAGATCCACCGGGCCATGGAGGATGCGCTTGGCGCCCGGGGAATAGCCGTTTTCGCCGCCAGCCTCGACGACGACCCCAATCGGGAGCAGGCCATCATCGCCGCTTTCCTGGGCAGGCGGGTGGACGGCCTTGTCCTGACGCCGATCGCCAAAAACCAGGCCTATATGATCCCGGAGCACTCCAGAAACCTGCCAATGGTCTTTATTGACCGGGAGCCGGTAGGAGTGGAGGCCGATGCCGTGGTCACCGACAACGCAGTGGGTGCGGGCAAAGCGGCCGCACATCTGCTGGCGCACGGACACACCAAAGTGGCCTACCTCGGCGACCGCACAGACATCCAAACCGCGCGGGAGCGCCGGCGGGGCTTCCTCGAGGAGGTCGGCGGGGCAGGAATTCCCACCTCCGCCCTCCCCGTCATCGACAATCTTCATGATGAGGAAGCAGCGAGGCGGGCGGCCCTGGAACTGTTGAATTCCGAGGATCCTCCGACGGCAATCTTCTCCAGCCAGAACCTCGTCACCTTCGGAACGATGCGCGCGCTGAAGGAGCTTGGCGCACACAAGCGTGTGGCACTTGTCGGCTTTGACGACTTCACGCTCGCCGACATGATGGACCCCGGGGTTACTGTCATCGCTCAACATCCGGAGCGGATTGGCGTCAAGTCAGCTGAACGGCTCCTGGCAAGAATTGACGGCGACGATCAACCTGCGCAGACCTACATTGTCCCCTCCGAGCTCATCCAAAGAGGCTCCGGCGAAATCCGCCCGCCGGCATAACCCCCTTCCCCCAACGAACCACATTCCTGCCAAACCAACCCGAAGAGAGATCATGACCAAAACCTTGTATGCCGAGTTCACCGTCAAAGCCGGCAGTGAGGCCCGCGTTGCCGAAATGATGGCCGAGTTGACCCGACACGTCCGCAACGAACCAGGCAACGAACTGTTTCTTCCCTACACCCGCGAAGAGAACCCCCGGGAATACTTCGTCTTCGAGGTCTACCGGGATGAAGCCGCGTTCCAGGAGCACATCACCGCGGACTACGGCGCCAGGTTCAACGAGGAGTTGGCCCGCCACATCGAAGGCGACGCCTCGGAGCTGACCTGGCTGAACCCGGTCCTATAGCCCCGCTGCACACAGCGGCCAGAGGGTAGGAGTCCCCCGGGGTTTTTCCCTCAAGGGCCGCCTCTTCGCACATCACAGCCCCCGTCCTGCGGACGCGGGGCCCCTCGTCGTGCCCTCGCCCGGCAAGGTACTTCAGGCGCAAAAATCGGCCGCAATATGACCGTTGACTTGTCCGATAGACATCTTTTAGAGTCCATCGCACCGACTGACAACGTTGTCTACTGGCTAGACACGCGCAATGAAGGGCGACACAAGCAACATGAAACAATCCACAATGCGGGGAGCGCGCTGCGTCTCCGCACTGACACTGGCCAGCCTCTCGCTCGCCACTGCATGGCTGGTGCCATGCCCGCGTCCGCCGTCGAACCCGGGGATGAGCTGCACCGGCCAGCCATCCATTTCACGCCTGAAAAGAACTGGATGAACGATCCCAACGGGCTCGTGTTCCACAAGGGCGTCTACCACCTGTACTACCAGCACAACCCCTCCGGGAACACTTGGGGGAACATGTCCTGGGGCCATGCCACGTCCAAGGACCTCGTCCACTGGGAAGAGCAGCCGCTGGCCATCTCCACCGATGCCCAGGAGGATGTCTTCTCCGGCAGCATCGTCGTCGACAAAAACAACACGTCCGGACTGGGCACCAAGGAAAACCCGCCCCTGATCGCGATCTACACCAGTGCCTACAAGGAAGCGTCCCCGCACCGCGGCCTGCAGGCCCAGTCCCTGGCCTACAGCCTGGATGACGGCCAGACATGGACCAAGTACGACGGCAATCCCGTCCTAAGCCGGAACTCAGCCAACTTCCGCGACCCGAAAGTCTTCTGGTATGACAACCCGGCCGGCGGAGGCTACTGGGTCATGACCGCGGTGGAATCGCAGGAGCACAAGGTTGTCCTCTACAAGTCCGACAACCTCAAGGACTGGACCGCCCTGAGCGACTTCGGGCCGGCCAACGCCACCGGCGGGCAGTGGGAATGCCCCGACCTGTTCCCCTTGGCTGTTGACGGCGACCCGAACAACGTCAAATGGGTCATGATCGTCAGCATCAACCCCGGCGGCGTCGCCGGAGGCTCCGCCGTCCAGTACTTCGTGGGCAACTTTGACGGCACCACGTTCACCTCCGAATCCACCAAACCAGCCGCTGCCGCCCCGGCCGGAACGGTGCTGGCAGGATTCAACGACGGAACCTACAACGGCTGGACGGTGAACAACGAACCGGGCAACTGGAAGAACGGCCCCTTCGGTGACGCCCCGGCCACCGGTTCCCTGCCCGGTCAGAGCCCGGTAACCGGATTCGGCGGCAGCGGGCTGATCAACTCCTTCAATGATGGGGACTGGCCCCTCGGTTCCATGCAGTCACCCACCTTCACCGTGACCGACAACTACTTGAACTTCCTGGTGGGCGGAGGCAAGCACCCCCACGTCTCGGACAAGCTGGACAATAACCCGCCTGAGGGCGAACTCAAGTTTGACGGCTTCGAAGTTCCCGAGGGGACGACGCTGGCCAATGCCGGCTGGACCGGCACAGGAGACCTGACCCCCAATTTCCAGCCGGCCACGAGCGGCGGGGACTATTACCTTGGCGCCAAACGGATCAACACCTTCGAAACCGGGACGGTTCCCGGTGATGACCGCCAAGGTACCCTTACATCACCCGGGTTCCCCATCACGAAGAATTTCATGAGCATGTTGGTGGGAGGAGGCAACCGCTCCGCCGACTCCGGACAGACCCTCGCCGTCCAGCTGCTCATCAATGGCAACGTGGTCCGCTCCCTGGCCGGCGACAACGGCGGGTTGCTGAACTGGAAAGGCTGGGATGTCTCCGAATTCGCCGGGCAAAACGCCCAGCTGCGTATCGTTGACCAGGCTACCGGCGGGTGGGGACACCTGACGCTTGACCACGTCATGCTCACCGACACCGCTGCTGTTCCCAGGTCCGATGAAGAAACGGTGAACCTGGTCGTCGACGGGAAGGTGGTACGTACGGCCACCGGCAACGACAGTGAGAACCTGGACTGGGCATCCTGGGATGTCAAGGAATTCGTTGGCCGGCAGGCACAAATCAAGGTTGTCGACAACAACCGGTTCGGCTGGGGGCACATTCTCGCGGACGAATTCACAGCAAGCCCCGCCCCGGCGACGTCCCGGCTGGAGTCCTATGACTGGCTGGATTACGGCCGTGACTACTACGCCGCTGTCTCCTTCGGCAACATGCCCGAGGACAAGCGGATCATGCTGGGCTGGATGAGTAACTGGGACTACGCCAACAACATCCCAACCAACCCCTGGCGCAGCGCCATGGCCCTTCCCCGGGAAGTGAAACTCACCCAAACCCCTGACGGCCCCCGCCTCACCCAAAGCGCCGTGAAGCAAGTGGAAAAACTGGGAGGGAAAGCCAGCTACAACGACAAGAAGGGCGGCCCGATTTCCGCAGGAACGCACCCGCTTCCTGCACAGTCGGCAGGCCAGGTGCAGCAGGTGGACATCAGCTTCGCCCCCGGTACCGCAAAAAAATCCGGCATCACCGTCCTTGGTGACGGACAATCGTCCACCGTCATCGGCTACGATGCCACGACCGGCAAGATGTTCGTTGACCGCACCAAATCCGGCAACACCACATTCCACCCGGCCTTTGCATCCATCGAGGACGCCGCCGTCACGCTGGACAAGAACGGCAACGTCATTATGCGGATCTACCTCGACCGCTCCTCCGTAGAGGTGTTCGCCCAGAACGGCCTGAAGACCATCACCGACCAGGTATTCCCCAACCCGGGAGCCGACAAGATGGCCCTCTTCGCCGAAGGCGGTACCGCGCAGCTCAAATCACTCACCGTGACACCGCTGGAAAAGGCAATGTTCCTCCCCGAAAAGAAATAACACCCGCAATTTGACCAGCTCACCTGTGAGCTGGGGTTGAAGGGACTGGGTTCGGTAATCACCGGGCCCAGTCCCTTCAGCTTTTCCCTTGCACGTCTTGATGGGACACTGATCATGCATCAATTCCGCAGGGTTATCCTCAGAATCTTGCGCTTTTATTGCAGCTCCTGTGACCCTAATCTCATCAGTACAGGCTCTTCGACCGTCGGTCCCGTGCCCGTGAAGGGTGCTTCGGTGGCCTGAAACCTGGGGAGGTATCCTCATCGAAGCATCCCTCACGGGCCATGGGGCAGCGCCTGCAACTTTGCCGGACCAGTGCCAGGCCATCCGAATGGAAGGCCTGGCACCAAATACCCCTACCCAAAGGAGTGTCCATGTCAGGAAACAAAGCCGTCGCCTACAAAGAACCGGGTGTCGTCGAAATCATCAACACCGACTACCCGACGTTCGAACTGAAAGATGGGCCTGGTGTCAATCCGGCCAATGTGGGCCGAAAAGTACCCCACGGCGCGATCCTCCGCACGGTGACCACCAATATCTGCGGCTCGGACCAGCACATGGTCAGGGGCCGGACCACGGCGCCTAAGGACCTCGTCCTTGGCCATGAAATCACCGGCGAAGTGGTGGAGGTCGGTCCTGACGTGGAGTTCATCAAGGTGGGAGACATTGTCTCTGTACCTTTCAACATCTCCTGCGGCCGTTGCCGGAACTGCAAGGAGCGCAAGACGGGCATCTGCCTGAACGTCAACCCTGACCGCCCGGGCAGCGCCTATGGTTATGTGGATATGGGCGGCTGGGTGGGCGGCCAGGCCGAATACGTGCTGGTCCCCTACGCTGACTGGAACCTGCTCAGGTTCCCGGACCGTGACCAGGCCCTGGAAAAGATCATGGACCTGACCATGCTTTCCGATATCTTCCCCACAGGCTTTCACGGCGCCGTCACCGCAGGAGTGGGCGTCGGATCCACCGTCTACATTGCCGGTGCCGGCCCGGTGGGCCTCGCGGCCGCCGTCGGCGCGCAGCTGCTCGGCGCCGCCGTCGTGATTGTCGGTGACATGAACGAAGACCGCCTGGCTCAGGCCCGCTCCTTCGGCTGCGAAACGGTGAACGTCACCAACGGCGATCCGAAGGACCAGATCGAGCAAATCCTTGGCGTCCCCGAAGTGGACTGCGGCGTCGACGCCGTAGGGTTCGAAGCCCGCGGTCACGGCAAGGACGCCTCTCACGAGGCCCCCGCCACGGTGCTGAATTCGCTCATGGACATCACCGCTGCAGGCGGTGCCCTTGGAATTCCCGGCCTGTATGTCACCGGAGACCCTGGTGGAATTGACGAGGCAGCAAAGCACGGCTCCCTGTCGCTGTCCTTGGGCACCGGATGGGCAAAGTCCCTGTCGTTCACCACTGGACAGTGCCCCGTCATGTCGTACAACCGCCAGCTGATGATGGCGATCCTGCACGACAAGGTCCAGATCGCCAAGGCAGTAAACGCCACAGCGATCCCCCTTGAGGATGCACCGCGCGGTTACGCCGAATTCGACGCCGGTTCGGCAACCAAGTTCGTTCTGAATCCGAACGGATACGTCAAGAACTAGAACCGCAGCTGGCGGGGTCCGGAGGAAGATTCACGGTCTCTGGCCCCACCGTCACACCCCGGCATATAGACCGCTCACCGTAAGTAGCAACCCGCCCGGGTGGCACGGGCCTTCCTGGCCCGTGCCACCGGCGCGCATCCCTCTCCCCGCATCAGCAAAGGTAAGCACATGACCCATTACACCGCCCAAGAATCGATTCTCCGCCTTAGCAGCAACGGGAAGGAGCATGTTGACGTCCGGCTCGAAGCATCGAGTCCAGTGACCGTTCGACTGCAGCTCGATGGCGGCTGCAATTGCCAGCATGGCACTGAAAACCGCCCGGGTTCGTACGTTGACAGCGACCTCGGCGTCCGCTGACAGTCGCTACACGGGCCGTCCGGCAACAGCCCTAAGGCCGGGACGGCCCCGATGGAGGCGGGCGGATTGACCCGCTCCTGAACTGGCCCCGGAGCGCGACGCCGCTTACGCACGCGTTTTACTCGAGTGATTACCTGGTTTAGGCCCGGGATCTGCCTTGAATGAAGTGGAAGACCAGGACCACGACGGCAATAACCAGAAGTATGTGTATGAGGCCGCCGCCGATATTGGTGAGCAGGCCTAGAAGCCAGAGAACTGCGATGATGATGGCTATCCAAAGCAACACGAGAATCTCCCTCTTTTGTTTGGTAGAGAATGCCTGGTTGAATTCCCGCCCCTGATGCACCGGAAGAAGCCCTGCAGGAATGGCGGGTCTTTGAGAGTGCTAGGTCCGCTGGTGTCCGGATATTGGCGTGCCTCCCTGCTCTCGTGGCCTATGCGGCAGCAGCAATTTGGCCGACCCCGAATATAAATGCCGGATCGATGCCGAAGCTCACTTCATTTCCGCGTGGTGCCTCTCAACCTACTCCGCGTTCCGAATTTGGGACATATCAAAAATGGAGGAATTACAAGGCAGCGCGGCCGTACCAGCTCAGAATCTCGAAGTCTCATGCTTTTTGGGCGCTCCCCCATGCCGCTGCCTTCTTCTCAGAAGTGAAGCACAACAGCGATCATTTTGTTCGTTTCCATGGCCTCGTGGCACCCCTGCTGAACAAGTGAAGGTCTGTCAGAATCCAACTAGGCACCCAAATCCGATACCGCGAGCTAGCTCGACAGAATCTCCATTATCGGCGTATAAAGCACGAGTAGAAGTAGGTGCGAGAACTCCCGGGTTTCGACCAAGCGCGTGCAGCTTATCAACCTGATTGCCTTCCTTTACGAAGGTTTGCGAGATCTAAGATCACCTGTCGACGACGCTCGGATAGTTCTTCAGTTTGCGCGGTCCTGCCATAACTTCGGCGGTAGTTGGGACGGGAATTTCGAACCAGAGGGATCAAGGCGTAGGCAAGTTGGCTATCTTTCATCGGGTCATAGAAAAGCGGGATGGACTTAATTGTCCGCAACTAGGATTGCGACTCCGCGGGGTCGTGCGCCGGTGGAGGTGGCGAATGTGGCGAGCATGAAGAACCGTCCGTTAGCGGAGTGGACTTCCGGAGCCCAGTACTGGGTGTCCGCCCAGAAGCCTTGCGGTGGTCGGAATGCGGCGATGGGGCCATTCCAGTGCTCGAGATCATTGCTGGTGTAGCAGTCGAAGCCAGTCGCGGGCCCTCCCCAGACGTTCTCGTCGGTGGTCCCGAAAAGGACGAACTCCCCTGGAACCGGCTCCAGGATGAACGGATCACGCATCCGGATCTCCTCAAGGCGGAGTTGTTCAGCGGGCATCTGTGTTCCTTTCGTCGGTTTGCCGGCTCACCGCGTCCCGGTGTCGGCCCGTCCGTGCGCCAACACCAGTCTTGCCGTCCGGGTAGCCGTAGAGAGGACCACTTTCGCCTAATGAAAGCTTTTGCCCGCGGAGCGTCAGGGACGTGGCAGCTCGCACGGGGCTGGACCTGGACCAGCTCGCGGCCGTCCAAGGGATGCAGCCCTGCCCACCGCCAGCCTGACCTCTACCTGGCGGGAGCTACACTCCCCTGAAGACCTGGACCTGGATTTCGACCTGGGCGAGTAAAGGTACGGCTGCCGATGATCTCTCCGCTTGCTACCGCTGGCCAATGCTGAAGAGGCCCTTCGGGTCTTCGGCGCCAATCAGGACATGTTGAAGGCAGCCCAGGCGATGACCCGAACCGCACTGCCTTGTTTAACCCGCCTTACCAAGCGCTAAAGTTGCCGCCTCCCCTAGTGTGTTCATCATCGTCTTTGCCGCACCGCCGACAGCGCTTGTACACAGTGCCGTCTTCGGCATGTTCGACATGCCATTCGTGACGGATGTTAAATTTGCACAGAAGGGCCTGGATCATGGCATCCTCCGATTCAAATCGAAATGGTCCATACCGCTCAGGGTGGTCACCTACCACCACCGCCTTAGAGCCCAGTCGTTGGCTGCCCCGTCCCCGTCGGCCCCGTCCTTGCCGCAATACAGGCAGCGTTTGTACAGGCCACCGTCGTCGTTGTGTTCGACGTGCCAGCGGTGATGGAGATTGAGCTTGCACAGCATGTCTTTGAGCATCACGATCTAGCGCCTAATAGTAGTCGCGGGTGTGGGGGTCTTCGGGGTGATCACCGCTCGCAAGCGTTCCCGACCATCGGGCACTGTGGGCATCTTCCTTCCCGCAGTGAATGCAGTGGCGACGAAACTCGCCGTCGTTCATTTGGGCAAGCCAGTGATGGCCGATGCCCCATCTGCAAAGCAGTTTTCGGATCATGGTGATGTCTTTTCTGGGGCTTGCCCAGCTGTCTTTTGGTTGGCCGCATGACGTGGCTGTAAGACTAATCATGGCCTTTTGGAATCACCAGGAGAAGAGGCAATCGGCAACGCTTAGACCAGCTCGCGCCTCCCCGCGAAGGGTCAAGAAGCCCCTCCTCGCCCTAGCTTACGGAATCTGTATTCTCGGCGTTCAAGTAGGACGAGTAGAAGTAGGTGGGGAACTCGTCTCATTCTGCTTTCCGGCGTTCGGCTATGCAGGTTTTTCTTCTTGACCCCGCAGAATCTGCCTTCCATTCTGTTTTCAGGAGTGGTGCTGTATGGCCTCGTGCCCCCTAGGTAAGGTTGCGTCCAATGCCAGGCGAAGTGAAATCAGTGGCGACGTCCACGGGCTGGAAGCGCCTGGTCCTTCCCCGCTGCCCTGATTGTGACGATCGGGCCGGTATTGGAAGTACTGTCTTGGAATTGCCTGCCGTCGTTCCGCGATCTGGGCTACGGGATGCGGTCCTACGAACGTGAGATCCGCGGCCGGTCGGACTCCGTTGCGATACGGGATGCTATTGCCACGTCTATAGTGCTCGTTTATCTGGTTTTGCTGTCGTGGGCGAGCTACTGGGCAAAGGGTTCCCCAGGACGCAGCCCAGTCATAAAGTTGAGGGGCCGGGGCGACGGTGCCGCCGCAGGTCTGGCCGGATCCGGTGCCGCGGGCGGCCCCGAACCTGTCACGACGTCCCGAGTGGATGCGGCAATGAGCACGAAAAATCGCGTATGGCGGCAGGCGGCCCTCGCAGTCGTCCTCCTTGTATCTGGCTGTACCTCGTCCACCGATGAGCCCGCGCCGTCCTCAAGCTCACCGAATCCCTTCGCTTCCCTGGAAACTCAGGTCCAGCTGTTCATGGACGAAGGCGCGGTGGCCGCCGTCGTCCAGATACGCTGGCCCGAGGGCGAGTGGTCCAGGGCCTACGGCGTGCGTGACCTTGAGACCAGGACCCCGGCGCAGCCAACGGACCGTGCTGCGGTCGCCAGCGTCACCAAGACGATGACGGCCGTGGCCGTGCTGAAGCTTGTGGACGACAACCTCATCGGCCTCGACGATCCCGTCAACGACGTCATCCCCGGATTCACGACTTCACTCGCGCCACCAGCTCCGATCACCGTGAGGCAGCTGCTCAGCCATACCTCCGGAATGCCGGAAGTCAACGATGCCCTGCCGAAGGATGTTGACTTCCGCCCTGTGCTCGCCCAAACGTTGACGATGGAGCGGGGCCTGCAACTGGCAGGGACCCTTCCCTGGACCTCTGACGATGTCGGGTCATTCAAGTACTCGAACACCAACTATCTCGCACTCGGCCTCCTCATCCAGACGCTGCGGGACAAGCCCTTCGTCCAGGTACTGCAGGAGGAGGTCTTAGTCCCTCTCGGTTTGAAGAACACCAGCCTGGACCGTGTTGACCCGCACGAACCTGGTCTTCTGCACGGCTACGTGACCCTGCGCGGTGAACTAGTAGACACCACCGACAACACCTTCGCGATCGGCAACCCGGCCGGGGGCGCTATATCGACGATGGCGGACCTGAACCTCCTCATGGCCGGAATCTTCCAGGGACGGGCGGTTTCAGCGTCGTCCCTGCGCGAAATGAAGAGCAGCCCAGGCTTTCACCCGTACGGGCTGGGCGTGTGGGAGCATGCGGACGGTTGCTCGAAAGACTCGCGGCACGAGGGCCGTGGCGGGCTCTGGGACTACCAGACCGTGGCGGTCAGCAGCGCGGACGGGCGGTATCAGGCCGCGATGACAGTCACAACACCACCAATGCCCACCGAACTCGAGGACCCCTCCACCCAAGACAAGCGCGACTACCTGAACGGCCGAATAGAATCCACACTCAACGAAGCATTGGACCGCATCTGCAAGCCGGCCAACTGAAAGCGGTTTGGCCCCGCTGACGCCTCCTTCGTTAGCTTACTAAGCATTAGTGCAGCCCCCCCCCGGGAACGTCCAAATGCTGCCTGGTTGGACCGTGGGGTCTAGGTATTTACATTGAAGAAGCTTGCTGATGGACATCGTCGCTGAGCAGAAGACCAAGGGTGCCACCGTCGTGATGGTCACCCACCAGATGGAGGAAGTCGAACGGCTCTGTGACTAAGTGTGCTGACACCCCGGGGCGAACTTGTGTCAGCGCCTGCCGGTGACCCTTCCGAAGGGTTTCCTTCGCGCTGGTGCCAGCCGCAAAATTATCTTTATGAGCAGCAAAGTTGGCGCCCGTTGGGCTTGGCCGCTCTTTCTGGTCCTTGCCTACGGCATCCCCTGGGCGGTGCAAATCCCCGTGTACATGTCCTTGGTCCCGCGAGGTGTTGCGCCGACGAATGAAGCGAACTTCCTCCTGCTCGGCGCCGGCGGACCTGACTTCGGAATCCTCCTTGCAGTGGTCCTGCTGTGCTTTTCCTTCGGACCGTCAATCGCCGGCGTGGTTGCGATTGCGTTGGAATCCGGGCGCCCCGGGCTGCGGGAGCTTTTCGCCCGCCTGGTCAAGGTCCGGATTCCCGGTAAGTGGATCTTGTTTGTCTTCCTGTTCCCCGTCGTTCTCAGCCTGGCCGCGCTGGCGCTGGGCTGGGTCATGGGCGGCATGTCGCCGTTGGACTACCGCTTCCTGGTGCCCGTGGTGCTGGCCGTCCCATTCCTGCTGTTCCTCATCGTCTGCACCGGCCTGGCCGAAGAACTCGGATGGCGGGGCTTCGCACTGCCCCACCTGCAACGGACGCGGACCGCCGAGCGGGCCAGCTGGATCCTGGGTGTTGCGTGGGGTCTTTGGCATCTGCCCTCTGTTGTACTGCTGCCCCTGATGACTGGCGCGGCGGGCCCTTTTCAGGCGGCGATCTCGCTGATCGGCCTGACGTTCGGCGTTGTCGGGTACACCATCGTGCTGACGTGGCTCTACAACAACACCGGCAGCCTGTTCTGGATCGTCATCCTCCACGGCTACGCCAACGCATGGCAGTCATACGTGGTCCTTTCCTCCGGCAGCTTCACCGCACAGGTCGTTTACGGCGTTCTGCCCTGGGTCCTCGCCGCCTGGGTGCTAAAGAAGTACGACGTGCAGACACTCACCCACCGCGCACCGCCCACAGCGGCCCCCCGCCGGACGCGTCCGGCATAGAGAAGCACCAAAGAGCACCATTCCAAGGAAGTGACTCCCTGAGACCGCAGTCCACCGCCGCACCATGTCCTCGACAGCGGGGAGCTCAAAAACGGGCCTTTGAGGATCCGGATCGTGAAAATCCTGCATCCCCCGAACCCATCCGTTCCGAGTAGCGGCCACGCGGTTCCGCCGTCATCACGATTTTTGGCTACAAGGGATGCCCGTGGTCCCTGCCCTAATGTCAGCCAGCGATGCTGCCAAATCCTGCGAGGAGGGAGGGGGACGATCATGTTGCCGGGTGGGCGTGCCGCAGAGTGTCCAAAAATGACTCCCAAGGAGCCGTTGATGGCCTCCTTCACGAACGCTTTGAGTGCACTGCCGCCGCTGAGGTCCTCGGCGGGGGTTGCCCTGCGGAATTGTTCCTGTCGGGCAGTCTACCCCCGGCCTTCTGGTGGGGCGGGCCCGCGTGTGGAGGTCGGCACTGCACGGTATTCAGCAATACTCGTGGCCATCGACCAGACCACCAGTGCCAGGATGCCGGGAAGAAAGCCGTACCCGAACATGCTGTCTTGACCGAGGCCTACGACGGCGGTCAAGAACGTGATGAGGAAAGCAACCGCTCCGACTAGTGCCACGACTCCGGTCCAACGGGGGAAGGAACCGCTTCGCAGTGTCGACAGTCCGACGGCGCCCAGGAAGGCGGCAAAGCCCATCGCTGCAACCAGGTACGGGCCGGCGGACGCGGTTGCCACCGCTCTAATCGCGACCGGATTCGCGTCGGCACCCGCGCTGGTCGCGGACGCGACGTTAACGAGGGCCATCCCGATGCCCGCGATGCCAACGAGAGCACCCCCGAACGCCGCGTCACCTAGCGTCCCGGACCCGCGAACCGTCGGCTCCGCGCTCCCCAGTGTGCTTCGAATGGTCGCCGCGAAGTGCACGAACGCGACGCCTCCACAAAGGATGAGGGACGCACCGATGCCGCTCCTGGGCCCAACCTCGCCCGCCCAGGTCCTCCAGTCCTCGTCGGTGGCCGTGTAGTCCGGCGTGTTGCCACCGCTCAGGAACCAACCGAAGAGCAGGAGTACTGCGAACGCAAAGCCAGACAGAGCGAACAGCTGTTGCCACCGCCTGGGGAGGTCATCGGTCGACCGGGCCTTCGGGTTGCGTGAACCCGGTGTTGGCTCGGGAGTCATGGCTCGCGGGAAAGGATCGGACTATCCCGCCTGAACCCCCGGAGAGCGCAGTAGAAGCCGACGAACAGCTCCCAGATGGCCTCCGGCGCTACGAGGACGCTCGCCGCGCTTCCTGCCTCCCACAAGTCGAAGAGCACGCCAAGCTGCCCAATCAGGAGAAGTGGCCCTCCGATGAGACCGAACCAGGCCATGCGTGGCGGGACGAGGCCAGAGCGGTACATCAGGTAGCCGAGTACCAGGCCGTTCCCGATGGGGACGACAAGTCCTGGGCCGAATAAAAAGGACAAGTCCTTCAGCGCTGCTAATGAGACAGCGACGTCGGCTGCCTCGGGAGCCTCGTGGCGCAGTGCGACGATCGCGAGCACAAACATGATCCCAGATGCAATGAAAACACTCTCCATGATTCGAGCGGCGACGAAGGATATCGCCAGCGTCTGGTAGCGGCGCCTCGCGACCGGGTAGAGAACGACGGCCGTTCCGACGTTCGAGACGATCAGCAGAAACTCCAGGAATGCGGCCAGATAGATCTGCGTGTCGCTCCCGCCACCCGCGAGGTAACCAGCAGGGTCTTCGAGAACCGGCACAAACAGAAGCGCCGCGGGAATCGAGGTGAGGAACGTGATGATGAACAGCACCCCGAAGATCCGCGCGGTCCTCTGGTCGTCAGTCATTCCGCCCTCCGCTGCCATCCCTGTCAGTGGAGTCTAGGGAAACATACGCCCACAGGCAACGGACACGGAGCCCTCCCTGATCGGGCGCCGGTGTCTGCTTGCGTCTCCCCCGTTCGATGCATCCGACCAGGTCGCGGAAGACCCCCACCATCGAAAGGGCCCAGCGGCGAGGCCCATCCCGGTCATCCGCGAAGTTACTCAATGGCAGTGACCCCTTGGACTACGTATGGAAGCGCTACGCGCAGACTCCCGAGAGAGCTGGGGACGAACCGCCGAAGTGGCTCCCTGGCATCGCTGCCGGCGAGCTGCACGGTCAGCCCTCCCTCTGTACGCAGCCCTGGCGCTTATGTTCTGGTGATAAAGCCCTGCCTTTTGGCGAAGCCCGCGGGGGCACAAATCAGCGTGAGCTTCCGACCCTCATCGGAGTCGGAGAACAAAGGATCGACAAACCGGGGGCGCGCGAGGGCGTGGCGCCGCGGGACCGGGACATGGAACTTCTGGCAAGCAGCGTAGCTTTACGGAATATCAATTATCGGCGTTTTAGGAGCAATATCGGGCTTTGATTTCCGGCCCTGGGAAGGGATAGCCTTCACGGCAGGGGCCACAAGGCCTTGGACGCAGCTACATAGGCTCAGTGTGCGTAGCCTGCGGCTGCCTCGGTGAGCGTCTTTCCTTTCGTTTCGGGAGCCAGCCACTGGGATAGCCCCGCTCCGGCTAGGGCGACAGCGGCGGCGATGAGCATGGTGGGACCTGCCCCGAGGGTTTCCATTGAGATTGGCATCAGGAAGATGCCGATTCCTGCCCCGACGCGGCTGACAGCGGCTGCGAAACCTGTTCCGATTCCTCGGATCTCCGTGGGGAGGACTTCGCTCGGATAGACGCCTGTCAGCGTGGTGTACATCGCGTTGAAGAAGGAGAAGATCAGGAACAGGACGAGTACGACAGGCCCGGGCGCGCCGGCCCACAGGCCGATTATTGCGAGGACGACAGCGCACAGCCACTGCGGCGGGACGCACAGTATGCGACGGCCGGCCTTGTCGATCAGCAAGACCGTGACCACGACTCCGGCCAGGGCGATGGCGGACAGTCCTACTCCGCCGGCGAGTCCGCCGGCCAGGCCGTACTGATTCAAGACGCTGTCGGCGAACGTGGCGATAGCGAAGTATGGTGTCACGGCGCAGAACCAGAAGGCCGAGATGAACAGGGTGGACCGCCAGTGCTCCTTGGAGAACAGCATTCCGAAGCTGCCCTTGCGCACGTCCTCGTGCTGGACGTCTTCGAGCGCGTCATCGGGCATGTATTTTGCGGCGAGGGCGCGGGCTTCGTCCTTGCGGCCGACGCTCCATAGCCAGCGTGGCGACTCCGGCAAGCCAAGCCGGGCGAGGAACAATGCGATCGCGATGAAGGTGCTCGTACCCAGGATGAAGTGCCAGCTAAGGCTGGTGTACTCGGCCAGCATATGGCCGATCAGGAACGCGACCATGAAGCCGCCGTACCAGGCGATCTCCATTGCGCCCATCAGCCGCCCCCGCAGATGGGTGGCCGAGAACTCAGCCATTAGGGGCCATCCGACCGCATATTCGGCGCCGATTGCGATGCCCATCAGCAGCCGCACTACCAGCAGCCACAGGGGTGAGTCGATGAAGAACTGCATGCCTGACGCGACTGCGAAGAGGCCGATGTCAAACATGAAAATGGGTTTGCGTCCCCATTTGTCGGCTGCCCAGCCGCCAAGTGGTGAGCCGATGAGGATGCCGATCAAGGCAGCCGCTGCGATGAGACCTTGCCAAACCACTGAGAGTTCCAGGTCCTCGGCCATCCTGCCCGACAATGGCCCGATGATGCCGAGGATGTAGCCGTCCAGGAACATGCCGCCGATCAGGACGGCGATCATTCTGGCCATGAAGCGTTTTTTTCTTGCTGCTGTGACGACGTTCTGTCCTGCAGTTGAATTGTTTGTGGCTGTCACTGGTTAGTTCCTCCCCGTGGGGATAGACGAGCCTGGTTCCTCGTTTGCGGCAGTGAGGGGTTGGTGTTGGAGTATCATTTTGATCTTTTCGTGACTAGGCGGTGGGCGTGCCCTCCGGCGACGTTGGTGTGCAGATGAGAGACATCACGCCGCCGGAGCGCTTTTGGCGCGCAATACGAGTCTGAAGTTGTTTGTCGAGTTGACTCGGTAGGAAGATCACTCGTTATCGGCTTTGAATCTTCCGTTTGCTGCGCTTGGGGTTTCTAGCTTTCAGGGTGGGCGTGTGAGGCTTGCTTTCCGTTGCTGCTGGCGTAGATGGGTGTGCCCGCTGCGGTGGCGTCCACTGCCTGGAGCTGTCCTGTTGGTGGGGCGGTGGATTCTTTGGTAGCGAGGATGAACTTTTGGTGGCCGTGTTCATCGACTGCTGCGCGGACGGTGCGTCGTATGACGGAGTCAGAGAGTTGTTTGCGGAGCCAGATGGGGTCCCGGCGCAGGTCGCGGGTGAGGGCGACGCAGAGGACGAGCAGGACGATGACAAATGGTGCCGCGGCGACAATGGTCATGCGTTGGAGTCCGCTGAGTGCTTCGGCCGGTGTGTCTCCGCCGGCCAGGAGCATCACGATAGCGACGGTTCCCATCAGGGTTCCCCAGAACACGACGACAGGTTTTGAGGGTTTGAGCGTGCCGCGGGAGCTCAGGGAGCCCATGACGATGGAGGCGGAGTCGGCGCCGGTGACGAAGAAGATCGCGGTGAGGACCATGGCGAGCACGGCCAGGCCAATGGTGAGCCATTGGGGTGTGCCGAGTCCGTTCAGCATCGCGAAGAGGGCACCGTCGAAGGAGATGCTGGGGGCACCATCGACGATGGTGGCGATCCCGTCGCCGGTGTCGGGGGTGGCGTCAGCAGCGCGTTGCTGGTGGATGGCGGTGCCGCCGAACACGGCGAACCAGAGCAGGGAGACCAGGGACGGGACGAACAGCACGCCCGTGACGAACTGGCGGATGGTGCGTCCGCGGCTGATGCGGGCGATGAACATGCCGACGAACGGGGTCCAGGACATCCACCAGACCCAGTAGAACACTGTCCAGCTGGAGAGCCAGGACCGCATGGTGTCATCGCCGGTGGCTTCGGTGCGTGCTGCCATTTCCGGCAGCTGCTGGATGTAGGAGCCCAGGGCGGAGGGGATGAGGTTCAGGATGAACAGGGTGGGGCCAACGACAAAGACGATGACGGCAAGCACGACGGCGAGGACCATGTTGGTGTTGGAAAGGAACTGGATGCCTTTTTCCAGGCCGGAGACTGCGGAGGCCACGAAGCAGAACGTGAGCACGGCGATGATGATGACGAGCAGGGGTGTGGCAACTTCGCCGACGACGCCGTTGAACTGCAGCCCGCTGCCGATCTGCAGCGCGCCCAGGCCCAGGGACGCGGCTGATCCAAAGAGGGTAGCGAAGATGGCGAGAATGTTGATGATTTTGCCGCCGATACCGTCAACGGCTTTACGGCCGAAGAGGGAGACGAACGCTTCGGAGAGCAGGTTCTTTCGGCCCAGCCGGAAGGTGCTGTAGGCGATGGCGATGCCGACGACGGCGTACATCGCCCAGGGGTGCAGGGTCCAGTGGAACACTGAGGTGGCCATCGCGGTCTCCACGGCTTCGACTGTCTGGCCGTCCACGGTGCTGGGGGGCGGTGAGATGTAGTGGTACAGGGGCTCGGCGACGCCGTAGAACATCAGGCCGATGCCCATGCCGCAGGCGAACATCATGGAGATCCAGGACCCGGTCTTGAATTCGGGTCCCTCGCCGTCCTTGCCCAGCGGGATGTTCCCGAACCGGCCGATCGCCAGCCACAGGACGTACACGACGAAGACCGAGGACAGGAGAACGAAGACCCACCCCGAGGTTCCGAGGACCCAGTTCAGCGCCAGTGTCGAGGCGGCCGCCAGGCCATCGGTGTCAGTGAAACCCCAGATCAGGAACGCAATGACCAGGGCGCCGGTCACCACAATGATCGTCTTATCGAGTCCGCGGGCGTGTTCCCTGAGTGCTCCGCGTCGTTCGGCGACACCGTCCTTTAGATCTTCAAGGATCTTCACCTCCTCGGATTCGGTGCGGTGCAGGAGGGCGGTGTCATCTACGGGTGGCGCCGTTACCACCTCATCAGGGGAACCATCCGATGCAGAATGCTTAGTGCTCATCAGAGCCTCTTTCAGGAAAGGTAGGGATTTAGGGGTCTTGCGAATTGGGTGGGAGACACTGTCGGGAAGTTGTCTTCCAATCAGCGGCCCCACGCTGTGGGAAGCTTTTTAGCCGGCCCGGGTCCCCGGAGACTTGCCAGGGCCGTCCACGGGCTAATCTGAAGCCGACCAGCCTGATAAATATGACGTTGGCAAGATTTTGCCTACTGACAAGTGAAGTGTTCCCGCACGACGGGCATCACGCTGTGGCCTCGTAAAGCCCAGCCCACGGTGCGCAGTTCCAGAGATCAGAAGCGGGCGCACTGGACGGGGCGGGGGCAATGGGTGGCACGTGCGGGTGCTGACGGACCATCCCGGCGGGCAGATGGAAGAAAGCTGTGCCCAGAATGCGAAGTGCGGTGCTCATAATGACTCCTCGACGCTGACGAGGGAACCAAAGGTTCCGGAGGCTTTTGAAATGTTGGTCGGTGGTCCGTCGCCGGAACCTATGGAGTTGAACGCGGCGTTCATTTATTGAACCATTTTTATTGTGGCGCAGCTCACCCCAATCCGCAAGGGGTCGGGGGAATATTTCGAACGTTACGTTCATTGGATGAACAGCACTTGTTAGACGGGGTGCTGTTGAATCCAGCAGTTGTTGTTGGGCCTGCGCCGTCCCCCGAGCAACGGCCCTTTGTGCAATACGGGAATACTGACCCGTGGGCGGTTATCTCAACGCTTTAAAGCTCTCAGCGTTGCCGCCGGGGATGGACAATCTGCGGAGGGGCATCTGCGGGCCAAAGGAGTCCCAACAAAGGGCAGGCCCCGCCGGGCGGGCCCTTTAGAAGGGCAGTGGCAGCTTGGCGGTCCTGCCGCCGTCGAGCGTGATGACTTCCCCGGTGAGAAAGCCGGCTCTGTCGCCGGCCAGGAAAACAGCGAGGTCGCCCACGTCGCGAGGCTCGCCGATACGGCCGACTGGATGCAGCCTTTTCAAGGCGTCGCGCGCCTCTTTCGGTGCCGGTTGGGAGGCGAGATAGGTTTCGCTGAGTTCTGAGGCGATCCAGCCGGGGGCGATGGCGTTGCAGCGCATGTTGTCTGCGCCGAGATCGAGGGCGAGAGCTTTCGTCATCCCATGGATACCCGCTTTGGATGCGGCATATACCGCGTGCTGGGGATTGGCGGCAATGCCTTCGATGGAGCCAATATTGATGATGCTTCCGCCGCCTGCCTTACGAAGCTCGGGCAGCACGGCCTGGGCAAGGAATAGCGGTGCCCGCAAATTCAGGGCAATCATGCGGTCCCACTCCTCGGGCGTGATCTCAGCGACGCTGCGTTCGAACATGATGCCGGCGTTGTTGACGAGGATGTCAACCCCGCCAATCCGGTCGACCACCCGATCGACGACCGCGGGGAGGGCCGCTGTGTCCGCCAGGTCTGCCTGGATGCCAAACACTGAGGTGTGGTGTTGCAGTTCCGGATCAAGTGGCCGACGCTGAACGACGGCCACGCGGGCGCCTTCTTCGAGGAAGCGGTCTACGATGCCCCTGCCGATTCCCTGGCCGCCCCCGGTGATCAGGGCTTTTTTGCCCAAAAGCTGCATGGTCTTGGTTAGTCGGTTTCCGGGCTGGTGCAGAAAAAGCAGCTGTTGGTGTCACAGTCGTCGGCAGCCGAAGCGACAGCACTGTCGCCGCCGGCTGTTTCGGCATAGAGAGTGTTGGCCATGGCTTATTCGCCGTACATCAGATTTGCAAGGAACGATTCCAGTTGCCGGCTTGAACTGGCTTCGTTGCCGCGCGCCGTAACGGGGTGCGCCTGCTCCAGGTACAGACCTTCCCAGGGTGAGCACCTCAGCTCTCCTGCTTCGGCGGAGACGCCTGCTTCGAAGGGGGCGACATTTTCCTCCGTGGCTGCCGGCGAAAACGCCGGAAGGGACGGAGCGGGTTCACGTACCGTGGTGGAGTTGCGGTGACCGAAAGCGCTAAAAATGGCGCGGTGCCCAATGGAGATAGACATGCTTGCTTTCCTTCCTTGCTGCCGGCTTCGAAACGACTGTGCCTGAAGCTAACGATAATAAAATGAACGTCTCGTTCGACTATTGAACGTTTAGCTAGTGTGGCACACCTCACGCGAGCGGCGCAATAGGTGTCCTGCAGGATTTCCCCCCTCAGATTTCATGACGGGACACGGCGAGTACGCGGGGCTTATCGGCGCTGCAGACCATGACCCGACCGCTGCCGTCATCCTGGATGATCCAGAAGACGCTTCGGTCAAGGGCCAGCATGTCAATGTGGCCCAGCATGCTGCTCCCGTCCCGGCGGAAGACCCGCACAACATCTCCCCGGGACAATTTTGACCAGTCCGGTACGGGTGCAGGCGGCTGAGGGCGGTGGTGGGCAGTGGCGGTCCGGGGGTGGGTGTACATGGTCATGGTCCGATCAAAGTTGGGTGAGGGCCTGGCGCCGCCTTGCAAAGGAGCGTGAGGGGGGCCACAATTGAGACTGTTTATCTTATGAACGTGACGTTCAACTTATTACTGGGATGCGGCTTTTTCAAGACCCTGCATCAACGGAGCATTTGATAAACGATGGGGACAAGCACTTTCCAGACTTCATCATGCAGTGGCCCCACGGATCTTTCTCCGCCTCCCGGGCTTGCTGTGTCAGAAGGGCCTGATGGCGGGCTGTGTGGCCCTTTTGCGGGACAAGCGAGGGCCTCTTTTCCCTGACAAGGAGGGATTGACTATGCCGTACTGGCGTCAGAAGCAGAAGCAGAAGCAGAAACCGCGCAGGGAGCCCGCGGAAGTTATCAGGGAGCGCGATGAGCGCCGGACCGCGGCATTGGCCCAATGCGTGAGGGAAATGAATCACAGCAAACAGGGGTTGACCCACACTCTGGTGGCCGAGCGCGTCGGAGTCCCGGTTCAGTACGTGCGCTGGAAGTATCCGTCCATGGAGCAGCTGCTGGAGATGGCCGAGGCCTAGACGGGCATGGCTGTGCGCTTTGCCGGATGCCGTACAGCACGGCCTGTCAGGCAGGAAGTAAGGTTAGGAAGTGCCCTGGTCGATGCCGAGGAGAGCCTTGGCTATGTCTTTGCTGGCCATGCGGAGCTGTTCGATCGTGTCCGGCAGGCTGTCCGCTTTCAGCCGCTGCTCCGGTCCGTTGACGGACACGATGCCTACCAGGGCGCCGCCTACGTCCCGAACCGGGACGGCCACGACAAAGAGGCCTTCTTCAAGTTCACTGTCCAGAACTGCGTACCCCTGTTCCCGGACTGTGTGCAGTTCCTCGATGAGCGCGCGGGATTTTGTGATGGTTTTCGACGTATATGCTTCCAGCTTTTTGGGGAGCGCTTCGGCAACTTCTTCGTCGGTCATTTCCGCAAGCAAAAGCTTGCCCGTGGCACTGGCATGCACCGGGTAGGTTTCGCCCACGTACATGGTGACGTTCAGATACCGGGAACCGGACGCTTCGGCAATAACGTCGTAGGCCAGCGCCTCCCGCACCATTGAAAAGCTCAGAGTCTCTTTAACCTGCGCGGCATACTCTTCCAGAATGGGTTGCACCCTCGCCACCGCGCCGGTGTAGGGGTCTGCCAGCCGGCCCAGTCGCGCCATCTCCCAACCGAGGGTATAGCGGTTGTCTACCCGGTCAACGAATCCCGTTTGCTCCAGGCTCAGCAGCAGGCGGAAAGCCGTGGGGCGGGTCATTCCGACGGCCTGGGCCAGCTCGGTAACAGTGATTCCCGCCCTGTGCCGGCCCAGCTCACTGAGCAGTACGGTGGCTTTAATGACGGACTTGTTGGTGAGGTCAACGGTCTCGCCAGGCGCAGTGTCGTCGCTGCCAATTCCCGCCTGTACGTCCACGTCTGTTTCCGCTGCCACATCAGCCCCCGGTCCCGGTTCTGTTCACTTCTGTCATGGCACAGCAGCCCTGACTGGTCTGTTTACCATCCTATGCCCCTCCAAGAAGCGAACAAGGCGTTCAAGACCGCAACGCTCGACTCCATGTCTTCTCAGGCCTGACGGCAAAAGGCCCCAGGCTTGCCCGAAGGGGATATGCCCGGGAGGAGCACTGGCGCCCGGGCCGGGCAGCAGTGACTTCTGTCGGTTGCCGTCAGCCGACCCTTGTGTCCTCGTGGGATACGGGTTCTCGCACGAGGAGCGTGGTCGGAGTATTGATGCGCTCGTAAGCATCCTGCCCCGTGGCAAGCTGGGCTGCCTCCTCAACGTTGGTCACGACCGGCACGGAACCCAGTAGCGGACGTAGCGCCCTGAATGCGACGGCGGAGAAAAACACGATGTAGAAGGCCGGGTCATAGGAGCTGCCGGTGACTTCGACGAGTACCTCGCTGCCCAGTAGCGGGGTGCCGCCAAAGATAGAAATCGCCAGGGTGGCCTTGCTCGTTCAAGCATCGAACGGCACGGTCGGAACGACGACATGCGCAACATCCACTCTCAAAAAGTAGCCCCCGGTAGGCCCAGTAGAAAAAACCTCTTGACAGTGAGCTGGGTTACAACCTAAATTGAACGCAGTGTTCATATCTTGAACGTGACCAGTTCTCAAGTTGTCGCATTGTCCGGCACCAGTCCAAGGAAGCACCGCTGCCATGAAAAACGAGCCTCTTAGCCTCTTCGCCTTCGACGTCTTTGCCCCCTCCCACCTCACTTCCGGGTCGTGGCGCAACGAAGCTGACCAGGGCTACCGCTACACGGACCTCCGGTACTGGACCGGCATCGCTCAGATGCTCGAAAACGCGAGTTTTGACGGGATTTTCTTCGCCGACAACCTCGGATACCACGACGTTTTCCGCGGGAACGGCGACGCCGCCCTGCGCGACGCGGCGCAGTTCCCGATCAACGATCCGACTGTGCTGATCAGCGGAATGGCTGCCGTCACCAGGCACCTCACGTTCGGGGTCACCGTCTCGGCAACGTACGAGCCGCCCTACCTGTTGGCCCGCAAGTTCAGCTCGCTGGACCACCTGACCTCCGGCCGGGTCGGCTGGAATATCGTGACCTCCTACTCGGAGGCTGCGGCCCGCAACCTGGGTAAAGAGCAGCAGCTCACTCCGGCGGAGCGCTACGACCTCGCCGATGAGTACATGGACGTCGTCTACAAACTGTGGGAGAGCTCCTTCGAAGAGGACGCTGTGGTCCGCGACTCTGAATCGGCAACCTACATCGATCCATCCAAGGTGCATCCGATCAACCACTCCGGTGAGCACTTCACTGTCCCCGGGTTCCACCTGTGCGAGCCTTCTCCGCAGCGCACTCCTGTCCTGTTCCAGGCCGGTTCTTCGGCCAGGGGCATGGAGTTCGGCGGCAGGCACGCGGAGGCCGTCTTTATTCAGAGCACCTCTGTTGAGGGGGCCAAGCGCAGTGTCGCCAAACTCCGGCAGGCTGTGGCCGACGCCGGCCGTGACCCGCGTGACATCAAGGTGGTCATCCTGCTCACCGTCGTTGTCGCCCCGACGGATGAAGAAGCCCAGGCGAAGTACAAGAAGGCCGTGGACAACGCCCCCATCGACGGGATCCTGGCGCGGTTCAGTGGCTGGACCGGAATCGACATGTCCGAATACGAACTCGACACCCCCTTGCGCTCCGTGGGAACCAAAGCGGGGCAGTCCATGGTGGACATGTTCTCCAAGGCGGACCCGGACCGGGACTGGACAGCGCGCCAGATCGCAGAATTCCTCGCCGTCGGCGGCACCGGTTCCACCATCGTTGGCTCGCCGGAAACGGTTGCGGCGGAACTGCGCCGCTGGCGCGACGAGGCCGACATCGACGGCATCAATCTCAGCTACATCACTAAACCCGGGGGCTGGGAAGAGTTCATCGAGCTCGCCCTTCCGGAGCTCCGCGCCCAGGGCATCGTTGCCCCGGCCCGCCCCGAGGACCAGGAGCCGGTCACCCTGCGTGAAAAGCTCTTCGGCCAGAAGTACACGCTGGACGGCCACCCTGCCACGGCCCAGCGCGCCAAGCACCTCAGCGACGCCGCCCGCTAACCGCAGCCGCCACAACGGAAATTATCAACGAAGGATCCCTCAATGACTGAACAAACTGACGTCGTCGTCATCGGCGCCGGTCTCGCCGGCCTCATCACCGCCCGTGAGCTCAGCAACCGCGGCCACAGCGTGGTTGTCCTGGAAGCCCGCGACCGTATTGGTGGCCGTCTGTGGACCGAAAACCGCCTGGGCCAGAAGCTGGAGCTCGGCGGCAACTGGCTGCACTGGACCCAGCCCCACGTCTGGGCAGAGGTCACCCGCTACGGACTCGAGGTCTCCCGGGGCCCGCGCTCCGAAGAAACCTACTGGCTGGCCGGCGATGAAGTACGCCGAGGCAACCTGGACGACTTCATGAAGCTGATCGATCCCGGCATGACCCGGTTGCTGGAAGACACCATGAAATGGCTGCCCCGCCCCGATGCGCCGCTGACCAACCCCAACCTCGCCGAAGCCGACCAATACAACCTGCAGGAAATGCTGGACAAACTGGACCTGTCCGAGGACGAGCGGAACGCGAACGAAGCCGCCTGGGTGGGCCACTTCAACGCTCCCCTGGACCAATGTGCCTACGTCAACGCCCTGCGCTGGACCGCCGGCTCCTCAGGCCATTGGCACCTGATGCACGAGGCGTCGGCAATCTTCCGCCTGAAGCACGGCAATGACACGCTGCCCAACGCGATCGCCGCGGACACCAACGCCGACATCCGCTTCGAGGCCCCGGTGACCGCCATCCGCCACCACAGCGGCGGAGCCACGATCTTCTACGCCGACGGGCAGGAGATCGAGACGAAAAAGGTGGTCATCACCCTACCGCAGAACATTCTGCACAAGCTCGATGTCCAGCCCGCCCTGTCCGAGGGCAAGCTCGCCCCCAGCCGGGAAAAGACCGCATCCCAGGGCGTCAAAGCCTGGATCCGCGTCAAAGGACCCATCAAGCCCTTCTTCGCCTACTCCGCCCAGGACAAGCCACTCTCCGTGATCCGCACCGAATTCGTCAGCGAAACCGACGCCGTCCTGGTCGGCTTCGGCGCCGACGCGAACCGCATCGACGTCACAGACCCCGGGCAGGTCCAGGAAGCCATCAAGGTATGGCGCGACGACCTGGAAGTCCTCGAAGTCACCGGACACAAGTGGGGCGAAGACCCCTACGCCGAGGAAACCTGGCAAATCCAGCGCCCCGGTCAGCTCACCAAGTACCACGCAGCGCAACAGGCCAGCGAAGGTGCACTGCACTTCGCCAGCAGCGACATCGCCAACATCTGGGCCGGGTTCTTCGACGGCGCCATCGAGTCCGGCCTGCGAGCCTCCCGTAATGTCCACGCAGAACTCATGGCGGGTCAGCCATGAGCGCACCGGCACTGGACACCCGCCGGATCACCTCCGATCACTACCGGGCCGTCATGCGGCACCTGGCCACCGGGGTCGCCGCCATCTGCTCCACCAATGCTGTCACCGGTGCGCAGAACGGCATGATCGTCGGAACGTTCGCGTCGTTGTCCATGGAACCGGCGCTGGTGACCTTCAGCGTCACCCACACCTCCACCAGCTGGCCGAAGATCTCCGAAGCCGGAACCTTCAGCATCAGCCTTCTCGCCGAAGACCAGCAGCAGGTCTGCCGCGCGCTGTCAGCCAAGGGCGAGGACAAACTCAGCGACGTCAGGTGGTCCGAATCCGCCTGCGGAACACCCCACATCCACGGCTCAGTTGCCTGGTTCGACTGCAGGATTGAGCAGCAGTTCGTGGCCGGCGACCACGTCGTCGTCATCGCCAGCGTCCTGGAGATGACCCCGGGAGAGGGCAACCCCCTCATCTTCCATGGCGGCCGCTTCGGAAGCTTCAGCGAACGCCAAACCGCACCGTCCCTTTAACTGGAGACGACGCCGACAGGGCCCGCCCAGCCAAGCAGAAGGCACTACGGGCCCCACCCTCTCTGAAATCGATCAAGGAAGATTGACATGGATATCACCCCAACCAAAGCCACAACTCCAGCAACAGAGGTCACCCCCGCCTTTTACCGCCAGGTGCTGGGAAAGCTCCCTACCGGTGTTGTGGCCATCACCGGCATCAACGATGACGACGAAAAGCTCGGACTGGTCGTCGGCACGTTCCAGTCCCTTTCACTGGAGCCGCCGCTGGTCATGTTCTGCGTCGACAAGTCCTCTTCAACCTGGCCCAAGCTGCGCAAGCTCCAGAACTTCACGGCCAACATCCTTTCCGATGACCAGATCAGCATCTGCCGCTCTCTCTCCCGGAAAGGCCCCCAAAAGTTCGAAGGCCTGCCCTGCACCACCGGGCCCCTCGGCACCCCGCACCTGGATGGCGCCACCGCCTATATCGACTGCAAGGTCACCGCCGAAGTTGTGGTCGGTGACCACTACATGGTCGTCGGAGCAGTCACCAACATGGAGGAAGGCAGCGGTAACGCCCTGATCTTCCGTGGCGGCAAATTCGGGCAGTACCTGCCCATCGACCTCCCCACCCAAACACCCGAAGCAGTCAGGAGCGCATCATGAGCAACCGCCGCGAGGAACTTCTCAACGCCTGGAACCGTGCCTGGGGCGACGGGGACGTCGCCGCCTTTGAACAAATCATCACTCCCGGGTACCTCCGCCGCTCAAAATCCGGCAGCGAGGACTCCACCAGCGTCGTGGAAACCATCAAGGCGACCCACGAAGCCTTCCCGGATTTCAGTACCGACATCCTGCACATCGTTGAAGACGGCGAAACCGCCGCCATTCATTGGCAAAGCCAGGGAACCCACCAAGGCTCGTTCATGGACGTGCCCGCCACGGGTCGGAGCATCACCGTCACCGGTGCCTCCTTCCTCCGCTTCGAAAACGGAAAAATCGCCGAGGAATTCGTCGTGTGGGACCCCCGGGAGCTGCTCTCCGCCCTCGGCATCTGGCACCTCGGGCCAGGCAACGCCTGAAAGCCCAGCCGACCAACCCGCCAGCCACAGAGGCAGCAACAACTCCAGCGGGCTGCCCGCGCCCTTTCATTGTCTTCAGGAGACGTATCAATGACGCTTAACGGACACTCCCTCATCGCGGGAGAGACCACCGCCGGAACAGGCGGCACCACCTACGGAATCAACCCGGCCACCAATGAACAGCTCGAGCCGGCCTACTCACTGCTCACCGAGGACCAGGTCAAGGCCGCCACAGCAGCGGCAGCTGAGGCCTACCCGTCCTTCTCCACCCTCGACCCGGAAATCCACTCCGCTTTCCTTGAAGCCATCGCTGACAACATCGAGGCACTCGGCGAGGAACTCATCATCCGGGCCAGCCAAGAGACCGGGCTTCCCGCCCCCCGGCTCCAGGGCGAACGTGCCCGCACCACCGGCCAGCTGCGCCTCTTCGCAACCGTTATCCGTGCCGGTGACTTCCGCGGCGTCCGCATCGACCCCGCCATCCCGGACCGCACTCCCCTGCCCCGCGCGGACATCCGTCAGCGCCAGATTCCGCTCGGCCCGGTCGCCGTGTTCGGTGCCAGCAACTTCCCGTTCGCCTTCTCGACGGCGGGCGGTGACACCGCCTCGGCTTTGGCCGCCGGCTGCCCCGTGGTCTTCAAGGCCCACAACGCCCATCCCGGCACCGGCGAACTCGTCGGCCAAGCAGTCGTGAAGGCTGTCAGGCACTTCGGCCTGCACCCCGGCGTGTTCTCCCTGGTCTACGGGCCCGGAGCCAGCATCGGCCAGGCCCTCGTGGCCGACCCCGCCATCAAGGCTGTCGGTTTCACCGGTTCCCAGGCCGCCGGCATCGCACTCATGAAGACGGCCGCCGCCCGCCGGGAGCCCATCCCCGTCTACGCCGAAATGTCTTCGCTGAACCCGGTCTTCGTCTTCGAAGGGGCCCTCAAGGGTGACATTGACGCCCTGGCGCAGCAGTACGTCACCGCCGTCACCGGAAGCTCCGGCCAGCTCTGCACCTCCCCCGGGCTGCTATTCGCCCCAGCAGGTGAGGCAGGGGACAAACTCGCCGCCGCCGTCGGCCGCGCTGTGTCCGCCTGCGCAGGGCAGACCATGCTCACCGAAGGCATCGCGGGCTCCTGGAACGCAGGAACCGAAGCACTCGGCAGCGCAACAGGTGTAGCCCTTATCGGGAAGGGACTGGAAGGGCAGACCAAGAACGCCCCGGCTCCGACAATCTTCGGCACCCAGGTCCGCGACTTCGTGACCAACCATGTCCTGCACGAGGAGATCTTCGGCGCCGCGTCCCTGGTCATCCGCTACACCAGCACCCAGGACCTGATCGAGGCCATCAGCAGGATCGAAGGTCAGCTCACCGCGTCCCTGCAACTCACAGAAGAGGACTACCCGACCGTGGCACCCCTCATCCCGGCGCTCGAGCAGAAAGTGGGCCGCATCATCGTCAACGGCTGGCCCACCGGCGTCGAAGTAGGCCATGCCATGGTCCACGGCGGCCCCTTCCCCGCCACCTCCGACTCCCGCACCACCTCGGTCGGGACCCTCGCCATTAACCGCTTCCTGCGCCCCGTCGCCTACCAAAACATCCCCCAGGAACTCCTCCCGGCCCCGCTGCAGGACGAGAACCCCTGGAAGGTCAACCGCCTCATAGACGGCAAACCGGAACACGGCTAAGCCGGCACTTCCCCGCATCTTCCGGCCCCGGGCATGCCTCCCGCAACGAGTCGCCCGGGGCCGGATCCCCAACCACTAAGAAACCAGGGACCGTGACGACCATCATTACGCTTGAAGACATCGCCGATACCCTCCGCACCGCCCGGCTGCAAGGCCAGCCCGTCTCCGCCCCCACCAAGACCTGGCCCGCGCTGGACGCCGACGCCGCGTTCCAGGTCCAGAAGATCAACGTTGAGCACGCCGTTGCCAGCGGCGACCGGCTCGTAGGCTACAAGCTCGGAAACATCGCAAAGGTCATGCAGGACGCCTTCGGCTTGGACCAGCCGGACTACGGCCACCTGCTCGCCGGCCTCTTCGAATTCGAAGGCACCACCCTCAGGCGGGACAACTACATTGCGCCCTATGTGGAACTCGAGCCGGCCTTTGTGCTCCGGTCCCGCCTCGGCGGCCGGAACACGACCATTGCGGACGTCATCAACGCCATCGACTATGGGCTGCCCGCCATCGAAATCATCGACTCCCGTGTGAAGGACTGGGCCATCGGCCTACCTGACACCCTCGCAGACAACGGTTCCACCGGCGCCGTCATCCTCGGCGGTACCCCGCGTAAGGTCACCGACCTGAACCTTCGCGACATGCGGGGTGTCCTGACCTTCAACCACCGCGAAATCATCTCCGGCAGCACCGGAAACATCCTCGGAAACCCTCTCGCTGCCGTCGCCTGGCTGGTGAACCGCCTCGCTGACTATGACGTGGAGTTCGAAGCAGGCCACGTAATCCTTCCAGGCAGCTGCCTGCAGGCCGTGCCAATGAACGAAGCCGGCCGCTGGTCCGGGACCTTCGAAGGCTGGGGCACCGTGGAATTCGACGTCGCAACCTGACGTTGTATTTTGACCAACGTCTCGGGGCGGCCAACTCCTAATTTCAGATGTTGCGGGGGCGAAAATGCGGGTCATCCTTCTAAGTGGCTACAACAATAAGCGGGACGCGTAGCCCTCTATATCCACACCGGCAATGCTTCCGGAGACAGTCTCAGCGCCCGGCTGGCCAAGGAGCGGTGGCTACTTTGACACTGGCATCGTCCGTTGCTCTGCATGCGAAATGAAAGAAACAAACACCATGGCATTACTGGCTGAGCTGAGCGGCTGGGTCGGTGCACTGTCTGTCCTGGCAGGATACGTCTCGCTGTCACTTGGATTGATTAGGAACGGCCGCCTCTTCCAGCTGAGCAATCTGCTCGGATCAGTCACCCTTGGGCTCAACGGACTTTTCCACGGGGCCATGCCCTCGGTTGCCTCAACGTCGCTTGGGCCACCATTTCCGCCGTCGCCCTTGTCCGTCTCCGCCGGACCACGAAGACAGATAAGGATCCGGACCGCCCCCAAGAAGCTTTCGCGGCCCCGCTACCCAGTTCAATACCCGACCTAAATTGACTCCCGCCATGGACGGACAAAAGTCGCAACTGGTTTGGCCCAGGGATCAGCAAGCACGGGTTTGCCCGGCCGTGGCAGGTTGTTGGTTCGACTGCCACCCTCTTGCGGCATCCTGACCCACCTGCAGTAGGCCTCAGGCGTAATCCACACTTCGCGCGGGGTGCCAGATGTGCGAAGTAGCTCTTGGTATCCGAGCCGGGAAAAGCAAAAATGGGATGTTCGCTGAATGGACACCGCGTTCATAGTCGTGGCTCGGTGTAGGCGAACCAGTACTAGAGGTGTGCTCCTTGGAAGACTCGTTATCAATCGCCGACATCATCGCGGATCCTAGCCTTGATACGTGGATAGTCAGTGGACAGGCTGGCGCTTCCCGGCCGGTATTTTGGGCGCATTCCTGCGAAATGCCTGACCCGAGCCAGTGGCTCCAGCCGCATGAGTTGTTGATGACAACGGGCATGTGTGTTCCTGCTGACGCGCAGGCGCAGCGTCGCTTTATTGCAGCACTGGATGAGGCGGGCCTTGCCGGAATAACCATCGGGGAGGATGGACTCGCCCCGCCGCTGACCAAGGCAATGATGGATGAGTCCCAGCGCCGCGGTTTTCCGATCCTCAGAACCGGTCCCAGCACCCCTTTTGTTGCCATCGGGCGGATGGTCGCCTCGTCGAACTCCAATAAACAAACCATGGGAGTCCTGCGCCTTGCCAAGCTATATCGGGTCGCGGCACAACGTGACCCGGCGGATCGGCGGTCCGCTGCGTCGCTTAAGAAGCTGTTCGGCACCGCTATTACCGTGGTAGATGTAGCGACCGGGTGTGTCGTTATCGGTGAGGGACATCTGGGGCCGGTCGAGGCACGCTCACACCCTTTGCGCACTCTGCGGCATGCTCGCCTCATTCTGGGGGATGACCCACGGCTCGACGCGTTGTCGCTCGTGCACCTGTCGCAGGTCCTTGAGGTTGATGCCAACGAGATATTTCAAAGTGCCATGAAGAAGATCGGCGAAAGCACCGCTACGTTCGAGAGCGCGCTTGCTGGCCGCTTGGAGGCGCGCTCTGCGCTCGGGAACTTGTGGGGCGGTGACCACGGGGGATATCGGGTAATGGCGACGGCGTGCGAGGTCGAACTAAAGGTGGAACTTGCACTGGCCTTGGCCACCCCCGACACGCTCACAACATGCAGAGACGGCAGGCAGCTCACCGCGGTGCCCGAGAGCAGATTCGAGCAGGTCAAGGCGTTGTTCCGTGAGTTTGGCCTTCGCGCAGGAGCTTCTGGGGTGCATTTTGATCCGGCAGATCTGGAAGCGGCCGTGGACGAGTCTCGCTCCGAATATGCCGCTGCGAGCACAACCGGAGGAACTTTTAGCGAGTTCCACGGCGAACGGGTGTCACTGCTTGCCAGGTCGAAAACGGAACGTGGTCGGATCGTGAAGTCAGTGCTGGGGCCGCTCGCCTCGGATGACGCGCGGTTCGTGCCGTTACGGGAAACTCTCTTTACCTTCCTCGACCATAACCTCCACTGGAATCAGACAGCAGAGACGTTGAGGTTGCATCGGCAAAGCGTGGTGTATCGGCTTGATCGGGTGGAGCAGCTCACCGGGAGGAGTGTACGCCGCACTAAGGACCTGGCCGAGCTTTGGCTGGCACGAACGAGCTGGGAATCACTTGAGGCTGACCGCCTGGCTTGAGCGCCACATAGGTGCCGGCACCTCGGCTGGTTAGGCGGCGCTGGACAAGAAAGGGTCCCGGGCAGCAGCCAGCCGCGGGACCCTTTCGTGTGCCGAGCGAGGCGTCAGGAGTTGATGACGGTGAAGACCTTGGTGATGGTCTCGTGGACGAGCCATCTGCCCTTCCATCCTGGCTGCATTAACACCGTCGTTCCGGGCGTGAGGTCGGTGGCCTGGCCGGTGTCGTCGACGAGTTGACCGGAACCAGCAATGATGTGGATGTACTCCACATAGCCGACGTGGTCCGTGGAGAATTCCCCTGGGCTGACCTGCCACAGGCCCAGCTGATGCGCCGGGGTTTCCTCAAGGACGAGCGTTGATGCTGTCGGCTGACCGGTGATGACACGTTCAGATGCGATCGGAACCGGTGCTGGCCAGCTTATTTGTGCGGTGTCGATGTGTGTCGTTGTCTGCATGCTCAGATACTTATACTCTTTCTTGCGGTTTCGATAATGGCTGTGGCAGCACGTTCTCCGCTGCGCAAGGCTCCCTCCATGAGCCCGGTGTACTCGAAATCGATGTACTCCCCGGCGAAGTAGAGATGTCCGTGCGGTGCGGCGAGAGCCTGCGCGTCCTCGGGGGTGAAACCGGGTGCGTGTGCGGTGTACGCGCCGGCTGCCAGAGGGTCGAAGGGCCACGCGGTCAGCACTGCTTTGGACGATGCCAAGGCGAGGTCGCTCCGCAGCTCGCGGACGCGCTGCTCCCACACGTTCTCGTTCTCGTCGATCTGCAGGTCAAGGAGGTGCCCAATCTCGCCGCCGAAGCAGTTCAGCACAGGCGCAACTTCGACCTCGGACGCGTTGGCCGTCCAGGTCCAGAATCGGTCTGTCACACTCATTACAGCGCTGGTTTTGGGTGTCTCCTCCAGCGGGATCTGCAGCTTCGCCGCGTTTCCCTGGACCACCCGGTCCATCGCGTCCGTCTTCCACTTGGGCAGCGCCAGTTCCATTTTGGAGGGATTGTTGATCACCCCAAATGGCAGGGCCACAACCACATAGTCGAAACTTTCGGTTTGCTCTCCCGCTGTTACCAATACGGTTTCACCAATTTGCTCCACTGCGTCGACCTTCGTCCTCAGACGGATGTGATCCCGGATGGTTGCCGCCATCGCCTCTGGCAGGCGCTGGTTGCCGCCCCCCACGCGCCAGCTGGGTCCTGGCGCGAGCGAGGCTACGTGGTCCAGTGTCTCTTCGGCAGTGACCTGGTCGATCCGAACGGCCGTGGATATCTCCACCCGTGCTTCCAAAGCCTCCCGGGCAGGTCCGGAAACTCCGATCTGGTCAAGTACATCCGCGACAGAGCACGGTTCATTGGCGGTGGCCGCCGCCTCGGCCGCCAATTTCCCCAGGTCCGCCATTTCGCCCATCGTTACGCCGGGGCGATCGGCAGGTGTCCGGCTGTAGTAACTCATTCCAGTGTCCACCAGGGAAAGTTCGTGCTCTAAGCAGTAGCGGCGGAACGTCGTGTAGCCGTCGAGCACAAACTCAGCGCCGCGTTCGATCACATGTGGTGCGCCGGCAGCAATGACAGTGTCAGACCACACCCGTCCACCCAGACGATCCCTGGCTTCGTAGACCGTGACGTCATGACCGGCCCGTACCAGTTGGGTGGCGGCGGCGAGCCCCGCCAGCCCAGCGCCGAGCACCGCGACGCGCGGCGCGGCACTCATCAAGATGCTCCCTTGGAACCGGCGACGGCGCGTTCACCCAGCCTGCTGCCATTCGGGCCCTCGATTGATGCTGCCTCAGCCAACGTGCGCCCCTTGGTCTCCGGCGCCCAGGCGGCGCAGACGAGGAATCCGATCACGGTGATTGCGGCACCGATGAAAAGGGTGCCATTGAGCCCGATCGTGGTGATGCCGATCGGCGTCAGGTAAATTCCGATCGCAGCACCGATCCTGCTGCACGCAACTGCCACGCCCACAGCGGTGGCGCGCACCTCGGTGGGGAACAGTTCGTTGGGATAGATCCACTCCAGGACGCTCGGCCCGCCGGACACGAGAGCGTAGAACGCGAAACCGGCCACAACAAACCAGCTCGGCGCGTTCTGCCACACGCCGAGGGCGAGCATGGCAACAGACATAAGGGCGAAGGGGAAAACAGTCATGGGACGGCGTCCCCACGTCTCGATCAGCCTGAGAGCCGGCAGGATCCCAACGGCAAACAGTGCTGCGATCAGGAGCTGCCCCAGAGTCTCTGCGCTGCTGCCGTGAATACCTGCAGCAACGAGGATGATTCCTCCGAAGGTGTAAAGCACGTTCTGCGGGATGATCTGCGTTGAATATAGTGTGCCGCACATGATCGTCCGCTTGAGGTATCCGCCACGGGTAAGGGAAGCCAGGTCTCCCCAAAAGGAACGGTGGCGCGTGTCAGTGGTCAGATCGGCAGCATCAAGCGTGACGTGGTTCCCATAGACGAGCTTCATGACCTTCTCGGCCTCGTCGATGCGTCCCTTGCCGGCAAGCCAGCGCGGTGACTCGGGGATCCCGCGCCGAAGCAGGACCACGATGATGCCAACGACGGCGCCGCTAAAGAGCAGAGCGCGCCACTGACCATACCCTCCGGAGAGGCTCACTACGATGTAGCTGACAAGGAACGCGAACATTGCTCCAACCGTCCACGCAAGCCCCGACAGACCGATCATGAAGCCACGCCGTTTGCTGGGCGTGAATTCAGTCAGCAGCGAGGTTGCGATTGGGTAATCTGCGCCGATGGCTAGGCCGATGATGAACCGCAGAACAATCAGCTGCCATGCCGCGTCCACGAAGGCGGAGAGCGCGCAGGCGATGACGAGCACGGCGAGGTCTAGCGCATACATCTTTTCGCGTCCGATTCGGTCGGTGAGGGCGCCGAAAATGGTAGCGCCGAAGAACATGCCGACAACGGAGGCTGCGCCGATGAGTCCAGCCTCCACGGTGTTGCTGGGGATGTCATTGGCAAAGCCGATAAGGGCTACGCCGATGAGGCTAATGATGTAGCCGTCCAGAAAGGGACCACCGCAACACGCGATCAGCAGCTTTCGGTGGAACTTGGTGACCGGGGAATTGTCGATTACGTCAAATGCTGTCATGTCATCTTCCTTGATGAGACGGGTGACCGGATGACCAACACTAAGACCGAGCCATTTCCCCTGCGTATTAGCGATTTGTATGGAATCAGGTCCCCGTTTAGGCATTTGACGAAAGGCATCGCATCGGGGGTGGCTAGACGACGAGGCCGCGGGCAGTCGTCTTGCTCCCACACAAAAATATCAGGTTGGAGCACACCCCAACCTGACAGATGCGACGCCTGGCCCTCCAAACGGCGGGCTTGATTCTGCGATCCACGGAGAAGCCCGTCCCACCGCCCACACCCGGGACAATTCTTATGGGTTATCCACCGTTACTGCTGCTAAGGAGCTACCCCTACGGCTCCCCCATACGAGGCCGTAGATAACCCGAACTGACCCCAGCTGTGGACGGACCAGAGTCACCGGAGCGAGCTTGTCCGAGTCCGCTCCGGTTGAGGAATATCCACCGGCGCTCTAGGAAACGGCTGGGGGAGGGAGTGAGCGGGTGCAGCATTACGTGTGGTTCACGGTTAGGCACGTTTATTAGAACTACTCGTGTACTTGTGAGTTACTTCAGCCGTAATGCCCCGTCTGCTGGGGTAACGGTAAATATGTCTGGCTTCTTATAGCCCGCTTGTGCAAAGGTTTTTCTCACAACGGCGCGGACGTCCTGTTCGGCATCTTTTGGACTTAATGCAATAGCGGCTCCGCCGAAGCCGCCGCCGGTCATTCGGGCTCCGATTGCGCCATTGGATCGCGCCGATTCGACGGCCAGGTCCAGTTCCGGACAGGAAATTTCGAAATCATCGCGCATAGATACGTGGCTTCCGTCAAGCAGATCTCCAATTGATACCGGGCCCGCGGAGCGGAGACGGTCTACTGTTTGGAGCACGCGCGCGTTCTCGGTTACTACGTGGCGGACGCGGCGGAAGGTTGCTTCGTCCAGCTTCTTTCGTGCCTCGTCGAGGTCCTGAACTGTAATGTCTCTTAGGGTTTGGACGCCGAGCATGCTGGCACCTAGCTCGCAGGAGGCGCGGCGTGCGGCATAGCCGCCGTCGGAGTGGGAGTGTGAGACTTTGGTGTCGATCACCAGCATGACCAGGTCGGCCTCTTCGGCTGGAAACGGGACGAGTTGGACGCTCTGGTCCCGGCAGTCAAGGAAGACAGCGTGCCCTTTGGACCCTCGCAGGGACGCTGACTGGTCCATGATGCCGGTGGGCGCACCGACGAAGTCGTTCTCTGCGCGTTGCGTGGCCAAGACCATGTCCTCGGCTTGGAGGTTTGCGCCTGTGAGTTCATTGAGTGCCGTGATGACGGCGCACTCGATGGCGTGTGATGAGGAAAGTCCGGCGCCGAGGGGTACATCCGAATCGAGAAGGAGGTCGATACCGGGGACGGAAATCCCGCGCTGCTGCAGCGCCCACACCACCCCGAGAGGGTACTTTGTCCAACCTTTGGCAGACGCGCGATCCAATGAGGTCACGTTCGCCGTCGTTATTTCCTGGTTACCGTAGGTCGACTGCAACCTGATAGTTGCGTCCGGGCGGACACGCACGGCTACCCGGGCGGTTTTGTCGATGGCGAACGGCAGCACGAAGCCGTCGTTGTAATCCGTGTGCTCGCCAATCAGGTTCACCCGGCCGGGCGCCTGCCATATGCCATTTGGTGCAGATCCGAAGGCCTGCTCGAAACGGGCTGACAGCTGAGTGATGCTGAGGGGGCGGGTCATGCGGGTGTGCCTTCCTTGGCGGTGTTGCGTGCTGAAGCGGCTCCTGCCATTGAGCGGAGCTGGTCGGCGACGCGTTCGGGCGTGGTGTCGTTGATGAAGGCTCCCATGGCAGCTTCTGAACCAGCGAGGTACTTCAATTTGTCCGCAGCCCGGCGCGGGGAGGTCAGCTGGAGGTGAAGGTAGCTTGCCGGGCGGAGCAGGTCATCGAGCGGGGCCTGGTGCCAGGCGGAGATATACGGCATTGGTGTGGGGTACAAGGCATCGAGGCGCCGGAGCAGGTCAAGGTACACCTCGGCCAGCTCATCCTTCTCTTCGCTGCTGAGACCGGCAAGATCCGCGACGTGGCGGTTTGGCACCAGATGAACTTCCAATGGCCACCGGGCAGCGAACGGCACGTAGGCGCTGAAGTGCTCGCTCTCCAGGACCATGCGGCTGCCGTCCTCCCGCTCTTGTCGCAGAATCGAGCCCGTCAGGGTTTCCCTGCCGTTCGTATTGTCGAAGTACTTCCGCGCGGCAGCGCCGAGCACGCTGGCACGAGGCGTGATGTAGGGGTAGGCGTAAATTTGCCCGTGTGGGTGGTGCAGGGTAACGCCAATTTCCGGACCGCGGTTTTCGAACGGAAACACCTGCTTGACGCCGGGCAGGGAACTAAGGACCTCCGTCCGCTGGGCCCAGGCTTCCACCACAGTCCGGGCACGGACTTCACTGAGGCCGCTGAATGACCCGGTGTGTTCCGGAGTAAAGGCAATAACCTCACAACGCCCGTTCGCCGGCGCGGTCACGCCCCAGACAGGGTCGCCGGAGACCGGCCCGAGGGTCGGGCCCAGTGACGGAAAGCGGTTCTCGAAGACGACAACGTCGTAGTTCGCTGCGGGGATTTCGGAAGGGTTTCCAGACGTCGTGGGGCAGATAGGGCACTGGTCCGCGGGCGGCAGGTGCGTCCGGCTCTGCCGGTGTGCCGCGACTGCGACCCATTCACCGGTCAGGGCGTCATACCGGACTTCGCCCGGTTCTCCGCGCGGCGGCAAGTCCCTGAGGTCGTTAAGTTCTTCTGCGCGCGGTACTCCGGCGGGCGCATCATCGTCGAAATAGATCAGTTCACGGCCGTCAGCAAGACTGGTGCTGGTGATGCTTGTCATGTGAGAAGTCCTTTGGATTCTGGAGTGTATACCGATCGCGTGGGGGAGGCGGAGTGACTCCGCCCTCGGCAAAGTACTGCTGCCGGCGCGAGTCCTCCCATCGCATGGAAAGCCCCTGGCTGCTGCATGCGGTAGAACCGCTGCGGGCTGGAGCCTGCCGGCTCCGGATTTCGGCGGTGAAAGGCCTGCACCGGCAGCGGCTTTTGTCCCGCCGTAGGTCCTACTGGCACCCGCAGGAACGTCGCACCTGCAGGTCGGTTGGAAAAATGAGGTGTTCTGACTCGTGGGTTCGGCGTGCTCCGATAAGGGCGCTGACAGCGGCTTCTGCCATGGCCTTTGCGGGTTGTTTGACTGTGGTCAGTGGTGGCCAGCTGTACTCCGCCTCCGCGGAACCATCAAATGAGGCCAAGGCGACGTCCTCAGGCACTGATACTCCGGCTTCGTGCAGTGCCCGGAGGATGCCGACCGCTTGCAGGTCTGAGCTGACGAAGAGAGCATCTGGTTTGCTTGCTGAGGCGAGCAGGCGTCGGCCGGCGGCATACCCGCCCTCGCGGGTGAACGCGCTCCGGACGATCGGACCCTCGGGGAGACCTGCTTCGGTAAGGGCCCGCAGCCAGCCCTGTTCACGTCCGTCGAGAAAGTTTCCTGTATTCGTTCCCATTGCCAGGGCAATGTTGGTGTGTCCGTGGCCGATGAGGTGTTCAACTGCGGATTGTGCACCTGATGCCAAATCCACTCCGACGCTGTTGAAGCCGGGAGCATCGGCACTGTGGTTGAGGAGGACCGCGGGGATATCTGCGGATTCCAGGTCCGTGAGGTCCGGTTCCATCAGCACGCTCGAAAGGATCACCCCATCGACCTGGCGGGCTGCAAGGTTGCGGATGTTCCTTCGCTCCTTGCCGAGGTTTCCGTCTGAGTTGGTCAGGAGGAGCGCATAACCGAGTTCCGCAGCAGCGTCCTCCACAGCATGGGCGAGCAGTGAAAAAAACGGGTTGCCGTTGTCGGGAATGACAAGCCCGATGGTTTCAGTCGACCCAAGTTTGAGCGCCCTGGCTGCAGCGTTGGGCCGGTAGCCCAGGACACGGATGGCGTCCTGAACCTTCGCTTCAGTGGCCGGCGCGACTTTCTTGGGCCCTTTGTTCACGACATAGCTGACTACTGCGGTGCTCACGCCTGCATACTTGGCAACATCCTTACGGGTTACCGGGCTGCGGGGAGCTTGCGTCGCTGATGCCGTCATGTTGTACATGCTAGCTACCGGCGCCCGGCGCATCTCCGAAGTCGCGGATAGGAAGCCGCTGGCCGCCGCAGCGTGCTGACTCGTGGGCCACGATACCCGGCAGCGTGAACCTGGCTGCGACCCAGGCGTTTATTGGTGGCAGGGTGCCGTTGTTGACAGCGGTCACAAAATCATCGACCAGGAAGTGGTGGCTTCCCTCATGCCCGTTCGGGGCACCGTGGAACTCCTTCGGTAAGCGGCTGGTGTCATGTACCGGCGCCAAACCTGAAACGAAAGCGTCCCTCAGCTCCGGTGCCACGTGGGCCAGCGACGGGTCATCAAGGGACATGCTGGGACGTGTTTCAAGCTGCGTGGAGATGTCATGGACAGCCTGCTTGTCCTGCCAGACGGTGACCTGGGCCAGCTGCTCAAAGCTGGCTTCGGTGCCGAAAAACCGGAACCGGGACTCCCGGATGTGTGAGGGGTAGCCCACCCGGCGCATCTCGTTCGTGCGCATCACGCCCCCGTCGTTCAACTCAAAGAGTGCGGTGGCATTAGAGAAATCGTTGCCGAACATGCTGACGTCCTTATTGAACACGCCGTCGTTGCGGTCGTCCCTGACCCCGATGCAGCTGACACTGACCGCATGGGCAGGAACGGCGCCGAGCACCCCTCCCACAGCGTGTGTGGGATAAAGCATGGGCGGGTAACTGGCGGTTTCCTTCCATCTGTCTCCGCCGCTGTACTGATAGGCCTCGTAGAAGCCCAGGTCCATGTCGTGGACGTAGTCGCCTTCGGTGTAGAAGATCCTGCCGAACTTCCCGGCGGCGTGCTGCTGGCGAGCGTATACGGTGGCCGGGTTGTAATAGCTGGTCTCCCCCATCATGTAGACCAGACCGGTATCCCTGACAGCTTCGATAATTTCGGAGATTTCCTCTTCGCAGACTGCCATGGGAACAGCTGAGTAGACGTGTTTTCCGGCGCGGAGGGCCTGCTGAACCAAGGGCCCATGCGTCCAGCGCTGCGTGAAGATGGCAACGGCATCAACATCGGAGGCCAAGAGGTCTTCAAAGCTCGGCTTCGACCCCGCCAACCCGAACTGCTCTACGGCCTCAGCGGCACGTTCCGGAACTTCGTCCACAACATACACGGCACGCACGCCGGGGTGGAGATTGAAGAGATGGGCGAACTGGGTGCCGAATTGCCCGGCTCCCACTACACCGATGGTAAACACCATTGTTTGCTGCCTTTCCTGATGCCACGAACCGTCCCCGCTGGAACACGCGTTTGCAGTGCATGTAGTTTCGCACCCGGAATCTACTCGCGTCAACGAAAGAGCAGCCGCAGATGATTCTGTCGCGAAAAGCCGCGTAAATGGCCTTGCGCCTCGGCATCTACTCGTATAGATTACCTTCCAGTTGTTACCCCCATCACAGTCAGGAAAGGGTCGAAGATGACCACCCTTGCCAAACATTCGAATTCCGCTTCACGGTCTGCATCCTCCGTCAAGCCGCAGGGCAGTCACCGCCGGTTCGGGGACCTCAAGATTGCGCTGCTGTTCATCGCCCCGGCGATGATCGGGTTCGTGGTCTTCTACGTCCTGCCCACCATTCGCGGAATCTACCTGAGCTTCACGGAATACAACATCCTCGGAGACCCGGAATGGATCGGCCTGGATAACTACACCGCCATCGCCAAGGATCCGCTGTTCTGGAACTCCCTCGCCGTCACGGGACAGTATGTGTTCCTCAACATCGTCCTCCAGACAGCGCTGGCCCTGGGCATTGCCCTCCTCATGCACCAGGTCGCCAAGTCCACCATCATCCGCGGGGCCCTGCTCCTGCCCTACCTGATGTCCAACGTCATCGCCGCACTGCTGTGGTTTTGGATGCTTGACTACCAGATCGGGGTAGTGAACCAGTTCATCGAGTGGACCGGTATGTCCCGGGTCGCGTTCTTCGGCAGCGAGGAATGGGCCATCCCCACCCAGGCGCTGATCAACACCTGGCGCCATATGGGCTACACAGCGCTGCTGATCTTCGCCGGACTCCAGGCCATTCCGGGGCACGTCTACGAGGTGGCCAAACTGGACGGTGCCTCATCGTGGCAAACCTTCGGCAAGATCACCATTCCGCTGCTGCGCCCGGTCCTGGTCCTGGTCCTCGTGGTGACGGTGATCGGTTCCTTCCAGGTCTTCGACACCGTCGCAGTCACCACGGGCGGCGGGCCGGTGAACGCCACCCGCGTCATCCAGTACTACATCTACCAGCGCGCCTTTGCCGAGTCGGACTTCGGCTACGGATCCGCCATCGCTGTCATTCTCTTCCTCATCCTCGCCCTGGTGGCCTTCATTCAGATGAAGTTCCTCAAGGGCAACGAGTCGGACCTGGACTAGGAGTCCCGCATGACAACCACCACAAGCCGCGCACCGCTGCCGGCCGCAACCCGCCGCCGTCGTCCTTTCAATGCCCGCCGCGCCGGCGCCTGGGCCCTCCTGGTCCTCGCCATCGCAGTCTCCGTCCTCCCGTTCCTCTGGGTCCTGCGCACGGCACTGTCCACCAACAACGCCCTGGCCTCGAATGCCACCAGTTTGCTGCCGGCAGAGTTCACCTTCGGCGCCTTCAAACGGGTCTTCGGGCTGCAGTCACCGGCCGAAGCCATCGCCGAAGGCGGTTCCGGCGCCGCCATCGATTTCTGGCTGTACCTGCGCAACTCGATCATCTTCTCCTCCATCACCACCGCGGGTGCCGTCTTCTTCAGCGCGATGGCCGCCTACGCCTTCTCCCGGCTTCGCTGGAAGGGCCGCAACGCCGTCTTCAGCCTGTTCCTGGGCACCATGCTGGTCCCGCCGATCTTCACGGCACTGCCCAACTTCCTGCTCATCAAGAACCTGGACCTGCTCAACACCATGCTCGGCCTGGTCCTCCCGTACGTTTTCATGACCCCGTTCGCCATCTTCTTCCTCCGGCAGTTCTTCCTGAACATGTCCCGCGAGGTGGAAGAGGCGGCAATGCTCGACGGCGCCAAACACCTGCGCATCTTCTTCCAGATCGTGCTGCCCAACGCCGCAGCGCCCATCGCAACACTTGCCCTCCTCACATTCATCGGCCAGTGGAACGAATACTTCTGGCCCCTGCTGGTTGCTTCCCAGGACGACGTCCGCGTCCTGCAGGTGGGCCTCGGCGTCTTCAAGTCCCAGTCCCCGCAGGGCGCTCCTGACTGGTCGGGCCTTATGGCAGCGACCCTCATCTCGGCCCTGCCGGTGCTGATCCTCTTCGCCGCCTTCGGCAAGAAAATCGTCAACTCCATCGGCTTCTCCGGCATCAAATAATCCTTCCCCCACCCCATCCCCACCCGAACGGAAAGTAGAACCATGAAGAAATCCCTCGGCGCCGTCGCCGTCGCCGCAGCTGTGGCGCTCTCCCTCTCCGCCTGCAGCGGATCCTCCTCTGAAGAAGCTGCCAAGGGCGAAATCAGCTACTGGCTGTGGGACGCCAACCAGCTTCCCGCCTACCAGCAGTGCGCTGACGACTTCACAAAGGCCAACCCGGACATCACGGTCAAGATCACCCAGCGCGGCTGGGACGACTACTGGTCCACGCTCACCAACGGCTTCGTCGGCGGCACCGCCCCGGACGTCTTCACCAACCACCTTGGCCGCTACGGCGAACTGGCCGAGAACAACCAGCTGCTGGCTATTGATGACGCCGTCGAGCAGAACAACATCGACCTGACCGCTTACCAGGAGGGCCTGGCCGACCTCTGGGTGGGCCAGGACGGCAAGCGCTACGGACTGCCCAAGGACTGGGACACCATCGGCCTGTTCTACAACAAAGCCATGCTTACCGCAGCTGGCATCTCCGAGGACCAGATGAAAAACCTCAGCTGGAACCCCGAAGACGGCGGCAGCTACGAAAAGGTCATTGCCCACCTCACTGTGGACAAAAATGGGAAACGCGGCGACGAGGCCGGCTTCGACAAGAACAACGTCGAGGTCTACGGCCTAGGCCTGAACGGCGGCGGTGACTCCTCCGGCCAGACCGAATGGAGCTACCTCACCAACACCACCGGCTGGTCCCACACCGACAAGAACCCGTGGGGCACCAAGTACAACTACGACGACCCTCGCTTCCAGGAAAGCATGGACTGGTTCGCCGGGCTGGCCGACAAGGGCTACATGCCCAAACTGGAGACCACCGTGGGTGCGGCCATGGCCGACACGTTTGCCGCAGGCAAGTCCGCGATCAACGCCCACGGCTCCTGGATGATCGGCCAGTACACCGGATACAAGGGCATCGAAGTCGGCATCGCACCCACCCCTGAAGGACCCGAAGGACGGGCCTCCATGTTCAACGGCCTGGCTGACTCCATCTGGGCAGGGACCGAGAAGAAGGAAGCAGCCACCAAGTGGGTGGGGTACCTCGCCTCCGCTGACTGCCAGGACGTTGTAGCCTCCAAGGCCGTGGTCTTCCCCGCGCTCAAGACATCCTCCGATAAGGCCGCCGAAGCGTTCAAGGCCAAGGGTGTGGACGTCACAGCGTTCACCGAGCATGTCAAGAACAAGACCACGTTCCTGTACCCCATCACGGACAACACCGCCAAGGTCAAGGGCATCATGGAGCCCGCCATGGATGCGGTGGTTTCCGGCAAGGCGCCGGCCAGCTCCCTCACGGCAGCCAACGAACAGGTCAATTCCCTCTTCAAGTAGCCCTGCTTCAAGTAACCCTGACCGTGGCTGCGTATGTGGTCGCAGCCACCCCGCCGGGTGCCACCGTTCCCTCCTCGCGACGGCGGCACCCGGCACCCGGCACCCCTTTCATTCCCCAATTTGATTTCGTGTCGCAGCGACGCGCAGCACAACGACGAAAGAGATTTCCCTTATGGATCCCCTCCACCTCCGTTCCGCCGGCACCAGCCTGGTGATCAGCTTCAACAGTGGGGAGGCCGAGATCATTCATTGGGGCGCGGACCTCGGCAGCACCCTGCCGGACCTCGCCATCCTGGGCGAGCCGATCCCCCACTCCGCCATCGACACCACTGTTCCCGCCGGCCTCCTGCCCCAGGCGTCCTCCAGCTGGCGCGGCCGTCCCGGCCTCCGCGGCCACCGCATCGCCGACGGTGTCTCCGGACTCGACTTCTCCGCCCGCCTCCGCACGGTGTCAGCACGTACCGAGGGCAACACAGCCGTCATTGGCCAGACGGACCCGGACGCCGGGATATCCGTCGAATCCACCCTGGCGCTGCACGACGGTGGCCTGCTGGAGCTGCGGCACACCGTCACCAATGACGGCACCACCCCTTACCAGTTGGACGAACTGGCGACGGTCCTCCCGGTGGCCCCGGACGCCGTCGAACTCCTTGACCTGACCGGCCGCTGGTGCCGGGAAAACCACCCGCAGCGCCGCACCATCCAGCAGGGCACGTGGGTGCGGACGGGCCGGCACGGCCGCACCGGGCACGATTCGTCCCTCCTGCTGGCAGCCGGCACCGCCGGCTTCGGCAACCGGCACGGCAAGGTCTGGGCCACCCACCTTGCATGGAGCGGAAACCACGAGCAGTTCACTGACACCCTTGGCGATGGCCGCACCATGATCGGCGGTTCGGAACTCCTGGGACCGGCCGAGGTCATCCTCGAACCGGGCGCCAGCTACACCACGCCTGCCCTGTTCGCCGCTTACTCGGACCGCGGGCTGGACGGCATCAGCGAGGCCTTCTACAGCTGGTTCCGGTCCCGCCCGCACCACGTGCTCCCCGCCGCCGGCGGCGGCAAGCCGCGCCCCGTGGTCCTAAACACCTGGGAAGCTGTCTACTTCGACCACAACCTGGAAACGCTGATCGAACTCGCGGACTCCGCAGCGGAGCTCGGCGTCGAACGTTTTGTGCTCGACGACGGCTGGTTCCGCGGCCGCCGGGACGACCACGCCGGCCTCGGCGACTGGTACGTGGACGAGACTCTCTGGCCGAATGGGCTGACCCCGCTCATCCAAGCCGTCACGTCTCGCGGCATGGAATTCGGCCTGTGGGTGGAGCCCGAAATGGTCAACCTCGACTCGGACATCGCCCGTGCGCATCCGGACTGGATCGTTGGCCCCTCCGCCATCCAGCACAAGGACGGCGGCCGGCTGCCGCTGGAGTGGCGGAACCAGCACATCATCGACCTCGTCAACCCTGAAGCGTGGCAGTACATTTTCGACCGCATTGATGCCCTGCTGGGCGAGAACAACATCAGCTACCTCAAGTGGGACCAGAACCGGGACCTGCTGGAACACGGCCACGGCGGTCGTTCTTCCGTGCACGAGCAGACCCTTGCCGCCTACCGACTATTTGACGAGCTTAAAAAGGCGCACCCCGGCGTCGAGATCGAAAGCTGCTCCTCCGGCGGCGCCCGGGTGGACCTGGGAATCCTGGAGCGGACGGACCGTATCTGGGCCTCGGACTGCAACGACGCCCTGGAACGGCAGACCATCCAGCGCTGGACCGGGCTCGTGGTTCCCCCGGAACTGGTGGGCGCACACATCGGGCCCACCACCTCGCACACCACAGCCCGCACCCATGACCTGTCCTTCCGTGCCATCACGGCCCTCTTCGGGCACTTCGGCATGGAGTGGGACGTCCGCCAGGTCACCGGTGCGGAGCGACAGGAACTCAAGCGGTTCATCGCGCTGTTCAAGGAACACCGCGACCTCATTCACAGCGGACGGATGGTCCGCGCCGACGTCCCCGACGAGTCGCTGATGCTGCACGGTGCGGTAGCCGCAGAGTCACCTGAAGCAGGCACGACGGCGGCGCTGTTCGCCCTGGTCAGCACACGCACCGCGTTCGCTGAGCAGCCCGGCAAGGTCACCATCCCCGGACTGGAGCCGGACCGGACCTACCGGATGGAGGCAATCTCCCCGGTTCCCGGTGACAGCGACTACGCCCACGCCTTCACGCAGGTCCAGCCCCCGGCCTGGCTGGCCGACGGGGCAGTGGCCAACGGCCGCTTCCTGGCCGAGGTGGGCGTGTCCATGCCCATCCTCAACCCCGAACACGCACTGCTGCTGCGCTTCACGGCCCTGTAGCCGCAGCGGCCCAAACGAAGACTGCCCCGGCGCTCCCCGCTGTTCGGAGCCGTCGGGCTCCGGGGCAGTCTTCGCCGAACGGAAGGATGTCTATGCGAATTCTCGTTACAGGGGGAACCGGCTACATCGGTTCCCACACTGTTCTGTCCCTGCAGGAAGCCGGCCATGACGTGGTGGTCATCGACAACCTTGTCAACTCCAGCGAAGAGTCGCTCCGCCGGGTTGCGGAACTCACGGGCAAGACAGCAGAGTTCCACAACGTTGACCTGGTGGACGAAGCCGCCGTAGAGAAGGTGTTCGCCGGCGACACAATTGAGGCTGTAATCCACTTCGCCGGGCTGAAGGCTGTGGGCGAGTCGGTGCAGGAGCCGCTCAACTACTACTACAACAACCTGGTGGGGACCCTGAACCTCATCCGGGTCATGGACCGGCACAACGTCCGTTCCATCGTCTTCAGCTCCTCAGCCACCGTCTACGGTGAGCACAACCCCATCCCTTATGTGGAAAAGATGGAGATCGGGGCCATCAACCCCTACGGGCGAACCAAGGAACAGATCGAGGATATCCTCTCGGACCTGGGTTCAGCCGACAGCCGCTGGCATATAGCCCTGCTGCGCTACTTCAACCCTGTGGGGGCCCACCCCTCCGGGCGAATCGGCGAGGATCCCCAAGGCATCCCGAACAATCTGGTGCCCTTCATTGCCCAGGTGGCCGTGGGCCGCCGTGAAAAGCTGATGGTGTTCGGCGGCGACTACGACACCCCGGACGGCACATGCCTGCGCGACTACATCCACGTGGTGGACCTCGCCGAAGGCCACCTTGCCGCCCTGAACCACGTGGCGGACCGCACCGACGTCTTCCGCTGGAACCTCGGCTCCGGCAAAGGCTCCTCCGTTCTGGAGGTACTGCGATCCTTTGAAAAAGCTGTCGGCAGACCCATCCCCTACGAAATCACCGACCGCCGCACCGGCGACCTGCCCGCCTTCTGGGCAGACGCCACCTCCGCCCTTTCCGATCTTGGCTGGTCCACGACCAAGACCGTGGACCAGATGTGCACGGACCACTGGCGCTGGCAGAAAAACAACCCAACCGGCTATGCCGGCTAGAAGGCCGGAAGCGGCCAAGACTGAATTGGCGATGACCAGCTTGGACACTCACGCGGCCGGGGCACCAAGTTCGCATCCGGTTCAGCCTGTGCATGCTACAGACATCCGGGACGTCGCGGCCGCTGCCGGTGTGTCCACCGCCACCGTCTCCCGTGCACTGCGTGGACTCCCACGTGTCTCGCAGTCGACCCGCCAGAGAATCCAAGCTGCCGCGGCCAGCCTAGGCTACGTTCCTTCTTCCGCTGCAGCGGAGCTGGGACGCAAACGCGGTGTCCCCGCCACCGACGTCATTGACCAGGCAAGCCAGACTATTCATACACCGGCTCCCAGACGGGGGACGATCGTTGTAATCAATGAGTTGCTAACCGGCCTATGCGGACAGCACGAGCCGCCGGGGCCCGGCAGCTCAGAGATGGAGCAACTTATCCAGGCCGCTGCGTCCGCAAATGGGTTCAGCGCATGCGTGACGTCCTGCAGTCCTGCGGAAATGTCGGAAAACGTACGCTCGGTCCCGGTTTCGACCGTCGGAATAATTATCGGAACCCCCGGCCCAAGCTTCGTCTCCGCCGAACTGTCCTGTGCGCTGGCGTCTGCGCCCATTCCCACCGTCCAGGTCCATCTGAGCAACAATAGTGACCGAAAGAACGAAGTCCTCGCGACCCCTCCACCCCCCGCGTGCACCGTCGTCATCGGCGGCGCAGGCATCTACGGATACAAACTGGCCATCGACTACCTGGGCGCCGCCGTCCGATCAGACGGCAGTCGGGGGCATCAAGCCCGGAGTTTGCTCGCCTGCCGCGCAGATGCCCAGTTAGGTCACACCCCAACCTGACACACAGGAACAATGTGCCTTGACTTTCTTCTGAGAGGGGCCTAGAACTCAACCTGACAGGATGAGCTTGGAGGCGCCGGTGACAGGACAGCGGATCGGGTACGTGCGGATCAGCACCCTGGACCAGAACGAGAAACGCCAACTAGAAGGCCAGATTCTGGACCGGGTCTTCACGGACAAGGCCTCCGGCAGGGACACCGCCAGGCCAGAGCTTACGGAGTTGCTGCGGTTCGCCCGGGACGGGGACACCGTGGTGGTGCACAGCATGGACCGGCTGGCCCGGAACCTGGATGATCTTCGGGCTCTGGTCCAAGGCCTCACGCGAAAGGGTGTGCGGGTGGAGTTCGTCAAAGAAAGCCTGGTCTTTACCGGCGAGGACTCCCCCATGGCCAACCTCATGCTCTCCGTCATGGGCGCCTTCGCCGAATTCGAACGCTCCCTCATCAGAGAACGCCAAAGGGAAGGCATCGTCCTGGCCAAACAACGCGGCGCCTACAAAGGCCGGAAAAAGACCCTCACACCGGAGCGAGCCGCCGAACTTGTCCAGCGCGCCGGCACCGGTGTTCCAAAAGCCCTCCTTGCCCGTGACTACGGGATCAGCAGGGAAACCGTCTACCAGTACCTGCGCCAAGCCAAGCTGGAGTGAACCGCTCCCCTGCCGGCGCCGTCGACGGGCAATAGTCTGCGCGGGCGTAGCTTGACGGAATATAAGATATCGGCTCTTTGAATCCGGTAGCGGAAGGGGCTAGGGAAGCTCCCGTTTCCACGGGGAAATCCGGGGTTCTTCAGGCCGGAATCTGTCCGTACCCGTCCGCGATACTTTCTGCCGATGCTGAGGCGCTGCAGTCAGCTGACGCATGATTCCACGCATGAGAACCAGACGTGGACTTGAAAACACGATCCTAAGCATGCTTATGATGTTTATGGCCGAATGCGAACGGCTGCCAACCAGAGGAGGAAACACCATGGGATTGGGCGACAAGATTGAGAACGCTGCCGAGAAGGCCGGCGGTAAGGGCAAGGAAGCTGCCGGCGCTGCCACGGGCGATGAGAGCCTTCGGACCGAGGGCCAGGCCGACCAGGCTAAAGGCGATTTGAAGCAGGCCGGCGAGAAGGTCAAGGACGCCTTCAAGAAGGACTGACCAGACCACAGCGAAGGACGCGCCCAGCGAACGGGGCGCGTCCTTTTGTTTGCCCCAAACAGAAACGAACCGGGGATGGGAACGCGCCATTTCCGCCCTGTCAGCCGGAAGGCCCGGGCCACCGGCTGACGCCCACCCGAGGGTACTCCTCCTGGCTTATAGCGGCGAGTACCTAAACCTGAGGCGTGGTTCCGACCATAAGGCAGCAATTCGCTCTGGCTTCGATGGCAGTTGCCGAAATCTAAAATATCGGCTCTTGGAAATGGGCGGGGGAGTTCGGGGAATCCCCCTTGTCCAGTACGTCCCGCCCAGAACGAGAAAACGAAAAAAGTCTCGACTAGACGCGGCAAGAACGGATGCTACTGACCAAAATGGCCCGGGCACCAAGGTCGTACAGTTCGTCCATGATCTGGTTGGTTTCTTTCTTGAGCACCATGGACCGAACGGCAACCCATTCCGGGTCCCGCAGCGGCGACACGGTGGGTGATTCCAAGCCGGGAGTAAGGGCAGCTGCCTTTTCTAGGAGCTCAGCACGGATGTCATAGTCCATGAGAACGTATTGGCGCGCGACGAGGACGCCCTGCAGGCGGCGGATCAGGACGTCGATTTCCTTCGTAGTGCCGGGCGCGGCGCCGCCTTCACCTGCCCGACTGATAAGGACGGCCTCAGACCTGAGAATCGGTTCGCCGAATATTTCCATCCCCGCCGCTTTGAGCGTGTTGCCGGTTTCCACGACGTCGGCGATGGCGTCGGCCACGCCCAGCCGGACGGACGATTCTACTGCGCCGTCCAAGCGGACCACCCTCGCGTTGATGCCGCGTTCGGTCAGGTACTGGTGCAGCAGCCTGTCGTACGTCGTGGCGACTCTCTTGCCGTTGAGTTCCTCTACCGAGGCGAAGTGCCCCACCGGTCCGGCGAAGCGGAAGGTGGACGCGGCGAATCCCAAGGGAAGCAGTTCTTCGGCTTCCACTTCGGCATCCTGCAGGAGATCCCGGCCGGTGATGCCGAGGTCGAGCGTTCCTTGACCAATGTAAACAGCTATGTCGCGGGGGCGGAGGAAGAAGAACTCTATGTCGTTGTCCCGGTCTACCAGGACCAACTCGCGGGTGTCCCTGCGCTGGCGATAGCCGGCTTCAGAGAGCATCGCGGAGGCGGCTTCGGACAAGGAGCCCTTGTTGGGGACAGCTACAAGCAGCATTTTCAGTTCTTTTCGGGCTGGGTCTGCACTCTACAGCGGAACAATCTGTGTGAGCAGAATGGAGTTATCGAGTGGGAGGAGCAAACGTGTGCTTCCGCTTTGGGGGCTGAGGGATGAGCGGTGCGACTTCACTACACCTTGTGCCGGACAGGATAACGCCAGCAGCTGCCTCCAGTCATCGGAGTTTCCGTTCAGTGCTCTGCTGCCACCTCGGACGGAAGAGAATGTGGGCTGCCGGCTGATCCCAGCTCGGCAGCCCACATTCTCTGTCTCACGGAGTCCGCTGGGCTTCAGCGCCTACCTTCGGTGTGGTGCTTCTGGGCTCGCCCGCTCCGCCGGAGCAGGAGGGGCCAGTCCTCACCGTTTGGCAACGACCTTGTCTTGGATTTCGCTGAGCGTAATGTCTTCCAAGGACCGGCCCTTTGTGCGCACTGCGAAGAGCAGTGTGCATATCACGCCTACTGAAAGCACTGCGGTCGTCATACCAAATACGCCGACGAATCCCCACTGGGCCGCGAAGATTCCGATCAGGAGAGGAGCTGTGATTGATCCGACCCGGCCGAAGGACGAGCTGAGGCCGACGCCGGTGGCGCGGAGCCACGTCGGGTACACCTCAGGGGTGTAGGCGTAGAGGCCGGCGTAGGTGCCGTTGAGGAAGAAGGACAGGGCGATGCCCGCGGCCGTAATCAGTGCCGGGTCTGTCATGGAGCTTAACCAGAAGGCGCTTGCGGCGGAGCCGATTAGGTAGATGGCAATGGTGTACTTACGGTCAAGTTTTTCGTTGACCCATGCTGCGCTGAAATAGCCCGGTATCTGCGCAAGGTAGATGTACAGCGAGAAGGTGAAGCTCGTTGTGACGGTGAGGCCCTTGCTGATCAGCAGTGTCGGTATCCAGGAGAAGAAGCCGTAGTAGGAAAAGGTGATGACGAACCAGATCAGCCAGGTCACTGAGGTGATGCGACGCATCTTGGGACCCCACAGGAACTTGATGGCTTTGCCCAGGGAGAACTTCTCTGGTTCCGGCTCTTCGGCGTGATTCGGGTCGACCTGCGGCAATGCCTTACCAGTGGAGGCCAGGACCTTGTCTTCGAAGGAAACGACAACCCTTTCGGCCTCCTCGTGTCTTCCTGCGTTCATTAGAAAGCGGGGAGATTCAGGGAGTGCGCGCCGCCACCAGAGCAACATGACAACTGGAAGGAAAGTAATCACCTGGGCCCACCGCCATCCGTCAGGAAAGGCGGGGACGATGAAGCGTCCAATCAGGGCGGCGGCGACGAAGCCGAAGGAGAAGAATCCGGCCAACGCACCGAGGAACCAGCCGCGCTTGTGGCTGGGCACAAACTCGGAAAGGAACGGGGCAATGATGGCGCTTTCAGCTCCAGCACCCAAGCCGGCAAGTATGCGCATGATGAGGAAAACTTCGAAGTTCCACGAAACCGCAGCAATCAGCGAAGCCACCGCGTACAAGGCCAGGGAGTACATCATCACCCTTTTTCGGCCCAGTTTGTCTCCCAGGTACCCGGCGAGGAACGCGCCGAACAGGTAACCGAACGGGGCCGCCGAGGCCACCAGCCCAAGCTGGGGCGAGGATAGCCCAAAAGCTGCTTTGACGTCGGGCAGCAGGAAGGCGACGACAGCGTTATCCATTCCGTCGAATGTGTAACCAAGCCCTCCAATCAACAGCAGGGCGTAATGCGGCCTGCTCAAGGGCAGGCGGTCTAGCCGGGCAGATAGGGACACATGGGCTCCTTCAAGAGCAGCTGCAAGCTGAATGTAGTCGAATCAGATGGTGGCAATCCCACATGGCAGCGTGAATAGAGCAATCGAGAACGAGATATGACGATGGCCTGCCCCGCCACTATGCAGGGACATTGTCGGATTGTCGACTGAAACTCTATGAGCCGCATCACGCCATACCTATGGACGGGGGATTAGTGATCGTCACCGCCCGTTCGACGCGCGTTCAATTCCCCACTAGGCAAGTGCGTATAACTGTTATACAGTTTGGCTTGTGACTATCGACACAGTAACTGTTGCGGATGCTGTCCGCCTCCGACTTGAGCGGAGCCTCCTCGCCGGAGATTACCCGGCTGGGGCCGACGTAAAGGACACCCACGTCGCACAGCAACTTGGAGTGGCCCGGCCCACCGCTCGCGTTGCGGTTCAGGCCCTTATCGCGAGCGGCTTGCTTGTCCGCGAAAACGGCAAGAGCGCGAAGGTAAGGCAGTTTTCCCTCGACGACGTTGCCGATATCTTCCGAGTGCGGCGGCTCATAGAGTTTGAGGCAGTCCGCTCTGTTTGCAAGGGGGCAAACACCGCTGCGGTGCAGCTGTCGCTTGATAAGTTCCTTGACGTCAAAGATGACGGCGATTGGGAAACTGCGGCTGAAGCTGACATGGGATTCCATGCAGCTGTTGTCGCGGCGGCCGGCTCCCCTAGGCTCAGCGCCCTCTTCCAAACCATCTCAACGGAAATTCGCCTACTCCTGGCCCTCCTTAGGCCCCGCTATGCCCGGATATCCGCCCTGCATGATGAGCACACCGAATTACTGCAAGCCTTGACCAGTGGCGACACCGATCAAGCACTGCATCTTTGGGCCGCACACCTTGACGATGCAGAGACCTTCCTCAGCAGTCCTGTCGAAACGCCCTAACCGGCTGGCACCTCTTCCTCTCCTCCTGCCAGGCATTAGAGCAATCCCGGCCAAACTCCTCCTGCCGGTAACCGTTACTGCCCCCTGAACCTGGGCAGCCCCTTTCCCACCCTGTGCCTTTTGTGCGCTCTTCAGCCGGCGTCCACACGGGGCAGGACCTTGCCGCGATAGCCCCTGCCCTCTTCCCGCGCCCGGACTTACGCCTGCTACTTCACTCCCACCTCAATTTGTTCGCATCACCCCACCAGGAAGGCAATTCATGAAAAAGTACTCCCCTCAGGCCACACGCCGGACGGTCCTGGCAGCAGCAGCAGCAGCAGTTGCAGCTCTGGCACTGACGTCATGCTCAGCTGCTGCCCCGACGGCTTCAACGGAAAAGAAAACCGTCACCATCGGCATCGGAAACGAAGCGCCCTTCGCGTTCACCGAATCGGGCTCGGAATCCCTTTCCGGCCTTGACGGAGAAATGCTCAGCGCCGTGGCAGAAGCCAAGGGCTGGAAGATCAAGACCTTCGTCACAGATTTCGCAACCCTGATCCCGGCACTCACGGCAAAGAAGGCCGACATCATCGTCGACGGAATGTTCATCACGGATAAACGGAAGGAGCAGATCAACTTCACCGATCCCCTCTACCTGCAGCCTGAAGGAATGATCGTTCCGGCCGGCTCAACCCTGACGTCCAAGGAAGATGTTAAAGGCAAGGTCATCGGCGCCCAGACCGGCACCGTTTACGGCGAATGGGTCAAAACACTCGGCGGCAGCGACGTGAAGTTCGTTGATACCCAGGCGGCACTGATCACCGCGGTCGAAAACGGCCAGGTTGACGCTGCCTTCACTGATTCCGCTGTCATTGGCTACAGCCTGGTTCAAAAGCCGAACTCCAAGATCAAGCTCGTCTCCCCCTACGAACCGCACTTCCAGGGCATCATCGGCGCGGGCGTGCGCAAGGAAGACACGCAGCTGCTGGCGGATCTGAACGCAGGTTTGGTGGAACTGAAGAAGTCGCCCAAGTACCTGGAAATCCTCAAGAAGTATGGCCTCGGCGAGGAAAACGCTTCCAAGTAAACACTCCGGGAGAGTGCCGCCACCCAGCGGCCCTCCCCCGTGACCACTATCAGAATTTGGAAGTAAGTAATGGACTTCATCACCAGCACGATTGCAGTGTTTCCGCAGCTGCTCTCCAGCGTTCCCGTCGTTCTCCAGCTGGCCTTCGGTGCCATGGCCCTTGCCCTAGTCCTGGGACTGCTGATAGCTCTGGCCCGGCTGTCGAACTCCAAACCCCTCAAAACTGTCGCGACCTGCTTCGTGGAGGTGATGCGGGGAACTCCCCTCCTTGTCCAACTGGTCTACATATTCTTCGTCCTGCCCAGCATCGGAATGGAGATCGAACCGGTTCCTGCCGGAATCATTGGGCTGGGTTTGAATTACGCCGCGTACCTCTCTGAGGTGTTCCGTTCGGCCATTCTTTCCGTGGAGCACGGGCAGACCGAGGCGGCCCTGTCGTTGGGCTACACGCCCACCAGCGCCCTTTGGCGAGTTGTAATCCCCCAGTCCTTTGTGGTGTCGATGGCACCGATCGGGAACTACTTCATCTCACTCATCAAGGACACGGCATTGACCTCTGTTATCGCGGTCGCCGAAATCCTCAAGACGGCAAACATGCTGAACAGTCAGACCTTTCAGACAACGGAAATCTACACAGCTGCAGCCCTGCTCTATCTGATCATCAGCCTTCCACTCTCACGAGCAGTGGTTCTCCTGGAACGAAAGGTCCGCGCCAATGCCTGAAACGGCCGTCATCAAAATTCGCGATGTACATAAGACATTCGTACTGACTCCCAAAGCAACCCTGTGGCAGAAAGTCACTTCGCGCCAGCCGCTGGAGAGGCGCATTGAGGTCCTCAAAGGTGTCGACCTCGACGTCCAGCGGGGAGAGACCGTCGTTATCCTAGGTTCAAGTGGCTCCGGTAAAAGCACCTTGCTGCGCTGCATCAATAAACTCGAAACTATCGATAACGGCCGGATCCTGGTAAATGACCACCTGGTCGGCTACGAGGAGCGCGACGGGCAGCTCATCGCCGAAAAACCTTCCCTTACCGCGAAAAAACGCACCGACATTGGCATGGTCTTTCAGCACTTCAACCTGTTTCTGAACAAGACGGCGCTGGGCAACGTTATGGCGCCCCTCCGCGACGTCAAAGGCCTGAGCACCGCCCGAGCCAGAGAAATAGCCCTGCCTCAACTTCGGCTTGTCGGCTTGGAAAACCGTGCCGAAAACTATCCCAGCAAACTCTCCGGCGGGCAGAAGCAAAGAGTCGCCATCGCCAGGGCTCTGGCGATGGAACCAAGCGTGATGCTCTTTGACGAGCCAACTTCCGCTTTGGACCCGGAACTGGTGGGCGAAGTGCTTGCTGTCATCAAGAAGATCGCCGAGCAGGGCACCACCATGGTCATCGTGACCCATGAGATGCAGTTTGCCCGGGACATCGCAGATCGTATTGTCGTCATGGACCACGGGGTGATCGTGGAACAGGGCCCACCTGAACGAATTTTCACGCAGCCGGAGCACCCCAAAACGCGAGCTTTACTCAGCCGCTCCGGAGTCCTGCCCAATTCGGCCGCCTGAGGTAATCGTAGGATGCGAAGGGACCCCACCGGCGATGCCCGGTGGGGTCCCTTCGCATGTTCCTAATAGAGCCGGCCGCCGGCTTCAACAGCCTTGTCGGGGACGACCAGAATGCACTCGCCTTCGGCATCGGGCACCCCCAGCGTCAGGACTTCGGACATCACCGGCCCTATACGCCGAGGTGGCAGGTTCACCACGCACATCACACGCTGCCCAGTCAGCTCATCCAGGGCGTAGTTAGCCGGCAGCTGAGCGCTGGACTGTTTCACACCGAGCTCACTCCCTAAATCGATCCAAAGCTTATAGGCCGGTTTCCGGGCCTCCGGGAACTCTTCGGCCCGAACAATCTCTCCTACCCGGATGTCGACCTTCTGAAAATCTGCGTATTCAATCATGTGATTCCTCCTGTGCTTTTCTTCTGGTTTGAGTCCCCATGCGGTCGATATGGGCATTCACGTTGCCGTGTACCCTCCGTCAACCGGAATGGATGTTCCCGTGATGTAGGCCGCCTGCTCAGAGGCCAGGAAGGCAACTGCTGCAGCAACGTCCGCCGCCTCGGCGATGCGGCCCAACGGAATGCCCGAGGTGACCTGGTCTTCGACGGGGCCGGGGTCCGGCAAACCGGCAAGCCACTCTTCATAAAGACGCGTGCGGGTCATACCGGGTGCCACGGCGTTGACCCGGATGTTGTAGGGGGCAAGTTCGACGGCGGCGGACTTGGTAAGTGCGAGGAGCGCGCCCTTGGATGCCGCATAGATTCCCATCGAGGGGACCCCCACCGAGGCGAGCCTCGATGTGATGTTTACGATCGACCCGCCGCTGCCGCTGTCTTTCATGGCCGCAGCAGCGGTCTGAAGCATGGCAATCGGGGCAATTGTGTTCGCCTCAAAGACCCGCCGGACATCTTCCATCGGTGACTGAAGCAGGTCTTCGGTGTAGTCGATAGCGGCGTTATTCACGAGAACGTCCACCCGGCCAGCGAAAGCCAGGGCTTCTTCGACCACACGTCCAGCAGTGCCTGCCTCCGTCAGGTCTGCCGCGAAGAAACGTGCCCGTCTTCCAAGCGATTCGGCCAGTTGTTTTCCCTTGGCGTTCGAGCGACCATTCAGCAGCACGTGGTATCCCTGCTCGTACAGCATCCGACTTATGGCTGTGCCGATACCTGAGGTTGCTCCGGTGACGATCGCTGAACGCTGGACTGCAAACCTGTTGGTCATGGAGACACCTCCGCTTCCTTCGGCCGTGAATGGTTATCGAAGACACCCCGTTCGTGGGGTGCCGCGGTGCTGACGAGGACGAGCCCTGCGACGACCAGCGGAAACCCGATCCAGCCTTCCGGCCGGAATCCTTCGCCCAGAAGGAGTACAGCGAGGACCGTGGCCACTACGGGCTCCAGTACCGTGTACAGGGTTGCGGTGGAGGCCTTCATCCGTGCCAGCCCGTAGGCGAAGAGCCGGTGGCCCAATGCTGTCGGAATCAGCGCCAGATAGAGCAGAACTGGCCATACAGGTGCTGAAAACGTCTGCTCACCAGTCAGGAACAGCAATGCCAGCATGGGCAACGACGCAGTTCCTTGGATCGAGGCCACGACGGCACCGTGGGCAAGGCCCCCGGGCCTTTCGACGCAGGGCCCGATGAGGCGACCTGTAGCAAACGCGTACAGCGCGTAGGTAACCCCTGAAACCAAGGCCGCGACAAGCCCGGGCAGAAGCCAGCTACTGCCGTCCGAACCTTCCAGCCCGGCCGGTGTCCTGGCCGCGAGAAGCAAGCCGGCGCCGGCAAGAGTTGCGACCACAGCCACCACCCATCGTCCCGTCACCCGTTTGCCGTCCAGGGCCCATTCCAGCAGGCCCGCAAAAAGAGGGCCCGAACCCATGGAAACGATAGTCCCCAGGGCTGCCCCGGTCAGAGCAACTGCGATGTAGAACAAAGGCATATAGAGCAGAAGCCCCACAGTCCCGAGCAATATGTACCGTCCTGCTCCTGGTGCCCGAAAAACGACCCGGACACCTTTCAGGGAAATCAGGGCGAAGACCAGACCTCCGACGCCCACGCTCGCAGCCCCGATCGCTACCGGGTTTTGCTGCGGGATGAAAGCGGCCGCCACCCCCGTGGTACCCCACAAAGTGGCCGTCGTTATGACCGCAGGAGCGGCCCAGCGCGAGCCGTCAGCGCCCCTCATTAGGCTGTCAGCAGCTTCTGAGCGATCTTACGGGCATCTCCCAGGCAGCGGTCCGCACCTTCCAGGCCTGCCCGCGCCATCGCCCCTTCGAGCAGGAAGGCCAAATGTTCGGCCCCTCCCCGCTCCAGGAGAGGAGGAAGAGTCGTCATATCTGACAGATGGCTGGCGATGATGGCCTCAACCTCTTCCTTGTGCTGTCGTACCACATCCCGGCCCGGGTCCCCCACAGGAAGCTCCGATGCAGCGTTCAAGAGCCCGCAGCCGCGGAAGCCGCATTCATAACCGGCCCTCGCATGGTCGAGATAAGCATCGAAAACTGCAAGGACGCGCTCCGCGGGCTCCTCTGCCTCGGCGAGCCTGCGGATATACAGCTCCATCCACTCCTGATGGCGGGCAGCAAGGTACGCCATGATCAGGTCCGCCTTGGAGGAAAAGTTGTTATAAAGACTCTTTTTTGCGACTCCGGCCGCAGTGGTCACCGTGTCGATGCCGGTGGCCGTCAGCCCGGCGCTATAGAACTTCCTGGACGCCGCTTCGAGCAGCTTGTCGCGTGCGGTACGACGTATCGCCGCTGCTTTCTCCCCCGCATCTGTTCGTTGACTAGTCATCAAACCTCGTCTTTTAGTAGTTAGACCAGTCATGCTTCCGGGCCTATTTCGTTCGCCACACCTTGACGTCATCGCCCTCGTGTATTGCAACTCGCCCGCCTCCGTTGTCCAGCCAGAGCCAGAAGATGGAAGCGTCGTCGGCGACCACGTCGACCGAGCCGCAGAGGGTCCCCCCCTCACCGGTGTGAACGGTCACGCGGTGGTCGGCATCCAGTTCAGTCCACTCATAGGGACTCATGGCAAACTTGCTTTCTTTCATCGGTTGCTCCTCTACCAGCCGCGTTGGGCGAGGCGGTGGGGTTGGGGGATTTCGTCAACGTTTATGCCCACCATGGCTTCGCCCAGGCCGCGGGAGGCCTTGGCGATGACGTCGGGGTCATCGAAGAAGGTGGTGGCCTTCACGACGGCGGCCGCGCGCTGGGCCGGGTTGCCGGATTTGAAGATGCCGGAACCAACGAACACGCCGTCAGCGCCGAGCTGCATCATCATGGCAGCGTCAGCCGGGGTGGCAATGCCGCCGGCGGTGAACAGCACCACCGGAAGCTTGCCGGCAGCGGCGACTTCCTTGACCAGTTCGTACGGGGCCTGCAGTTCCTTGGCCGCAACGTACAGCTCGTCCTCGGCCAGGGCGGCGAGCTTGGCGATCTCGGAACGGATCTGGCGCATGTGCCCGGTGGCGTTGGAGACGTCGCCGGTGCCGGCCTCGCCCTTGGAACGGATCATCGCAGCACCCTCGTTGATGCGGCGCAGCGCCTCACCAAGGTTGGTGGCACCACAGACGAACGGAACCTTGAACTTCCACTTGTCGATGTGATTGACGTAGTCAGCCGGGGTCAGGACCTCGGACTCGTCAATGTAGTCCACGCCCAGGGACTGCAGGACCTGCGCTTCGACGAAGTGGCCGATCCGGGCCTTGGCCATCACCGGGATGGACACGGCGTCGATGATCTGGTCGATCATGTCCGGATCGGACATCCGGGACACCCCGCCCTGGGCACGGATATCGGCCGGAACACGTTCCAGCGCCATCACAGCAACAGCACCGGCATCCTCGGCGATGCGGGCCTGCTCGACGTTGACGACGTCCATGATGACCCCGCCCTTGAGCATCTCAGCCATGCCCCGCTTCACGCGGCTGCTGCCCGTGAGGGTGGAGGCGGGGTTTTCCGTTTCAGGGCTCATGATTGCTCCTGCTGATTCTGTGGTGGTGGGTTTTGGGCGCGAATGCGCCCCTGGTAGGTCCAGAGGACAGGTGCGCCGTCGCGGGCAGGCATCATGGTTCCTCTGCTTAGCGGGATTCTCTTGCCAGCGTCCTGCGCCGGGGACCATAGTCCGGTGCGTGGGCAATGTGATCCCGTTTCGGCCGTCAGGTCTTCTCTGCGCGCCACAGGCCAGCTCAGGGCGGCCAAGGTGCTGCGCGTGTGCTGTGGAGTTTTAGCCATGATCACGTCCTGTCTCTTTCCAGGCTGCTGAACTTCGCGCCATCGATGAAGTCCGCCGGGACGGCATGGCGGGGGCTGGCTGGGTTCAGCAAGGAGTGCTTCCGTCCGTAGAACCAGTAGATCGTCAGGCCAATAACGAGCCAGACGCCGAAGCGGAGCCAGGTGTCCCAGTGGAGCTGGAGCATCAGGAAGAACGAGGCGAGCACGCCGAAGGCGGGGACGAGGGGCATCAAGGGCAGGCGGAAGGTGCGGGGAGCGTCAGGCCTGGTCTTCCTGAGGACGATGACCGAGGCGCATACAACGACGAAGGCGGCGAGGATGCCGATATTGGTCAAGTCTGCCACCACGCGGATGGGGAAGACACCGGCCAGGAGTGCGGAGACGACCCCCACGATCCAGGTGGTTCGCTGCGGGACACCGCGCTTTGCGTCCGTTTTGGCGAACCACTTCGGCAGCAGTCCGTCCCGGCTCATGGAGTACCAGACCCGGGTGACGCCGAGCATGAAAGTGAGCATGACAGTCAGGATGGAGACAACGGCAAAGGCGGAAATAATCGTGGCGATGGTTGGCATGCCTACCGCATCGAAGGCGGAAGCAAACGCACTCTTCGGGTTGATCTCGGTGTATTTCTGCATCCCGGTCAACACCACGGTGGCCAGGACATACAGCACCATGGCGATGGCCAGGGACAACAGGATGGCCTTGGGCATGTGCTTCTTGCCGTCGACGGCCTCTTCTGCCGCGGTGCTCATCGCGTCGTAACCGAACACTGCGAAGAATACTGTCGCTGATCCTGCCAGGACCGGGCCGAAGCCGCTGGGCATAAACGGGGTGAAATTGTCTGCGTGGACGTGGAAGACGCCGATCCCGATGATGGCCACAATGACGAGGATTTTCAGGCCGACCGCTACCAGTTCAAAACGCCCGAAACTCTTGGAGCCGCGGCTGAGGATCCAGGTGACAATGAGGCAGGTGAGGATGGCCGGGACATTGACGACTCCATCGGGCGTCTCGGGGGTCCGGGCGTAAGCCAGTTCAGCCGGCAAGGGGATCCCGACGCCGGCGAGGAATGCGGAGGCATAACCGGAAATGCCGATGGCAACAACGGACACAATGGCTGTGTATTCCAGTAAGAGGTCCCAGCCGATGAACCATCCGATGATTTCACCCAGTGCGACGTATCCGTAGGTGTAGGCAGAGCCGGCCCGGGGGATCATGCCGGCGAACTCGGCGTAGGAGAGAGCAGCTGCCGCGCTGGCAAGCCCCGCAATCAGGAACGAGATGATGACGGCTGGCCCGACGGCAGGATTGACGCCGTCGCCCCGAGCCACTACGCCTGCAAGTGTGAAGATGCCGACTCCGATGATGCCGCCGACACCGATGGCCGTCAGCTGCCACAGACCCAAGGTCTTCAGCAGGCCACCGTGTGAGCCTTCATCAGTAATTTCGTCGATGGGTTTGCGACTCAGCACCGAGTGAAACGCAGGTCTAGACATGGGTCTCCTGAAGTAGAGGTCGGCCAGGATTCGGGCCGAAGGATGTACTGCCGGGGAGCAGGCAGCAGGGGCTTCCAAAGATTGTGGTTCGCGCCACGTAGTATTGTCAACAATAAGACATTCCTCTAGTCAGGGCGAAGGCGCTCAAGTATGATTGTTGACAATACTTTCGCCCTGTCCCGCTGAGGAGAACACATGAAAAGCCGTGAAGGGCTGCAACCTCTCGCCCAGGAGTCTGCGCCCGCAATGATTGCAGCGCAGCTCCGATCGCTGATCGCCCAGGGGACGATGCAGCCAGGTGCTCAACTCGTCGAGATGGACATCGCCGGCAAGCTGGGAGTGAGCCGGGGACCGGTTAGGGAAGCCATTAACCGCCTCACTCAGGAGGGGCTTCTGGTCAGCATCAGAAATCGCGGGGTCTTCGTCGCCGAATTCGGAGAGGCCGACATCCGGGACATTTATGAGGCGCGGACTGCCGTTGAAAAGGCCGCCGTCGGCATCCTTCTCGCAACCGACTGCCAGCGGGCAGGCCAGGAACTTCTGGAGCGCGTTGGGGATATGGAGGAGGCCAGATTGAGCCACGATCCCGAGGCGATGTCGGAAGCCGACATCGCATTCCATGAATCCCTGGTGGCCATGGCATCAAGCCCGCGGCTCTCAAGGATGCATGGCACCCTGCTCACAGAAACGCGGATGTGCCTGAACCGGCTTGAAGGCCGCTATGACGACGAGGCTGTCCGTGTTGCCGAACACCGGGCCATTGCCGAAGCACTTCGGGACGGCGACCACCTGCTGGTCATGACTCGGCTCGACGCCCACAAGGATGACGCACTGGACCGTCTGCTGCCTAATGGCTCGGGGACTCCCCTCGTTCACAGCGCCTAACACCCTGCAAACAGCGAAGGAGCAGAGTCATGCTTGATGACCTGCAGATGCGGGTGAACGACCTCGCCCAGATCCTTGGCCTCCCGGTTTCACTGACTACTCCAGAGCTGCAGTCAATCGTTTTCAGCCCCCATTCCGGAGCAATCATCGACGCTGTCCGGTCAAAATCGCTGTTAAGCCGGGACACGGATGACTGGGTTGTGCGGTGGTTCCGGAAAGCCGGCGTTGGGGGAACCACGGCACCTGTCTTCGTTCCCGGTATTCCGGAAAAAGAGGCAATGTCCAGATGGGTCGTCCCAGTCCACACAGGCAGCCGAATCATCGCATTCCTATGCATCCTTGATCCGGACGGCAGCTGCACTATGCCCGCACTGACCGCACTGTCCCCCCAGGTGGGCGAGATCAGCCGCATCATGCAGGCGGCGGAAGAATCAGCCATGGCAGCCGGAGCGCACCTGCGCCATCTCCTCACCGGCACTGACAGCGAGAAGTCAACAGCAGCAGTGGAGCTGTTCGACCGCGGGAACCGGACCGCTCAAGCGTGGACAATTGCCGTGACCGCGACGCTCAACCACCCGGGGCATCCTCTGGCAGGGGGCAGCCGTGCCCCCGAGCCGATGCGAGGGGCGACCTTGGCGGCAGGGGCACGTATTGTCACCTGCAGATTCGAGGATCACCACGCATTCCTGATAGAAGCAGCAGAAAACCCGCCCAACATCCAAGTCCTGGCCGACCTTACCCCTTGTTGTCCACGGCCCCTGGCGGCAGCCGGAAGTGCCGTTCAGCATCCGATGCAGCTGGCCCGCTCCTACCGCCAAGCCTTCGGAGCGCTTCGTTCCGCATCAGTCCAAAGGACACCTCCCCCCATGACTGCATGGAATGACCTGGGTCCGATCAAGGTCCTGGCACTGCAAACCCCTGAAGTCCTCACAGACATCACCCACGACAAAATCACCGCCCTCGCTCCATCGGACGCTGAGCTCATCGATACTGTTGCCCACTACCTTGAACAAGGACGCAAGCCGGACCTCGTGGCCAACAGTCTCCACATCCACCGCGGCACGCTTTACTACAGGCTGCGCAAATTCGAAGAAGCCACTGGCCTGAACCTCGAATCGGGGTCAGACCGCCTCACCATCCAGCTCTCGCTTGAAGCGCTCAAACTGATCAACGCGCCGAAATGGCAGCACGCCCTGTCCTAAGCGCAGTATGCCGGAAAGGCCCCCACATGATCCTCACCTACCTTATTCTTCGCCCTACCCCTGGCTCCTTGGAGCCCCTGGTGGAGTACTACCGCAGGGAAGGCGTCATCGAAGCAGCCGTCCCCTACGGACTGCTTCTCGGGGCACTAGCCCACCCCAGAAACAGCGCCGCCACAATCGCCGTCGGCTCCCTGTGGCCGGACACCAATGCCTATGACAGCTGGCTGGTTGCCCCTGAACGCGATGCCCTTATCAAGGGCATGAGCGGATATCTCGACGCTCTCGAACCGCCCATCGGCTGGGCCGAAGAAACGTCCATCGGCGCTGACATTGATTTCACGCCGGTGTATGGGGAACGTCAGCTCTCGGTCCGGCTGACCACCGGGCAGCCTGGGTTCCTTCCCCGCGCCTGACTTCGCATGCCACCAGCATGGTGCGCGGCCGGAACTGAACGGGCGTTGAACAGGCGGTGAAGATCACTGGTCCAGCGTCCATAGGACTGGCGTGACGCGGCTCATAGAGTTTCAGTCAACAATCCGACAATTTCCTGCAGGAGACTGAAAATGACCTCGTCAACCATCCTCGCCAATGCCAGGCTGATCAAAGGCGACGGCAGCGATCCGGAAGACAACGTGTTTATCCACGTTGAAGGCTCCCGCATCGTCAAGGTGTCCCGCCAGCCGATTTCACACGCTGGCGCGACCATGATCGACGGCTCAGGAATGACCGTCATGCCCGCGTTGATCGATACCCACACCCACATCTCTGCCGGCGACTACCTGAATAAAGTGCACCTGCTTCCCAAGGCAGTGAACGCTGCCCGCGGTTTCCGTGCCCTCAGCGAATGCCTGGACTACGGAATCACCACCATCAGGGATGCCGGGTTCACAGACTACGGTTTCAAGCAGGCCGTACAGGAAGGCAGTGCCGACGGGCCCAGAATGCGCCTGGCCATCGCCCCGCTCAGCCAGACCGGCGGCCACAGCGATTTCCGTACCCGGGAAGAAGACGACTACCGCCAGGCTGACGGAATTTACCATCCAGGGCTCGTGGCCGACGGACCCGATGGCTGCCGCCGGGCGGCCAGGGAAGTCCTTCGCCGGGGAGCAGACCAGATAAAGATCATGGCCAGCGGCGGTTGCACCTCCCCCACCGACAGCGTCGATCACTGCCAGTTCACGGATGAAGAAATGAACGCCATCGTCTACGAGGCCAGGGCACAGGACAAATACGTCATGGCGCACGCCTACACACCCCAGTCAATCCTCGCCTGCGTTGCCGCCGGAATCCGAAGCATCGAACACGGCAACGGTGTCGACGAAGAAGCAGCCGATGCAATGAAGGAGTCCGGCGTCTTCGCCGTCCCGACCATCGCCACCTACGAACTCCTGCTGCGCGACGGCCTGGCCGGCGGCATGCCCGAAGACCAGGTCACCATGGTCAAAAAAGTTCTCGGGACCGCCTACGAAGCACTCGAAATCCTCAAGGACCGCGGCGTCAAAATCGCCTCCGGCTCCGACGTCCTGGGACCCCACCAGGGCTACAAAACCTACGAACTCGAACTTAAAGCACGGGTTTTGGGCCCCCTGGCCACCATCACCGCCGCCACCCTCACCAACGCCGAACTTATCGGAATGAGCCAGGACCTCGGCACCGTCGAGGAAGGAAAGCTCGCAGACCTGATCGTCCTCTCGCGCGACCCCCTCGCCGACATCACCTCACTGCAGGACAAGAGCACCTTCCAGCTCGTCATGAGCGAAGGCCGCATCCTTCGCGACAACCGCGGCGCCTAGCCCCCAACTGAATTAAGGACAAGACCATGACAACCAGCAGCAGCACCATTTCACCACCGGATAAGTTGGAGGCAGCGCAAGCCCGCAAAGCCTACGTCGCCGCCGGCATCGGCTGGGGCCTGGACGGCCTCACCTGGACCATCTACGGATTCGCGCTCACCGCCGTAGGACCCGTCCTCGGCTTCACGTCCACCACAGCCGGCTGGATCACAGCCATCAGTATCGTCGCCTCGGCGTTCGGCGGCGCCCTTGGCGGCGTCCTCGCCGACCGCTTCGGCCGCGTACGGACGCTGACCTGGGTCATCCTCGGCTACTGCATCTTCACGGGCCTCACCGCCACCTCCCAGGACGTAACCCAATTCGCTATCTGGCGCGTCCTCGAAGGCCTCGCCTTCGGTGCAGAATGGGCCGTCGGCGCCGCTCTCGTCTCCGAATACGCACCCTCCCACAAGCGCGGGCGTATCCTCTCCGCCATCCACAGCTGCTACGCACTGGGCTGGGCGCTGTCCACCGCAATCTACCTGTGGGTCTTCTCCGTCACTGACCCCGCAGTGGGATGGCGCTACCTGTTCTTCATTGGCGTGATACCGGCAATCGTGGCCTTCTGGATCCGCCGCACCGTTAAGGACAAAGTCCAGGTCGCACCCAAGGAAAAGGGCGCCAAACTGCCCCTGACGATGCTCTTCAGCCGCGGCCAGATCCGCACCACCATCCTGGCCACTGTTCTTGGCATGGGCGTCCAGGGCATCTACTACTCAGTCTTTGTCTTCCTCCCCCTCTTTTTGAAGACGGAACGCGGACTCAGCGTCGTCGGCACCGCCACCTACACGTGGACCGTCATCATCGGATCCTTCCTCGGCTACGTCATCTCCGGGCACATCCATGACCGGTTCGGACGTCGCCCCACCTTCACATTCTTCTTCCTGGCCTCCATCGCCAGCATCGTCCTGTTCGTCCTTACCCCGGCGGCCCAGCCCTTGATTGCTCTGCCTGTGTGCTTCTTCCTGGGCTTCTTCGCATCAGGCCAGGCCGGTGGCCTGGGCGCATTCCTCGCGGAACTGTTCCCAACGCAGATGCGAGCAACCGGACAAGGGTTCGCCTACAACGTTGGCCGTGGCGTAGCCGCCTTCGGCCCGCTCTCGATCGGCCTGTTCACCGCCAGCATCGGCCTCGGCAACGCCATCATGATCGTGGGCAGCATTGGCGCAGCACTTGCCCTCTTCGCGGTCTGGTCCCTCCCGGAAACCCGCAACAAAGACATCCTTCACTAATAATTTTTCCGTAGGATTGTTGACAATCAGGCAATCGTGAAACCACAATGGAACTAGGCGGAAAGGTTCGCTAAAGAACCCCCAATCCCGACGAGTTTCACCCACCTTTGAGAGTGCAGACAATGTCGGCATCCTCACCTCACACCACCAAAGGGAAAGCACAATGTTCGAAGAATTCGACGCTCTTAGCTTCGACTGCTACGGCACACTCATCGACTGGGAAGCCGGCATCGCCGCGGTCCTCGGGCCCTGGGGCCGTGCCGCCAGGCCGGAACTGACGGACGAAGACCTGCTGCTCGCGTACGCGGACGAGGAAGCCCGCGTGGAGCAGGAAAAGCCGACGGCCCTCTACCCTCAGGTCCTGGCAGAGGCATTCCGTGCCACCGGCGCCAAGCTCGGTATTCCCGTTTCCGACACGGATGCAGACAAGCTCGCTTCCTCTGTCCCGGACTGGCCGGCCTTCCCGGATTCCACCGAAGCCCTTCGCAAGCTGGCCACCCGGTTCAAGCTGATCATCCTTTCCAATATCGACAAGAAGAGCTTCGCCGGCAGCAACGCCCGCCTGGGCGTCGAGTTCGACCGCATTATCACCGCCGAGGAAGTCGGCAGCTACAAACCGGCATCCAAGAACTTCGACGCTCTGAAGGAATACGTCGACAGTGAGGGCCTGAAGGTCCTGCACGTGGCCCAGAGCCTCTTCCACGACCATGTACCCGGCAGGAAGGCAGGCCTTAAGGGCGTCTGGATCAACCGCCGCCACAACCGTCCCGGCTGGGGAGCGACTCCCGACCCCGGGGCTGACATCACCCCCGACTGGACCTTCAACTCCATGGCCGAATTCGCAGACGCTGCGGTCTCCGAGACCGTCGCCTCCAAATAAGCCACCGGCTTACTCGAACCCGCGGCCAGCACCCTTGACGCCCCTAGAGGCAACGCAGGGTGCTGGCCGCACCACTATCGCATGAAGGTGTAACCCCCATGACTTCCCTCAGCCCCATCCTCAAGCAAGCAACCCCAGTGGTTGTCGACCATGCCCTCGGCAGCTGGATTTACGCCACCGACGGCAACGAGTACCTGGACTTCACCACCGGCATCGGGGTGACCAGCACAGGCCACTGCCACCCCAAGGTTGTCGCAGCCGCCCGGGAGCAGGTCGGCAAGATCATTCACGCCCAGTACACAACCGTGATGCACAAGCCCCTGCTGGAACTGACTGAAAAACTCGGAGACGTCCTGCCCGCAGGTCTGGACTCCGTGTTTTACGCCAACTCAGGATCTGAGGCAGTCGAAGCAGCCATCCGACTGGCCCGTATGGCCACCGGCCGGCCCAACATTGTTGTCTTCCAGGGCGGGTTCCACGGCCGCACCGTCGCTGCAGCCTCCCTCACCACCGCGGGCACCAAGTTCTCCGCGGGCTACGCCCCGCTCATGGCCGGTGTGCACATGTCCGCCTTCCCGTACGCCTACCGGTACGGCTGGGACGAAGCCACGGCAGTCGAATTCGCACTCCGGGAACTGGACTACCTGCTCAAGACCCGCACCGCACCCAATGACACCGCCGCATTCCTCATTGAACCGGCACTTGGTGACGGCGGGTACCTGCCCACTCCCCCGGCATTCATGGAAGGCCTGCGCGAGCGTGCTGACCAGCACGGCATCAAGCTGATCTTCGACGAAGTCCAGGCCGGCGTCGGCCGCACCGGCAAGTTCTGGGGCCACCAGCACTCAACCGCCACCCCCGACATCATCATCACCGCCAAGGGCATCGCCTCAGGCTTCCCGATCTCCGCGATTGCAGCCTCCACCGAAACCATGTCCAAGGCATGGCCAGGCTCCCAGGGCGGCACCTACGGCGGCAACGCCGTCGCGGCCGCTGCAGGCGTCGCCACCCTGGGCGTAGTGGAAGAAGAAGGCCTGGTGGAAAACTCACGTGTCCGCGGCGACCAGTTGCAGGCAGGCCTGAAAGCGATCCAGAGCCGTTTCCCCGTGATCGGCAACGTCCGCGGCCTGGGCCTGATGCAGGGCATCGAATTCACCTCCGAAGACGGTACCCCCGACGCCGCCACCGCCGCCGCCGTGCAGCAGGCAACCACCGAACAAAAGCTCCTCACCCTCACCTGCGGCCCGGAAGGCAACGTCGTCCGCCTTATCCCTGCCCTGGTTGTCACCGAGGGCGAAATCGAAGCCGGCCTGTCCCGTTTTGAAGCGGCAGTTGCCGCCGTTGTGGGCGCTGTGCCCGCCGAAGCTGGAGTCTAAGAAACGCCATGACCCACAATGTCCTCTCCGCCCCGGGGCGTGCACCGGTCCTTGACCTGCTCGAAGCTGCGGGCGTGCCCGCCGAAACGTCGGGCCACAGGATCGCCACGTACTCCTATGACGCGTCCAACTACCGGCTCCCGCCCGTAGGCGTGGTCTTCCCGCGCAATGCCCAGGATGTCGTCGCTGCCCTGGCGGCATGCCGGGAAACCGGGACGCCCCTGGTCAGCCGGGGCGGAGGGACATCCATGGCCGGCAACGCCATCGGCCCCGGCATCGTGCTGGACTTCTCCCGGCACATGAACCGGATCATCAGCATAGACGCAGCCACCAACACCGCCGACGTCGAGGCCGGCGTCATCCTCTCCAACCTCAGCCGGGAGACCGAGACTGCCACCGGTGGCAGACTCACATTCGCGCCGGACCCTTCGTCAAAGAACCGCGCCACCATCGGCGGCTCCATCGGCAACGACGCCTGCGGCAACCACTCCGTACGCTACGGCCGGACCTCCGACCACGTCGTGGAGATCGACGTCATTACGTCTGACGGCGCTCAGTTGACCGCCACGGTCACCGGCCTTCGCGCAACCGACCCCGCCGATGCATTCTCCGTCTCCCGTGCCTTCGAACTGGGTGAGGAGCTCAAGCAGCTGGCCCAGGACAACCTGGCAGCCTTCCGCGTCGAGCTTGGCCGCATCCAGCGCCAAGTGTCCGGTTACCACCTGGCCAACCTCCTGCCCGAGAACGGGCTCAATGTTGCCCGCGCGCTGGTAGGAACAGAAGGCACCTGCGCCGTAGTTGTCCGCGCCCGCATGAAGCTTGTACCCAAGGCGCCCAGCGCGCTGCTGGTATGCCTGGGCTACGCCGACGTCGTGGACGCAGCCAAAGATATCGAAACCATTCTGGAATTTGCCCCCGCGGCCGTTGAAGGAATCGATGAAGCCATCGTTGACACGATGCGGCTGCGCCGCGGACCGGACTCGGTCCTCGGCCTGCCCGAGGGCAAAGCATTCCTCTATGTCGACCTGGATGGAGACAACCCCGATCAAGTAGCCCGCGAAGCTGAACGGCTCCTTGAACGCCTGGCCGCCAACGGGCGGCTCGTTGATGGACGCGCCGTGCCCGACCTGGTGCAGCGGGCAACGCTCTGGCGGGTCCGTGAAGACGGAGCTGGCCTCTCCTCCCGCCCGGCAAGCGGCGGCGAATCCCAGGCCGGCTGGGAGGACTCCGCCGTCGCCCCGAAAAACCTTGCCGCCTACCTGGCTGACTTCCGCAAGCTCCTGAACGAATACGGCCTGACCGGGATCATGTACGGGCACTTTGGTGCCGGCTGCATGCACATCCGCATCACCTACGACCTGCGCAGCGAAGAAGGCCGGACGGTTTTCCGCAAGTTCACCCAGGCCGCGGCAGAGCTGGTGGTGTGGCATGGAGGTTCACTGTCCGGTGAACACGGCGACGGTCGCGCGCGCTCCGAATTTCTGCCCGTCATGTACTCCCCCGAGATGATCACCGCATTCGAGACCTACCGCGGCCTCTGGGACACAGCCGGCATCCTGAACCCGGGATCCATTACCGATGCCGACCCGATGGACGCCAACCTGGCACACGAAGGTATTCCCCAGCGCGAGTGGCGGACCCACTTCGAGCTCCGTCCCGTCGAGGCTGCAGCAGCCGGCGCCGACCCCTGGGTCCACGCCGTCCAGGCCTGCATCGGCGTGGGCCGGTGCCGCTCAGACGCCGGTGGCGTTATGTGCCCCAGCTACCGCGCCACAGGGGATGAAAAGGACTCCACGCGCGGCCGTTCCCGCGCCTTGCAGGACATGGTCCGCGGTGCCAAAAGCATCGATGAGGGCTGGAAATCAGAGGACGTCCGCGAAACCCTGGACCTCTGCCTTGCCTGCAAGGCATGCTCCAACGACTGCCCTGCCGGTGTGGACATGGCGACTTACAAGTCCGAGTTCTTCTCCCACTACTACGAGGGCAAAATGCGGCCGATGTCGCACTTCTCCCTGGGATGGCTGCCGCGCTGGCTGAAGCTCACCACGGTGATCAGCCCCCTCGTCAACCTCGTCATGGGGAGTCCCCTGGGCAAGGTCGTTGCCGCCGCCGGCGGCCTGACCACCAAGCGTTCCATGCCGAATTTTGCCTCCCGCAAGATGCTTAAGGATGCGCTCGGACCGTTCAGCAAGAACAGCGCCCCAGCAGACACGGTGTTGTTCATCGACTCGTTCACAAAAGGTTTCCGCCCTGAAGTGGCCGGGGCGGCTGCCCGCGTTATCGAAGGCACGGGACGTCAGGTGTCCTGCGAGAGCGACGCCTGCTGCGGGCTGACCTGGATCTCCACCGGCCAGCTGGACACCGCCAAGAAGATGATGGCCAAAACCGTCGAGAAGCTTGATGACGGCACGGATACGCCGATCGTCGTCATCGAACCCAGCTGCGCCTCAGCACTGCGGAAGGATGCCCCCGAACTCCTCGGCACCGAAGCAGCTGAACGCGTCTCACACCGCATCCAAAGCTTCGCCGAAGCGGTAAAGGGATGGATCGACGCCGGCTGGCAGCCGCCGGTCGTGCCGCAGGCAGTTACCGTGCAGACCCACTGCCACGAATACTCGACCTTCGGAGCGACCGTCCAGCGCAAGGCACTCGCCGCCCTCGGCGTGGCCAACGTCAATGAAGCCACCGGCTGCTGCGGCGTGGCCGGCAACTTCGGCTTCGAAGCCAACCACTACGACCTTTCCATGAAAGTCGCCGAACAGGCCCTTGCCCCGGCCCTGAAAAACACCCCAGCGGAAACGCCGGTCCTCGCCGACGGTTTCAGCTGTGCCATGCAGGTCAAACAGCTCGACCCGGACCGCAAGAGCCTGCATCTGGCCGAACTCCTCGATCCCCAGACCACCCCTCGTACTAAAGGACAGTCATGACCACCATTACCCAGGCCCCGGCAGGGCTGAAGACCGAACTCTTCATCAACGGACGTTGGGAGGACCTTCCCGACCGGCCCCGCATCCAGGTAAAGAACCCGGCAACCGGAGAAACCATCGCCTCCATCCCCGATGCCAGCCCGGAAGACGGACGCCGCGCAGTTGCCGCAGCCAACGCCGCCCAGGCCGGTTTCGCAGCGATGTCCTCACGCGCCCGCGCCGACATCCTGCTCGCCGCACACAAGCTGCTGCTGGACTCGAAGGACGAGCTCGCGGCAATCATGACCGCCGAAATGGGCAAGCCGCTGGCCGAAGCCCGCGGCGAAATCGAATACTCCGCCGGTTACCTCCAGTGGTACGCCCAGGAGGGCGTGCGTGTACAGGGATCGCACGCCGAATCCCCCAGCGGCAGGGGACAGATCGTCCTGTCCCGCGAACCCGTTGGAGTGTCGCTGCTCATCACCCCCTGGAACTTCCCCCTGGCCATGGGCGCGCGCAAGATCGCTCCCGCCATCGCCACCGGCTGCGCCGTCGTCGTCAAGCCCGCCGAAAAGACCCCTTTGACGATGCTGTTCCTCGCGAAGCTTCTCGAGCAGGCAGGTGCGCCGGCAGGTACGGTCAACGTGATCACGACCTCCAGCTCCAGCGCTCTGGTCGCACCCCTCCTTAGCGAAGGACAGGTACGCCACCTTTCATTCACCGGTTCCACCTTTGTCGGCAGCAAGCTGCACAGCCAGTGCTCCGACCACATGATCCGGACCTCACTCGAGCTCGGCGGCAACGCACCGTTCATCGTCTTCGACGACGTCGACCTGGACAATGCCGTTACAGAGATCACCGCAGCCAAAATGCGCAACATGGGCGAGGCCTGCACCGCGGCCAACCGCGTTCTCGTCCACGAAAGCATCGCCGAGGAACTCACCGCCCGGCTGGCCGAGAAGTTCGCCTCGTTGCGTGTCGGCAATGGACTGGAAAAGGGCACGGACATCGGCCCCATGATCGATGACACCAGCGTCGAACGCATTCAGTCGCTCGTGGATGACGCCGTATCCCGTGGCGCCGACATCCGCACCGGCGGGGCCATCCCTTCGGGGGCAGGGTCGTTCTACCCGCCCACCGTGCTCGCGAACGTGCCGCGCGAGTCCCGGCTCATGCAAGAGGAGATCTTTGGGCCGGTTGCACCAATCATTTCGTTCACCGACGAAGATGATGCCGTTACCCTCGCCAATGACACCGCCTACGGGCTGGCCGGTTACCTCATGACCAATGATCTCGCCCGAGCCCACCGGGTCGCCCGGCGGATGGAGGTCGGAATGGTAGGCATCAACTCCGGCATCATCTCCGACGTCGCCGCGCCTCTGGGAGGCGTTAAGGCGTCCGGAATCGGACGTGAGGGCGGCGTGCTTGGGATCGACGAATTCCTCGAGTACAAGTACACCTTCATCCCCCACCAGTGACGAAGTGCAACGCGATCACGGTCGTGATTGCCAAAGCCTAAGACCTGCGGCAGCAGGAACCACTGCCCCCTAAACTGCGGCCCGCGCCGCCCCGCCATGGCACTGTGTCAGTGCGGCGCGGTTCGCTCCCACCACCAATCAGATCGGATATCAGATGAAAAAGAGAACGCACCAGCCCCCGCTGCCGCCCTTGACCCTCGCTCCCGTGCACACCCGCAGACGGCAGGGTAGGAACGCAGATCAGACACCAAGGCATTTTCCTGCTGAGTCCCCGGCTCAGAGTGCACCCTTCCAGGAACAGCGAAGTTCTTTGGCGCCACAGGTCCACGCGCGCCAGGACCCGATAACAGCCCGGTAGTTCGTCGGGAACAGTGACAGGTTCGCCGCATTAAGCACAAGGGAAAGACCCCGCATTCGTTCAAGTGAGGAAGCCACATGGAAGTCGACAACCATGCCCTTGCCGCAGACATCCTCAACGGCTTTTTTGCGGGGCTGGCCTCCGCTGGCGTGCGCAGCATAGATCCCCAGCCTGCGGAATTCGAAGCCGCGTTCTCCCACGCCTGGGCGGACTGGCCACCAGCCTCATCGGGGCAGCTGGCCCACTTCAAAGCAGGGCGCTACGGATACAAATCGCTCCTTTACAGGGCTCGAAGGCCAGATTCCATCTTCTGCGACTATCGCACATCCATCGAGACTCTCCCGAACTGGCTCACTATCGAGCAAATCCTCAACGACTGCGCGGCACATGCCACACCGGATCAATGGCACGACCTCGCCAACCTCTATCTCCGGCACTCCAGGGGAAAAGTCGGCCCGGTGTCGCGGGAACTCGCAATCAAGACTGAGCAGGCCCGCCCGCCTTCGAAACCCGTGACTGTTCCGGTTGTGCAGCGGAACGGGATACGGGTCCCGGGCGGGATCATCAGGCGTTCAAGGAGCACTACAACGACGAACGGTAATTTTTCGGAAAGGTAAGACGGTGGCTACCAGCAAACACATCACCTCCAGCGGTTCACTTCAGGACCCTCCGAGCAGCTCCGTCGATGCGCAGTTCAAGCCTCACTCTTTCCCAAGCTCTTCAAGCATTGTTTTCCACGATCCGCTCGCTCATCCCAATCATTCGGCCTATGCGACTGAAGCCCCACTCCCGTCTTCTTCGACTGATCCAGTAGGAACAAAGCCGACTGATGCCAAAATACGGTCGCGAGCTGACGCGATAAGAGCCGTGGAACGAGACCTGACGAGGTTGTCACTGATGGTCAGGCCATAGGTGTGCATGCACCACCTAGCGGAGTCCGGTCCCTGCTTCCCGGAACCAAAGGATTCACCCCGCATAGGTGGCTCAGGTATTCATCCCTTGGTTTCGTGAACCAAGAGGAACACCACCCCAGAGCTGCACGCCACCCGGGGACAAATGAGCGAGTCCACCAAATCCCAGCAAAGGATAGAAATGTCTCAAGTCATTGATAGTACTTATGTCCTCGAAGTCAGAGGTGACAAGCAACGCCAGCTATGGGAAGACGTTGACCGCGCCGTCGAGCAAGCAATTGCCCACGCCATCGAGATCGGCCATCACGGAGTCTTGGTAACCCAACACAATTGCCACTTCTACAGCGTCACCCTCAGCAAGAACGTCCCTTACGGGCAAACCCAGGAGCTTCGATCAACGCCGTTCGAAAGCGCGAAAAGAGCGACCGAGCTGCTGCCAGTTGTTGACAGTTCGCGCTGAGGACCAATAGGCCCACACCTGTTCGAAGCAAGCAGAATCTCCTCGTGGATTCTTGAGTTGACGCCAGCGATGAGAGCATCGTCCCGAGCTGCGATTGCTTCCTCCGCTTCACTCAGTACGGCGTTCAAGCCGGCCGCCACGGCCCCTCGGGCGCACTCCGCAGCCGCTAGCCTCGCCGGTATGGACGGCTCAGAGTGCCCTCACTTCCGGCAGCGGTATCAGCAAGCACGACTTAGTCGGCCCAAGCAGGTTGACGGAGGCGCGGTTATTGGCTCTTTGGCTTGGCTGCTGGAAGGGGGCCGGTAACGCGCCCCTTCGCCGCCCTTGTTTCATTCGCCCGCTTGAGCTGTCGGTGGCATCCCTAGCGCGGGCCGTTGGTTTCTAATTCCCTACAGAAGCGGCGAAACCCCGGCGCCTAAATTTTCGAAATCCCGGCAGGGTTCGGTGACAAGGCTGACTTGGCCACGCTAGGCCCTCGGCACCACCTGTGAAGCGAGGGTCGCAGCGGAGATGAGTTCCTCCCTGGGTGCCCCGGAGGCGGCTTCAACGCTCAGGCCATAAACTGCGGCCATAACGTAGCGGGCCAGGCTCGAGCAGTCCGTGCCAGCCGGCAAATCCCCGTCTGCGAGAGCCTTCTCGAACCGATCCAGCACGGTTTGCCGCATCTTCTCGCGTGCGGCGGTGAGGAGATCGACTATTTCATGGTGCGGCTCTCCGGAAGCCAGCCCAGCTTGGACAGTCATGCAGCCGAAAGGCCGACCCGGGGCAGTGAACACTTCCGCTCTTCCCGTGAGGAGGTGCAACACCGCCTGATGTGCCGTGGGCTGCGACATCGCTTGCTCAAGTTGAACGCTGCGTTCGCACATGTACCGGTCCAGCGTCTTCTCGAACAGGTCCCGCTTACTGCCAAAGGCGGCGTAAAGGCTCGGGGGGTTGATACCCAAGGCCTTAGTCAGATCAGCGACGGATGTGCCTTCGTAGCCCTGGCGCCAAAACAACTCCATGGCCGTCTGCAAGGCCTCTTGGTCATCGAATTCGCGCTTCCGGCCTCCCGGCATCTCAGGCCTTCCTGGTCTAGCAAGCTCGTCGTTTGCGTTTTCTGTAATAACCACTACAGTATAACCCATGAGTTCTATAGTGATCGCTACAGAATCTGGATCTGGCTGGTGTCGAGACGGCAGGGATCACGGGAGCGACGTCGGCCGGCGACAGCATTGCTGTCGGGGTCCGCTCGTGCATCTCACCGTCGCCACGAGCAGGGTGGTCTCCGATTCTGTTCCTCGCTGCGGACGATTACAGCTTCGCGCAGGAACAGGTCTGGCCGTTAAGTGCCTGACCGCTCGGCTTTATAAGTTCCAGCTGGGTGACCACCTGGCACCGCCCAAAAGCCTCGAATTCAGCGTCACTCCACTACTACTTCCCACCACGGCAGAGCCTTCTTGCTGAGTTCGTAATCCTGCCCTTATCAACAGATGAAAGAGGTACCCATGTCTGTACGATCAACAACCACTGCGGCGTTCCAAGCCGATGTCCTCCAGAACGACCTGCCGGTCCTCGTCGATTTCTGGGCGCCGTGGTGCCCGCCATGCCGTGCCGTGGGGCCCGTTCTCGATGAGTTGGCGCAAGAGCAGGCCGGAAAGGTCGCTGTCATCAAAGTGAACGTCGATGACAACCCAGAGCTCGCCCAGAGGTACTCCGTCTCCTCGATTCCCGCTTTTCGGGTGTTCGACAACGGGGACGTCGTCGGTTCGTTCGTTGGGGCCATGCCAAAGGAAGCATTCGAAGATCGCTTGGCCCCTTACCTGAGCTCAGAAGTCCGCAACTGACTTAAACGAACCTGCAACCAGGAACCGGACACCGAATTCCGTCACTCCCACCACCTTGCCTCCCACACGAAGGAAACCATGGGCTACCACGAGCACACAGACCACCGCTACCTCCGCCACCTCCGGAACGCTGCCCCTGAGGCCGTGAAGTCCTTTCTGGCATTGGACCAGGAAGTACTGAACGGCAGCAGCAAGGCCATCTCCCGGAAGAACACCGAACTCATAGCCGTCGCCGTGGCCCTCACCACACAGTGTGCGTACTGCATTGAAGCGCACGTCAAGGCCGCCAAGGCTGAAGGTGCCACCGAAGAGGAACTGGCCGAAACCGTCATGATCGCTTCATTACTGCGCGCCGGCGGCAGTTTCTCCCACGGCTTCATGGCCATGAAGTTCTTTGAAGGCGCACCGGATCCGGCGGCAGCAGCACACACCCACGCTGCCGCCGGAGTTTCCTAGGCTCCGCGCAATACCACGGTTCCGGCACAAGGGCGGGAAGTCCTGGGGTACAGCTGGTGCCCCCAGGTCTGCCACCTAGGGCCTAGCAGACTCCACCCTGCGCTTTTGAAAGGCAACATACATGCTGTTTTCCCCCATGACCCTCGGCGGGCTTGAGCTGCCCAACCGGCTGGTGATGGCACCTTTGACCCGGACACGCTCCGGAGACGAAGGCATCCCCGGCCCCCTGATGGCTGAACACTACCGCCAGCGGGCTTCCATGGGCCTGATCGTGAGCGAGGCCACCTACCCGGGCCCCGCGGGACGCTCATGGCCTGGCCAGCCCGGACTACACACCACAGGCCAGATCTCCGGCTGGAAAAAGGTCACCGACGCCGTTCATGCTGAAGGGGGCAGGATCTTCGCCCAAATCATGCACGGCGGCCGGGTCTCACACGAGGAAATCACCGGCGGCCACCGCATCGTAGCGCCCAGCGCCCTCGCCATGGCAGGTGAAGCCCGGACCCCTACGGGCAAAAAGCCGTACCCTGTTCCGCACGCCCTCACCATCGAGGAACTGCCAGTGGTTATCCAGGAAACCGTCGCCGCCTCACTCAACGCCATCGAAGCCGGGTTCGACGGCGTTGAACTGCACGCCGGCAACGGGTTCCTCCTGCACGAATTCCTTTCACCCGGAACCAATACGCGCACCGACAATTACGGCGGCACCCCGAAAAACCATGCCCGTTTCGTCATCGAAACCATCAAGGCGGTGACAGCAGCCATCGGGGCGCAGCGCGTCGGCCTCCGCATCTCCCCCGAAAACGAACAACACGACATGAACGAAGCCAACAACGCCACCGCGCGCGCCGCCTACCAGGTGCTCGTGGCCAGCATCTCTCCACTCAAGCTCGCGTACCTGAGCATGCTCCACCACGACCCGTCAGGTCACTTTGTCCAGAACCTCCGGGCCCATTTTGCGGGGCCCTTCCTGGTCAACAGCGGCTTCGGCATCGTCACCACCCGCGACGAGGCAATCTCCCTTGTGGCCGACGGCCACGCAGATGCCGTAGTCGTTGGCCGGCCCGCCATCGCCAACCCCGACCTCGTCCGCCGCTGGCAGGACGCTCTTCCACTCAACGAGCCGGATCCATCCACGTTCTACGGGGAAGGCGCCACAGGAGCCAGGGGCTACACCGACTACCCCATATACCAGGGATCTTTCTCCTAAGACGGCGTTCCTCGAGAGGCCGATTGGCAACACGCCTCAGCTGTGGAAGGCCTGATGGACCGCATCAACAAACACATGAAAGGAAACGAAACACCATGACCGAAATGACTACCCTGCGCACAGAGGCTTTCGCAAACCTCAAGGCTATCGAAGCGACAGTGGCAGCCGTCACCGAACAGCGCGAGCTTGGCAAGGTCACCTTCAGCATGCTCAGCGAGTCAGCCGGAGGTTTGACCGCCGAAACCATCACCGGACCCCTCACGCAGGCAGGCATCGCCGACGAATCGCGCCGCGGTAAGTTCACGCTGCACAGCGATGAGCCGGTCTCCCTGCTGGGTACCGACACGGCTGTCAGCCCTGCCGAATACATCCTCAAAGCCCTCGCTGGCTGCTACATGGTCACTCTGGCATCCCTGGCCGCAGCTAGGATAATCCCGCTGAAGCACGTCGCACTGACCCTGGGCTTCGACATCGATCTCAGCGGCTTCCTCGGAATTGACGACAGCGTCCGCAAGGGCGCCCAGCAGATCACCGTGGACGTCCAAATCGACAGCCCCGGAACTTCCCGCGAAGACCTGGAAGAACTGATCGGCGCACTCGAAGCGACCTCACCAATCCGCGACACTCTGACCAACCCTGTCCCCATCATCACCCGCCTCGGCTAACCCCCGACGCTCCCACGGCTTTCGTTTCACCGGAAGGAAAAACATGGCAACTACCAACATCACCGGAGAACAATTCACCGCCACGATCGAGGGCAACGACATAGTTCTCGTGGATTTCTGGGCCGCCTGGTGCGGACCATGCCGCCAATTCGGCCCGATCTTCGAAAAAGTCTCGGAAAAGCATGACGACGTCGCTTTCGCGAAGGTAGACACAGAGGCCGAACGGGAACTCTCCGGAGCGTTGGGAATCACTTCAATTCCCACCATCATGGGCTTCCGCGAGAACGTCCTGGTGTTCTCCCATGCGGGCCTTCTCAGCGAACCCCAACTCGGCAACATCGTCGACGCCATCGCCGCGCTCGACATGGCCGAAGTCCACGCCAAACTCGCGGCTTCACCGTCCCAGCTCTGACCGCATTTCAAACTTGGTAAGACCCTGAGTGGCTGGGACACCGCCCTGCGCCTCAGCCACTCAGGCGACGGCACTCAGACAACTTTCGATCGGTCTTCGCCAGAGGGTGCGATGGCAGTACATCGGCTCCCCCGGGCCGGCCCCGTTCAGGGCTGTACGAATGACGGCCCCTCCTCGCGCTGTACGCAGAAAAGGAGCACCAATTTTGAGGCAAATCTTGATCATCGGTTCGGGCCCTGCGGGCTATACCGCGGCCGTCTACACAGCACGCGCCAATATGCGCCCGCTCCTCATCGCGTCGTCCGTAGAGGCCGGCGGCGATCTGATGAACACTACTGAGGTGGAGAACTTCCCCGGATTTCCCGAAGGGATCATGGGCCCGGACCTGATGGCAAAGATGCAGTCCCAAGCGGAAAGGTTCGGCACCGACGTCCTCTACGAGGACGTTACAAGCGTTGACCTGGCCGGTCCGGTCAAGAGCGTTACCCTCGGGTCAGGTGTGGTCCACGAAGCACTGAGTATCGTCTTCGCCACGGGTTCCGCCTACCGGAAACTCGGATTGGCTGATGAGGACCGTCTCTCGGGTCGAGGAGTTTCGTGGTGCGCAACGTGCGATGGCTTCTTTTTCCGCGACCGAACCATTGCTGTTATAGGTGGCGGGGACTCAGCCCTTGAGGAGGCGATGTTCCTCACCCGCTTCGCGGAGAAGGTCTACCTGGTTCACAGGCGTGGCAGCCTCCGGGCGTCCAAAATCATGCAGGACCGCGCTTTCGCTAACGACAAGATCGAATTTGTCTGGAACTCCGAAGTCATCTCCATCAACGGCGAGGATCAAGTGGAAGGCATCACAGTCCGTGATGCCGGTACGGGCGGACAGCAAAACCTGGAGGTACGCGGTGTGTTCATTGCGGTCGGGAACGACCCCCGAGTCCACCTGATCCACGGGCAACTTGATCTGACGGCCGAGGGCACGATCGCCGTTGAAGGCCGCAGCTCGCGGACGGCCCTTCCTGGAGTGTTCGCCGCCGGTGACGTTACCGACCCGACCTACCGCCAGGCAGTCACCGCGGCCGCCTCGGGGGCCGTAGCCGCCCTTGACGCAGAGCACTACCTGGCCACGCTTTCGCCCGAACTATTGGGCAGCGCCGCAGAGGACTCCCCCCGCAGCGTCGCAGCCACTACTGCCTAGCGGAACCTGGTCCGCCGGGCCCTGTAGAACCGATTGCCTTGGAATATCGCTTCCTGGCCCTTGAATCGTGGATCTTTTGCCGAGCTTGCGGGCCACCGCGGTCTTGAGACGCTATGAGTTACAAGTCGCTTTGCTACGAGCCCGTCATCAAGTTGGTTGCCTGGCCCGGTTTCCACACAGCTACTAGCCTGGACCAGGAGCCGCCCCAAGAAGCCTGCAGAGCCGCCAACCGGAGACGCGCTCCGCGCCCAGCTTCAGTATCAGCCCTAGCTGCGTACCTACCAGCACGGGGAAATTGGCTATCGGCGACGAAGGAAGTGTCCCTACAACCGGAAAACACGACGCCGGATGCAAGGCTGATCACTTGGCTAAAGGCTAGGCACACCGGTGGGAAGGCAGCATCAAATGAGTCGGAGGAGCATCGCTTGTCCTAGTCCTCCTCCTCCGCATATCGCGGCTACACCGAATTCCTCCTCCCGGTCCCTCATTTCCTGTGCGAGGGTGAGTATGAGCCGGAATCCCGTAGCCCCAAGGGGGTGACCCAGCGCGACGGCACCTCCGTTGACGTTTACCCGGTCCAGGTCGATTCCCAGTTCACGTGTGGATGCTATGACCACCCCGGCGAAGGCCTCGTTGATTTCCCACAAGCCGATATCTTTAGCGGCGAGCTTATTTTTGGTGAGTAGTTTCCGCGCTGCGTCCGCTGGTTTAAGGTGCAGTGAGAAATCAGGGCCGGCGACAGTTACGGAGTCCACAATTTCTACGATGCCGGACAGCCCCCGGTTTCGGGCGCCCGCCAGGTCCATTACGACTCCTGCCGAGCCTGCATCAGACATTTGGGATGCGTTCCCGGCCGTGATGCTCCCGTCTTCTGAAAATGCGGACTTCAGCTGCGCGAGCCGGTCCAGCGTCGTGCCCGGACGGATTCCTTCGTCTTCGAGGAGTCCCTGGAAGGGAGTAATTTCCTTCTTAAGCCGGCCCTCTTCGGCAGCCCGGGCGGCGCGGTGGTGGCTTTCCAGTGCAAAGGCATCCTGGGTGTGACGGGAGATCCCTAGTTCTTTGTTCGCTTCATCGGAGATAGCGCCCATGCCTAGGCCAGTCAGGGTGCACCGCAGGGCGTCCTGTGAGAGCAGATCGATAATTTCGCCGTCTCCGACTACGGGTGCCTGCCGCATCTGGATGCCGTGAAGGGTCCGGCTCATTGAGTCGAATCCGCCCACGAGCGCGCTGCCAATTTCACCTGAGCGGATGAGGCCTGCGGAGAAGCTGACGGCGGTCATGCTCGCAAGGCAGGCGTTGTTCAACGTGATAGCCGGGACCGTTGAGGGAACCCCTCCTTTTATCGCTGCGTTACGGGCGGGATTTTGCCCGTTTCCTGCTTGGATGACGTTTCCCATGAACACATGGTCCGGGACAAGTCCCCCCAGTGGTTCGAGGGCTCCTGCCACGGCCGCTGCACCCAGATCGATTGCCGAAACCCCTCGGAAGCCTCCATTGAACTTTCCTACCGCGGTGCGTGCGGCGGAAACCAGGACAGGCGTGTTCGTGTTGGCCGCCATCAGTTTTCCTCCAAACCGAGGTCCATGGTGTAGCAGACCACGTTTCCTTCAAGGACGACGGTCCCGTCGTTACGTACGACCCACGTGCGGAGCTTGGTGATCGGTTTGTCGGCACGCACCTCTGTGACTTCGACGTGTCCGGTGATCACGTCTCCCGGTCGGACGGGGGCTTTGAAGTCCCAGTTCACGTTTAAAAACACGGTACCCGGCCCGGGTAGTTCCTCGGCAAGGACGGCGTTCAGGATGGCGCTGGTCACTCCGCCCTGGACGATGATTTCGCCGAATCGGGATGCCTTGGCCGCCGCGACGTCATAGTGCAGGGGGTTGCGGTCGCCGCTGATTTGTGTGAAAAGCACGATGTCGCTGTCAGTGATCGTGCGCGACAACTGGGCCGTCTGTCCGACTACTGGCATGGTGCGGGTCTGAGTGCGTGTCATGGTTGGTCTTTCTTGCGTTGGATTCGATTTTTGCCAGGGTGTGCATTGCTAGGACGCCGATGAGTGGGCCTGGAAGCAGCAGCACGAATGCGTACTGCCATCCAACGACTGCGGCGAACAAGGGGACGAATTGGATGGTTGCTACTGTCAGAAGGAAGCCGATAGCAGTCTGGGCGGTGAGTGCGGTTCCTATGTAGCGCGGATCCGCGTTTTCACTTAACGATGCCGAGAAGACGCCGGAATCGGCGATCACCGCGGCTCCCCAAACGATGAGAAAGGCGAGCATCGGTATACCTTGCGTCAAAAACATCAACGGAGACAGAAAGCAACACATTCCGCTTACCGCCAGTGCTACTGCGGCAGATTTGGGGCGGCCCCAACGGTCGGCAGCCCATCCGCCTACTACCGCTCCCAAGACGCCTCCTAGCCCCATCGCGATGAATAGCGTCGTGCCTGTTTCGAGCGCTCCGCCTTCACCGGCAGCCTGGCTGGCCTGGAGATACATTGGGATCCACGTCCACAGTGCATACAGTTCCCACATGTGACCGAAGTAGCCGATATTGGCCAGGCGCGGACGATGTTCCTTGAACATGGCCAAGGCATAGCGGGGGTTTGGCCGGTTGATGCTTTTTCAGCGTAGGGTCCTGGGCGGATGGCCAGAACAGACGTTATGGAACCTGCTGCTGCCAAAGCGGCGGCAACGGCGATGACGGTCCGCCACGGTAGATCTCCGGTGCTGCTGATGAGATGTGGCGTGGCTGATCCGAGCGTCAGTGCCCCTATAAGGATTCCGAAGGCCTTACCCCGGAACGCCGGTTCAGACCAGGACACCATCAGTTTCATGCCCACTGGATAAACTCCTGCCAAGAAGACACCGGTCAGGAACCGAAGGCAGATGGCCGGAGCGAGACTGTCCACAACAGCTGCTAGAAGGGCTGTAGTGAGTGCTGCCCCGGCGCCGCAGGCACCGAGTAGCAGATGGGGGCGAAATCTATCGGCCAGGCTGAGTGCTGTTGAAGTGACTGCGCCGACCACGAAGCCGATTTGTACGGATGCCGTCAGCCACACACCTGCGGCAGGGCTGATACCCCATTCGTGCTGCAGGGCAGGACCTACTGCAGAGGCAGAAAACCAGACAGCGAGGCCGAGGATCTGCACGATGGCGATCAAGGCCTGCTGCCGGTTCAGTCGGTTGACACGCATGATCAGCTGCGTCCTGCCTTAGTGGATGAGGGGGTGAACTGAAGCAGGGTTTGGTTATCTGTCTCCTCCCTGCCGGGACGAAGCCGTACTGCCTGCCCGCAATAAACGGAGTCAGGAGGGCAGCCGACGATGTTAGTCATCAGCCGGGGTCCTTCCTCGAGTTCGACCAGAGCCAAAACGTACGGGACCTGCGAGCTCCAGGCAGGATGACCGGGAATGGTGACCACAGTAAACGTCCAAACGGTGCCTGTGCCGGTGGCCGGTTGCCAAGTGAGATCGTGGGACCAGCAACGGATGCAGAGGTTTCGTGGGTAATGCTGAAGGTGGCCGCAATCCCTGCAACATTGCAGGAGCAGTTCGCCCTCCCCCGCCTGCTGCCAGTAGGCAGAACTCAGGGGCGTGGATATAAATCCCGGCTTGGGTATCAATGTGGGTTCCCACGAAGTTTTCACGTGTTGGCACCTCCTAGGACGAGGGCGACTTCTTCGCTCATTGTTGCTCCGTTCCCGGTAACGAGGGCGGTGTTGGGGTTCGGAATCTGGCGGTCCCCCGCTTCTGTTCGGAGTTGGCGGACCGCCTCCACTATGTGTCCCATTCCCCCGGCCAGATCGGCCTGACCGCTGGAGAGCTGGCCGCCGTGCGGGTTGATGGGCAGCTTGCTGCGGATGGAGAAGTCGTGAGACTCGAGCCACGGCCCACTTTCGCCCTTGCGGCAGAACCCCGCGTCTTCCACTGTGATAGCCACGACAATGGAGTAACAGTCGTAGATGGAGAGGAAGTCGATGTCGCGGGGTCCAACACCTGCCATTGAGTAGGCTTTGCCGATTGCGGGGGCCAGCGGGGACGTAGTCAGGCCAGGTGCCTGGCTCAGGGCGCGGTGGGTTACGCGTTCTCCGGCTCCGAGCAGGTATACAGGCGCTTTTTTCCTGTCTTCCGTCCGGTCCACTGCGGTCACGATGACAGCCGCCCCTCCACCGCAGGGCATGACGACCTCCAGAAGCCGCAGGGGCGACATCACCATTGGCGAATTGAGTACGTCATCGACGCCGATGGACTTGCCGTGGAAGACCGCGGCAGGGTTGAGCATGGCATTGGCCCGTTGTTTGACGGGAACCTGTGCGAGCTGTTCCGGGGTGGTACCAAACTCCGCCATGTGCTGCCGGGCAATCATGGCGTACGCCGGGTTGGCGCCGCTGGCTCCATAGGGGACGTCAAACTCGCGGATCGGGTTGCGGTTCGGTGACCGCGATATGCTTCCAGGATCTCGTGTATTGCCGAGGACGCATAGGACCGTTTCGCACATGCCGGCAGAAATGGCGGCAGCTGCACGCCACACCATTCCCGCGCCAGTGGCTCCGCCAAGGTCAACGATGTCGGCGAAGCGGGGTTGCAGGCCCAGATACTCTGCGACTGTCGCCGGGACATGCTGGGGAGTTTCCCCCACTTGCGGCCCGACGATTAGGCCATCGATGTCCTCCGGGGTCAGGCCGGCATCCTGAAGGGCCATTTTGGAAACGCGGGCGATCATCTCCAGCGTGGTGACGCCGGGCGTTGTCCTTTCGGGGGGTATCTCTGCAACTCCTACCAGGGCGCACCTCTTACGAAGCGTCACTGGCACCTTCGATTACCAAGAGCGAGCTGGGGTCCTCAAGTGAGGACGTGTCCCCTGACGGATTCCCCAAGTAGACGGAGCGGATGAGTCGCCGGAGAATTTTCCCGCTCCGTGTCTTGGGCAGCGTGTCCACGACGTGGACGAGCTTCGGCCGGAGGGGCTTGCCCAGGTCTTTTGACACGACGTCGGAGATCATCCGGGCCAGGTCGTCCGCGTCTGCGGCGCCCGGTGCTACCCGTGCAAAAACGACCAGGGCTTCGCCCTTGACGGAGTCCGGGATGCTGATTGCTGCAGACTCCACCACGGAGGGAATGCCGTTGACAACGGACTCGACCTCGGCCGGGCCAAGGCGCTTGCCGGCGATTTTGAGTGTGTCGTCACTGCGGCCACGCACGTACCAGACCTTCTCGTCGCTTACCTCCACCCAATCACCATGGAACCAAGTGCCGGGCCAACGATTCCAGTAGGTGGAGAAGTAACGCTCCGGAGCTCCCCAGAACGTGATTGGCATACCTGGAGAGGGACGCCGCAGCGCGAGCTCACCCATACCGGTTCCCAGGCTAATGCCGTCGGTGTCTACTACATCGGCAGCCATGCCGGGCAGCGGGCCAGCGAAACCGCACGGATGGATGGGCAGAGCGGTGAAGTTGGACAGGATAGCCCCGGAAATTTCAGTGCCGCCGCTGTAATTGATAACCGGAAGTTCACAGCGGGCTACTCGCTCGAATAGCCACTCGTAAGCGTCAGGAGTCCACGCCTCGCCACTTGAAGCAAGCACGCGCAGGTCGCCCAAGTCGATGTCGGCTGGATCAGCATCCTGCGTCATGAGAGACCTGATCAGCGACGGTGATACCCCGAGCATGGTGACGTTGAGATTCCGGACCACATCCCAGATTCGATTTGAAGAAGGGAAGTCAGGGCTCCCGCCGTAGAGGGCGACGGAGCTCCCCGCTATTAGGCCTCCCAGAACAATTAGCGGGCTCACGATCCAGCCCGGATCAGTGATCCACATGACTACGTCGCCGCGTCCAACATCAAAGCTGAAGGCGACGTCGCTGGCCGCTTTGACTGCAAACCCTGCATGGCTCAGGACAATGCCTTTAGGTGCACCCGTTGTTCCGGAGGTGAAGGCGATGAGAAGGGGATGATCGGCAGGGCATTGAGCTGCCTGAAGCAGAGCTTCCGGGTCTTCGGTTCCAAGGACTTCCCAGGGTACTTCGCCCGGCAGAGCAGGTTCGCTGTTTCCAGGTACCAAAGAGACGACGATGGTCGTGCGAAGGGATTCGACGCCCTGCAAAGCGACTGCTGCTTCAGAACGCAAGGCCACCTCCCGGCCGCGCCGGTAGAACCCGTTGGCCACGATGTGGGCTGTCGCTCCCGCAATCCTCAGCCGGTCCGCCACAGCGGTCGCTCCGAAACCGGAAAAGACCGGCACGGAGATGGCCCCTATTTTGGCGCAGGCAAGTTGCGCCACGGCAGCCTCCTTGACCATCGGCAACTGCATCCCCACCGTGTCGCCGAACTTCACGCCTGAAGCCAAAAGACCTCGGCCGACCCGGTCGACCTCGCGGGCGAGTTCGTTAAAGGTCCATTTCCCGGTTTCGCCGTTTTCCTCTTCCCAAAGGAGGGCGGTTTCATCCCCTCGCCCGGCTTTCACCCAGCGGTCCACCGCATTGGCCGTGACGTTGAATTTGCCGTCTATGAACCATTTGGTGGCATGAGGTTCACTGAGCTGATCGAGGACAGCCGTCGGGGGCTCCTGCCAATCGAGCTCCAACCACTCGGAGACGGTCCCCCAAAACCAGGATGGTTTTTCATACGCTTTGGCGCCGAGGTCGTCTATGGTCGCGCAACCTGCGGCGGCAGCGAACTTCAGAATCCTGCTGCGGTCAATTTCGGTGGGGCCGGGCTGCCACACCAATCCTTGGGGCTTGCTCACAGATGTGGTTGTCAAAACTTCTCCTGATGCTCTTCATTGGGTTACAGGTCACGACGTCGGTCAAACCACGGTACGAGCAGGGAACCGAATGCGTCCCTACGCTTAAACGCGAACGTTTACAGAAGTTCTTTGCGTTTTACGCAAAATGACTGGTCACCTTGTTCCCCACCGCGGAACATAGTTTCGAAATAATCCGTTCACAGCGTCTTACGAGCGATAAAGCAGGACATATTTTCCGAGCTATGGACTTAAGTTCCCAAATGACTTTAGACTCCTTCCGGTTGTAGGCGTGAGGTCTATCACTTTGTGCGGCCTTCCCATTCAGAGCCCCAACTTGCTTCGCCGGCACACACGCGGCAAAAAGCGCCTCCTGTGGCACCATGCCGGCCTTTTCCCCAGCTCACGCCTCCAAGTGCACAGAAACCCATTTCAAGGAGGAAATGAACAGTGTCTGTAAGTGAGAAAGATTCTTTAGTACTTGATGAAACACCCACAACTGGTCTCCAACGCCTGGCCAACCGGGTCACCATCTTTACCGAACGTTGGTTTCCGGATGCCTATGTCATTGCCCTGGCTGCATTGCTCATCGGATGCCTCGCCGCACTGGCCATCGGCGCCTCGCCCACGGCAATCGTCCAGTCCTTTGGCAGCGGGTACTGGAACTTAATCCCGTTCACCTACCAAATGGCCATGGTTCTCATCGCCGGTTTCGCGATGGCCTCATGCAGGCCACTGAGGAAGGGACTGAATCGTCTGGCTGACATCCCAAAGACGGGACCCACCGCGATTGTATTTGTCATTTTGATAAGCGTGATTACCGGCCTCATCAACTGGGGATTCGGCATGATCTTCTCGGGCTTCATCGTCCTGGCCCTTGCCCGCCGGGAAGAACTCCGAATGGACTTCCGTGCAGCCGCTGCTGCAGCACTTGTGGGCACCTCGACGATTTGCATGCTCGGGCTTTCCTCAGGACCGGCCTTGATGCACTCCACTCCGGCCAGCACACCTAAAAACATCCTGGATGTTGCCGGGGTCCTTCCATTCTCAACCACCATCTTCTTGTGGCAGAACCTTGTGGTAATTCTCGTCGTGACGGCAACCGCCATGGTGATCGGCTACGTAACGGCACCTCGTGGGGCAAACGTGCGTACCGCGCAGGACCTTGGCATCGCCGTCGAAAAAATCGGGACCAACGACGCAGATGAGTCAACGGTTGACCGTCGTCCCGGCGACTGGCTTTCCCACAGCCCCCTTCTGACAATAATCATTGTGGCCATGTCGATTGGGTGGCTTGTTCTGCAGTCAAACGCCATCGGATTCGACAAGACGATCTCCAATCTCAACAACTACATCTTCATCTGCTTGACAGTGGCGCTGCTGCTGCACTGGCGCATTCGCCGGTTCCTGAAGTCCGTCTATGACGCCGTCCCGGCTGTGGGCCCGACACTGATCCAGTTCCCCATCTATGCCGCCGTCGCCTCTGTCGTTGTAACAGCCGAGAACTCTACAGGGCACTCAGTGGCGACCTATCTCGGGGAATTCTTTATCGGAGCTGGCCAGGGCGGCCTGCTGCACCCACTTGTTGGCATCTACTCAATCGTCATGGGCTTGTTCATCCCGGCAGCAGGAGCCAAATGGGTTTTGGAGGCACCTTACGTCCTGGCGGCGGGCAATGAAACCGGGAGCAACCTTGGCTGGCTCGTCACCACGTACAACGGAACCGAAGCCCTGGCAAACTTCCTTAACCCGTTCTGGATGCTTCCGATCCTTGGGCTCCTGTCCCTCAAAGCGCGCAACGTCGTTGGGTTTACCTTTGTTTACTTTATTTTCATCGCGCCGGTAATGCTCGCGGCTTTCTGGGGGCTTAGTTACACGCTCCCATACGTGGCCCCCGTCTTGCCCTAGCCGTGGCCCAAACCGCCCGTGGGCAGTCCACCATCATCAAGAAAGGGAGAAATCCATGGAAACCCTAGAATCAGATTCGCCCCAGGCCAGTACCGGCCAGACAACGAAGCGCGTGGTCGTCACAGATACCCCCTTCAAGGAACTCAAGGGCGAACGGGCAGTCGCGCACAGCAACGGCGCGGTATTTGAAGTGTTCCAGTGCAAGTCAGAGCAGGAAACCGTGGATGCTGTTGCGGGTGCGGACGTGGTCATGGTGACACACGTTCCAATCACTGCAGCGGTGTTGAAAGCACTTGCCCCAAACGCTGTCATTGTTCGCTACGGAGTTGGCGTGGACAACATTGATGTTGACCGGGCCCATCAACTGGGTGTCCGCATTGCCAGCGTCCCAGATTACGGAAGCGAGACGGTGGCGGACCACGCATCCGCCGCCCTCCTCAGCCTCATGCGCCGACTGCCTATGTATGACAGGGCAGTCAGGGACGAAGGTTGGACGAACCCTGCAGCGCTTTCCCCTCTGCCAGACCTGTCTAACTCCACTGTGGGCATCATTGGGATGGGAAGGATTGGGCAGGCGGTGCACTCTCGGCTAGCACCCTTTGGCTTCACGTTCCTCGCCTATGATCCTGTGGCGGATCCGGAAGAGGCAAAAAGGAGAGGGATCCGCCTGGTTGAGCTCGCTGAACTCCTTGCCCAATCGGATGCGGTGACGCTTCATGTTCCGCTGCTGCCGTCGACATATCACCTGATCTCGAAGGACACGCTGGCGCTGATGCAGCCAAACGCTGTTCTCGTTAATACTGCTCGCGGCGCCCTTGTTGATGGCGCCGCCCTGGATTCCGCACTTCGATCAGGCATCATCGCCGGAGCCGCGCTGGACGTCTTTGAGGAGGAGCCACTGTCCTCAGAGTCGCCGCTCCGGTCAGCACCAAATCTGCTGCTGACCCCGCATGCGGCTTTCTATTCAGACGATTCACTGGTCCGCCTCCAGCACAGCGCCGCCGACGAACTGGAACGGGCACTGTCAGGGCGCCCGTTACGATGCCCGGTACTCCCACCAGCCAGCCAAATGGGGTAGAAGAACGGTCGAGAGCCGATATCTTCCTATGGGTAATCATCCGGTTGATGGGCGTGGGGAATAGCCCCAGGCCCATCAACTGGCAATGCTCTCGCTTATCAGACCACGGGAACCCCTACTCAGCCGCCGACTGGGCACCGGGAAACTTGCCCTAAAGCTCGAGTGCCGCCGACCCGCCGGGAAGGTGAGACCGGACGTTTCAGCCTCCGAAGTCGTCCGTCTCCCGCGGTCGCACATCCGAAGAAACCCTCGGGCACGGACGGGACCCAGAAAAAGCGGAGAAAGCATCTGAACGAAGAGCACAGGAAAGCAAAGTACACAATTATCCCGGGTTGCGCTGCCTGCTCAGGCAATGTGGCAGGTCAAGAACCCTTGGCTCAAACTCATATTCCGATGAAGAAATAGAAGGGTTCTTATGTCAAGAATGCTTATTATCGGTCCCCCAGGTTCTGGAAAGGGCACGCAAGCGGAGCAGGTATCCCATCAACTAGGAATAGTTCCAATATCTACCGGAGATGTCTTCCGCACCAATATCAGGAACTGCACTGATCTGGGCCTCGAGGCCCAAAAGCATGTAGACCGCGGTGACTTCGTGCCGGACAGCATAACTAACGCCATGGTCGTGGAGCGATTGAGCCAAGCAGACACTCAGAAGGGCTTCCTACTCGATGGATACCCCCGCACGATGCACCAAGTAGACAGGCTGGACACCTTTCTTGCTCAAGCTGATTATGAGCTTGACCTGGCTATCGAACTCCAGGCCAACAGCGAAGTCCTCATCCAGCGCCTCACGCAGAGAGGAAAGCAGTCCGCCCGAAGCGACGACAACGAATCCGTAATCCGGCACCGGATCGATCTTTACGAGGACCAGACCAGGCCTATCGTTTCGGTGTACGCCGCTCGTAAGATTTTGGTCCAGATCGACGGCATTGGTGAGCCCGGGGAGGTCACGGACCGAGTGTTGAGAGCAATTGCCGGCCACATAGCCTTTCCAAGAAATATGCAAGCCGGAATGAAGCCAGGCTGTGAGCCTCCGTCTGGGATTCCGGAAAGTCGGATCCGGGGCTGCGCCGTCATACATTGACCCCCTCCAAACAGCTACGACAGGGTCCGCGGGGCCGCGCCTCCTGTCTCGGGATGGCCGTCACGGCTCCTGGCGGCCGTCCCGAGCCGTACTTCTGGCTGCTCCGTAAAGATGCGTCGGTAACAATGAGCCAAAACCTACCCAGGAAGTATCCATACTCAACGAGAGCATAGGAAACTTGAGCATCCTGGCGAGAAGTTCGGCCAGTTTCCTAAACCCTTGAAGTCAGACTTTGGGCTCCGGAAGGCAAAGCTCCTTGCTTTTATGGAACATCGCTTTGGTCCTCGGTGTTTTGAAGCCTGAGGGCCAATGCAAGTAGTGTGAGATCTTCAGAGTTGAAGGGGTCGTGCCCCGTGACGTCCTGAATCTTTTGGAGCCTATATTTCACCGTGTTCGGCTGAACCCGCAGGGACTCCGCTGCTTGCACAAGCTTAAAGTCCGCCTTGACGTATGCCTGCAGCGTGGCCAGCAGCGAAGTGCGGCGGGCCTCATCGTGCCTTCGTAGCGGAACCACCGTCTCTTCCGCCAGATCATGGCGGAACGGGCTGGTGCGCACCAGGTGGTCCAGGAGTGTATCGGAGTACAGGTAAGCACGTGGTTCTGTTTGCCTGGTAGGCACCGAGGTGATTGCATTCTGGGCCTCTACATAGCCGCGCGCAATTGACGCCAGCCCGTCGTGGGGTCTGCCTGCACCAACAATGAAGTCGGGTAAGGCGGCCGCCAAGTCATTGAAGCGGGCACGGAAACTTTCCCCTGTAGGTGAGCAAATGTCCTGGATTGCCACGATTTCTTCGTTCCGTACGCCAGCCAACGCCAGATGGTATGGCGGTTTTGACAGCCGTTGTTTCACAATGTCAAGGGACTCGCGGATGGATGCAGCAGCAGCCGCCGGCCCCGCTCTTCGTCGGAGCAGCACCACCATGTAGCGACCATCAACCTCCAGCTTATGCAGCTTCGCGTGCCGTGAAATTCGAGGCACATTCCCCTCGACCAGCGCCTCCAGTAGATCGCGTTGACCCATCTCCCTGTCGTGCATCACGCCGGCTGCTTCACTCAGGTACGCCTGGGCTACGGCCGTTGATACAAGATCGACATGTTTCATGATGCGACCCGCGATTATCAGGGCACAGTCAGGATTATTTCGAGTTTGCGGCGCCGATCGAACTTCTTCCCAGACAGTGTGTCCCCACAGCCGATACGCCTGTAAAAGGGCTTGAATCGGAATCCCTTGGCGAAAGCGACGGATGGCACTTTCTCTAAAAGGAAGCAATTGGTCACTATTTAAATCCTCCCCAGATTCGATGCCATGGAGCATCACCTCAAGGTTTTGCCGAGCGGTCGGGGCTATATCCTGCTCTATGAATCCCTCGGGCAAAGAGCGGTACTCAACAATTTCTTCCCGAAAGCGCCGGGCGAGCAACTCTCCAATCTCTTCCGCTCGGTGCTTCAATAGCGATACAAGAACCGCTTCGTGCTTTTCGGTCAGTCCAGAATGATTTTGGCTCAGCATGCGTGCGTTACTACCTTCTGCCGGAAGTTCTATGGCCAGCTATCGCAGAAGTTTGGATGCCAGCCAGCTTCAGTGTGTCCGTGAGGTCTCCGGTTGATGCTCTGTGCGGCCGGGCTGGTAGTAGAACAAGCTGGTCCACAGACTGTAGCCTTGAGCTTTTTCGATGAACTCTCTGGAGTGGATTCCGTCAGCGGCAAGCCAAATACCTGAGTCGTCGGGCATAACGGCATCGACTAAACCGACGCGGTACAGGCACCGGCCCAGCCGGACTTCAACCATCGCGCCTTGAAGCAAATGCCATTCCTTGCAGGGTTGCAAGCTCATAAATACATCTTTCGTTGTTGGATTCCGCATCTTTAGTGAACAAGCGACCGTGCAAAGCCGGGGCGACCGGGCTTTCCTGGCCTGCCTTGTTCAGGCCTTGCCGTGAGTCGCCGCTCATTTCGGCTGAACTCCTTACGGTCCCTCTCTGCCGGCTATGCTCGCGCGATAACCGAACAGACCAGGTTGGCCTCCTGTGTGGAGGAACAGGATGTCGCTGGCGCAGCCAAACCCGTGTTCCTTTTTCCGGATCCCGGCAACCAGACCTGCCATGGCCTTGCCGGTGTATACCGGGTCCAGAAGTATTCCTTCGGTTCGGGCCAAGAGGTGCACGACGTCCAACATGTCATCAGTGGGTAATCCGTAGCCGGGGCCGATGAACCGGTCATCCACTATGACTTCGTCCATCGTTGGGCTGTTGACCTGATCGGCACCCAGCAGGGCGGACGTGTCCAGGGCTAGCCGGTGGACTGCTTCACGCTGGGGATGTTCCGGGAAGGCTACGCTGAAGCCGATCACCGGGGTCGTATCACCTGAAAACCGGAATCCGCTCAGAAGCCCTGCCTGGGTACCTCCGCTGCCGGTACCCAATGCGACTGAGTTGAATCCAATTCCCGTGGCCATGATCTCTTGTGCGCATTGGACGTATCCGAGTCCCGCGTGGGCGGTGGAGCCGCCTAGGGGAATAGCGTACGGAGTTTCGCCGCGCTCACGGACAGATTCCACTGCGAGCTGGAGCTCCTCGGCGAGCGTTAGCTCCGAACCGACGAACTTGATCTCTGCACCGAACATGCGGTCAAGAAGTACGTTGCCTGAGTTGCGGTAGTCCGCATCGGAGAGCGCTCCTGGTCCGAGTACAAGGACGCATTTAAGGCCGACCCGGGCTGCGGCCGCGGCAGTCTGTCTTGCATGGTTCGACTGCATTGCCCCGCACGTCACCAACGTGGTTGCTCCAAGGCGCTGCGCCTGGCCGAGGAGGTATTCGAGCTTGCGGACCTTGTTGCCTCCAAGCGCGAGACCGCTTTGATCATCCCTCTTAATCCAGATCCGTGTGGGACTCCCAAGAGCCTCCGAGAACCGGTCGAGCGGGTGCAAGGGCGTTGGGAAGTAGCCCAGCCCGGTCCTTACCTCGAGTGCTTCAGCAACCACGGTTATGATCCAATCTTTGCGTCTATTCCGGAGCGCGGGTCTTCCTGCCATAAGGGCGTGGCACCCGTGATAAAAGTCAGCCTGTGGCTGCCAGCCGTGCTGGCCGCGGAAGGGGGCAGAGGGATTTTGGGTGCCACCAGTGACCAGGGGTGTTGCCTCGGCTCCTGCCAAACCTCGCAGGCCGCGGCCAGCATCGTTTTATGTTCGGCTGCGTCCCACGCAACGAGGACCTTGCGCGATCGCTTGTCCGTCAGCTTCGATGAGGCAACAGTTTCAGTGAGCGTTCGCTTCTTATCGCGGACCGGTTCAGCTGTTGACGCTGAGGCGGCGCATGCTGCTGTTGCTGAAGCGGGGATCAAGTTCGATCAGGGCTTCCGAGAAGGCGGCAGCCTCCTGCTGCAACCACTCGACGATTTGAGAGCGCCTGGGCTCGGTCATGCGCGGTTCTATTGCTGCAACGCTGAGCGACGCTACGGGGTCTCCGTCCGATCCCAAGACGGGAACTCCAAGACCGGCAGAGTCCGGGATCAGGAGCCCGGGGAAATACGCATATCCGTTGGCCCGGGCTTCATCGACCATTTGACGCACCACGGTGGATTCAAGGCCAAGATTTCCACCCGGATGATCAGCATCGTCCCGGATGATTCGTTCGATGTCATCGTCACCGAGCCATGCCAGCAGGGCAAGGCTCCCGGCGCAGGTACCGAGGCGTAGCCGGTCGCCAACGCGCGGGTTGAGAGTGCGGATGGGGAAAGACCCTACGGCCTGGTCAATGCAGAGGGCCTTGTTGCCGGCACGCACCGAAAGGTAGACAGTGTCTCCGGTCAGTTCAGCGAGGCGGAGCAGGTGTGGTTCAGCTACGTCAAGTAGTCCGTGCCTGTCTGCTGCGGCGCTTCCGTACCCAACCAGGGGCATGCCCAGGAAGAATGTCCCTGAATCGTCGTCCTGCTCGACCCAGCCAATTTTGGAGAGCGTCGCCAGCAGCCGGTGAACTGTGGTCTTGGAGAGTTTGGTTTCAGCGGCTATGTCGACCAGGCGGCTGCCGCTGCGGCCCGCGGCGGAGATCGCCTGGATCACAGCGGCAGCCCGCTCCACACTTCGGATGCTGTCCGTGGCCCCAGCTAGCGCAGGCCCCTGCTCTTCGGGCGTCGTCATGGAATCAGAGTATCCGGTATTGACATGCGAAGATCCGGGCGCTGTCATGGCTACCGCTTTATCCCGAGATAGGCAGTTCGTTTTACAGCCGGTCGCGAAAGGATCGCCTCTTCAATGGGTTCTGTCCCCCACCCTGGCCGGCCGGGCACCTGCAGCCGGTCCCCGCGCAGAACCGGCGCGTGAGTGAAGAGTTCATCGTCGAATTCAAGGCGGTCCACATCGTGTTCCATAATCCGCAGGTTCGGTGCAGCTGCCGCGAAATTAGCGGACATCATGGTCGAGAGGTGGCTGTAGAAGTTGTGCGGGGCAACGTTAACGTCGAAGGCTTCGGCGGTGTTGGCGATCTTCATTGCCTGCCAGGCGCCGTTCCAGATGACGTCGACAATGCCGACGTCCAAGGATTGCCGTTTGAAGTACGGCAGGAACTCGCGGACTCCAAAGAGGGTCTCGCAGGAAGCGATGGGGACGCCGCTTTGTTCCCGGATGTGCGCCAGGGCATCAGGGTTGTACAGGTCGAGCTCAGCCCAGAAAAGGTTGGCGTCCTTCAGTGCACGCAACAGACGCAGGTATCCCTCAGTGCGGGCGTTGAAGTTCATGTCCAGGAGAATCTCGACCTCATCCCCCACGCCCTCTCGAAGGGCCTCGATGTGGGCCACGACGTCCTTGATGAGCTTCAGATCGATGTTCAGTCCTGGTTCGTAGGGGTTACCGAAGCCGGCGCCCCAAGACTTGGGGCCGTTGGGACCGTACGAGAACATGTTGGTCTTGACCGCTCCGAAGCCGCGATCACGCGCTTCCCGCCCGGCATCAGTGACACCGGCCAGGTCCGAAATGCGCGAGCCATAGTGATCGGGGTGGCTGATGCGCCAGCTGGCGCAGTGGGACCAGTAGACCTGAATTTCATCCCGGTGCTTGCCACCGAGCAACTGGTGGACAGGAATACCAAGGATCTTGGCCTTGGCATCAAGCATGGCGTTCTCGATCGCGCCAAATGCCTCTGCCGGCAGCCCGGAGGGGGCCGGCCGTGCCGTTGCGGCGACCTGCATGTAAGTGCGCTCATGGTTGAAGATATCGGCGCCCACAAAGAGGGGGGCATAGAGCTCGATCACGTTGGTAAGGCCCCGGGGGCCGAAGTCTTCGTCGAACTCGGACCAACCGACGACGCCGTCCTCGGTCGTGAGTTTAACGAAGTGGTAATTACGCCACCCCGCATCGCAGGACAACGTTTCGATGCTGCGGATTCGTACGGTCACTTCATCGTGGTTCATCTTGCCTCCATCGGAAAGAATTTAGTGTGTGGTGTGTTGACCGGGTGGGCAACCTGCTGGCCGTTCAACAGGCGGGCTACATCGGCAAAGGCACTCGTGCTGACCTCTTGTAAAGAGTCAGCGGAGAGATACGCGATATGCGGCGTCAGGGTGATGGCGGGCTGGGACCGCAGGGGGCTGGCCGCCTGAAGCGGTTCCTGCTCGAAAACGTCCAGGGCCGCCCCAGCCAAATGTCCGGAACCGACGGCCTCTGCCAGGGCGGCTTCGTCGATGATGCCGCCCCGGGCTACGTTGACCAGGAAGCTGCCTTTTTTGAATCGGCGCAGGGTGTCTTCATCGATGAGGTTCCGTGTCTGGTCGGTCAGGGGGAGGTGCAGCGACACGATGTCCGCTGTGGCGATGAGCTCCTCAAATCCCACCGCTTTCACCTCAGTTGAAGCCGTGTTGTCCGGTTTGGTACGTGGGCTGTGAACGCGGATGGAGAAGCCGATGGGTGCCGCGATCTCTGCCAGCCGTTTCCCTGAGCGCCCGTAACCGACGATCCCGAGGGTCAGTTCGGACGGCCGTCGAATGGTTCGGCCGATCTCCTGCCCGTTCCATCCATGCGCCCGGACATCGGTGTCGAAGTCCCTGATCCGGCGTATGCCGCTGAGGATGAGTGCGAGGGCGTGGGTGGCAACGTCTGTGTAGTTGCCGTCCGGCACGTTGGTTACCTGTACCCCAAGTTCGGTTGCGGCGGCCATGTCGATTGAATCGACACCAACTCCGGGCCGTGCAATCACTTTGAGGTGCGGCAGGGCTTCCAGGACGGTCCGCGTGATGGGCTCGGTCATGACGACGAGCCCATCCGCGTCCCTGCAGTTCGCGATGATTTCGGCCTCCGTTGCAGAGGGCCGTGCCTCGAATGAAACACCGAGTTCTTGGAAACCCTTCACCGTTGCCTGGTCGACAGCGATTGGGGAGGCATCAATTTTGTATACCCGGTGCATCACGAACGCTTCCTATTCTGCGGTTTGTCGATCTGGTGTCGGACTACGCGAGTGTCGTGACCACATCAACGGGGCGGATGAGGGTGTCCCGGATCGGGGACCGCTGCTGCACCGTTTCGACCAAGTCCTCAAGTTCCTCGCGGGTCGCCGTCGGAGCATCGAGTTCGACCGTGACGCGGATCTGGCTGGCGCCGGGGTGCTCTTCAGGTGCAATGCCCAGGAATGAGGCCAGGTCGAAGTCTGCCTCGAGCTGCAGCTTGTAGCTTTTCAGTTCGATGTTTCGGGCGGCGGCGTTGGCCGTGAGGGTGACCGTGTAGCAACCTGCGAGGGCCTGCAGAACGTATTCGGCGGGTGACACGGCGGTGTCTGTTCCGAGGAGGCTGGCCGGCTCGTCGCTGCGCATCTCGAACTTACCTGCACGGGACGCGTCCTTCTGGCCGGCCTGGGTGAGCGCGCCGGTGGCGGACCGAAGCTTGAAGCCGTCTTCCCATTCGCCCTCTACGGAAAACGTGACTTCACCGAGGGTCCGCTCGCCCCGCACGGCGTCGATGGTGGCCGTGAGCTGGTCCAGATCGACGCCATTGACGATGCCGCGCTGTGTGTTGGTCTCTGTTACAGACATTGATGATCTCCTGTTTGTTCTGGCAAGTGCCAAGTCCATGTAACCATAGTTCCGATGTGCGGAACAGGGTTCCGTTTTATTTTATAGCTACGGGTGCGTGAGCGAGTTCTTCTGCCGCTACTTTCGCGTTCTTGATGATCCTGGCCCGGGCGACCAGGACAAGGGCGCCTGACAGCAGTGTGAAGGCGCTGGCAACGAGCATTCCGGGCTGAAGGCTTCCGGTCATGTCCTTGAAGTATCCGGAGATGTAGGGGGCGAAGAATCCGGCGAGGTTACCGATGGAGTTGATCAGGCCGATACCCGCGGCCGCAGCTGTGCCGGTCAGGAATGTGGGGGGAATCTGCCAGAACACTGGAATGGAGCAGAAGACTCCAACAGCCGTGATGCAGATGCCGATCATGCTCAGCAGGGGTGAGCCAAGGACCAGTGATACGGCGAGGGCGGTTCCGCCCAGGAAGCAGGTAATTGCGACATGGATGAAGCGGGACTGCGTCTTGTCTGAGTGCCGTGACCAGGGCAGCATGACGGCAGTGGCGACGGCATAGGGGATTGCCGAAATCAGGCCGATCTGGGTGAGGTCGAACTTCACGCCGTACGTTGCCTGGAAGCCGGAAACAATCTGCGGGAGGAAGAACCCTACTGCGTAGACACCGTATGCGATTCCGAAGTAGATGAATCCCAGCATGAAGACACGGGGGCTGAAAGCCTTGCGGATTGAGTGCCCGTCGTGGGCAGCGTCAACTGCCGCGTCTTCGGCCGCAATGGTGGCCTCCAGCCGTTCGGCGTCGGCCTTGTTGAGCCATTTGGCCTTGGTGGGGCGATCAACAAGGATGAAATAGCCGATGACTCCCGCGAGCACCGTAATCACGCCCTCGATGAGGAACATGAAACGCCAGCCGACAAGTCCGAAGATGCCGTCGCCGTACTGCATCATCATGGTCGAAATTGGCGATCCCAGGAGGAATGAGATCGGAGCTGCGATGTAGACGAAAGCTACGATGCGTGCCCGCTGTCCGCGGGGGAACCACATGCCAAGGAAGTAGATGATACCGGGGAAGAACCCTGCCTCGGCAACGCCGAGCAGGAAGCGCAGGATATAGAAACTGATCGGTCCCTGGACGAAGGCCATCGCGGCAGCGATGGCGCCCCAGGTCACCACGATTCGGGTGATCCAGATGCGCGCACCGAACCTATCAAGCATGAACTGGCTGGGTACTTCAAAGAGGAAGTACCCGATGAAAAATACGCCTGCTCCCAGCCCATAAGCAGTTGCGCTCAGCCCCAGGTCAACATTCATGGTCAGAGCGGCGAAGCCTACGTTGACACGGTCTACGTAGCTGAGGAAATACAGAATCATCAGCATGGGAAGTAGGCGCACAGCGACCTTCTTCAGAACTGGTTTGTCGATGTCGGCGATAGTCATCGAGGGTGCCTCCTACAACGTCAATGTTGTTTGTGAATATGACAAGTTTCGTTTCCACCAAGGTGGAATCTTTGTAGTGCCGCCGGCATCAGTGCGCGGTGACTCAAGCTCTTCAGTCAACTGGACTGGGGATAAAGCGGATCCGAACGGACTCGTTTGCCTTACGCCTTTAGTGAACCAGCTCACGTAGGGTTCGTCAAGAAAAAGTTTCACTAGGCGGGTTTATGTACTGCGTGGCGGAACGCGCGCCTGACACGATGGGCATTAGCTCCTATGAAGAGCGGCCCCTGCGGAAGCGGGGGTAACGCCCAGGTTGATTTACGATCCGAAGTGATAGCCCCAGTAATGAACAGGCCGCCTGGAGTTGTCCGTGGCTGGGACACGGCCAAAGCCAGGACCGACCATGCAGACCCCGCCACTGCCGCTGGAGTTTCGCGGGCTACGGTTTCCCTGGTGCTGATGGTCTTCTCCGCGGGCTCCATCCCCGTCGAACAGGAACACGGCGATACCGAAATCCATGCGGGTAATCATCTTGCTTTCCCGGCCTCGCGGCAGTACGCCTACGTCGACGTCGGCGCCACCCGAGCAGGCTTCGTGCGTGTCGCAGAGTAGATCCTGCCTTCGAAGCGCTCATTGGGTGGAGGACAGACGGAACGGTGAAGCGGGAAAACCTGGCGTATGCCTGTCTCTGAATCGCCATCAGCGCTGGCCGTGGATATGGAAAGCCGCGAAGCACCCCCGTGTGCCCGTGTATTTGAACAGAGTGTTAAAATTCTAGGACTGAGTGCGGTGGATTCAACAGTTTTGCAACGGAGGACTAGCATGAGCAGTCAGATGAGAGACACGATGGCGCCAGCTCCAGAAGGCCTCCGGGGAATGGATGCTGAATCAATCAACTGCGTTCTCGAGCTTCTGGTGGAGCCTCTCCAGGCTTCTGTTCCGCAACCGACGGAGGTTGTACTGCACGATTTGCAGCGAATCCCGGACACGGTCCGGGCCATTGCCGGGGTAGTGACCGGTCGGCGCATCGGCGACCCGCCCACGGACAAACTTCTGGAACGGGTTGCTGCGGGAGACCTGAGCCACGAGATTGGGTATCGGTCGCAGTTGCCCGACGGGCGGATACTTCAGAGCACCACGATCATCTACTCTGACCGGGACGGTCGTGCCGCAGCAGCACTATGCCTGAACACAGATGTGTCCGCCTGGGTTACGTTGCGTGCAGCAATGGATCGTTTTGTCTTGGGCCACGAGGCGGCACCTGCGCAGACGCAGGCTTCGCTGGCTGCGCACCGGTCGGCGCCATCGTCGGGGGCGGTGAACGGAAGTGAGTACTTTCCACACAGTGTTGAAGAGCTGAGCGGTCGACTTGTTGATGCAGCGATTTCGACTGTTGGGGTGCCGCCCGAGAAGATGCGCAAGGAGCATAAGGTCCAGGTAGTGGCTGAACTTGACCGGCGTGGCTTCTTTTTGATCAAGCAGGCCGCGGAGACGGTTGCTACCGCGCTGGGAGTCACCAGGTTCACGATTTACAACTATCTCAATGAAGTGAACGGATCGGCCGAACAAAGCGCTTAAGCAAAAGCAGGCCCGGGACTCTTTCCCGGGCCTGCTTTCTTGGTTTCAGGGACGGACCCGTCCCATTCGTTCGACAGCTTCAGTCAGGATCGTCTGGGACGTCGCGAAGTTCAAGCGCACGTGACCCTCACCGCCACTTCCGAATACGTGCCCTGAGCTCAATGCCACCCTCGCTTTGTCCAGGAACAGCTGCGCCGGCCCGGCCAAATCACTGACCACGGCCAGCCCGCCGGGGCTCTGGTGTGTTTGTACTCCGAGGTGCCGGCAGTCCAGCCAGGCCAGATAGGTACCTTCGGGCTCTTTGTAGCCAACGTCCGGCAAATGTTCTGCAAGCAAGTGCCTAAGCAGGGTTCGGTTCGAGTCCAGGCCCTGAATCAACGCCTTGAGCCACTCCTGCCCGTGCTCGAGCGCCGCTGTGTGGGCGATGAGCCCCAGATGGCTTGGTCCGTGACTGACTTCTTCGGGCATGCGGGCGAGGTCTGCAGCAGCGTCGGGGCCGGCCACAGCCAGTGCGGCTTTCAGCCCGGCCAGGTTCCATGCCTTCGAGGCCGACATCACGGCAAAGGCGTTCTCGGAGCCGGGGACACTCAGGAACGGGATGAACGTGGAGCCAGGCAGAACGAGCGGAGCATGAATCTCGTCCGAAACGACCCGCACTCCGTACTTGTTCGCTAGTTCAGCCACCGCCGTCAGCTCGCGGAGCGTGTGAACCGTGCCAGTGGGGTTGTGCGGATTACTCAACAGGTAGGCGGCCCTGCGTCCCTCCTGCTTGATGCGGCTGAAGGTTTCCTCGAGGGCAGCCAGGTCAATCCGCAGATCTTCGCCCAGGGGTGCTTCCAGAACCTGCCGGTTGTCATGGGTAACGAAGGCATAGAAGGGTGCATAGACCGGGGAATTGACGACAACTGCGTCACCGGGACTGGTAATCAGTCGCAGAACTTCCACGACGCCCATCATCACGTCAGGAACAATCGCAGTCCTGCTGACCTCCAACCCTCTCCACGCCCAATGCGAGGCCGCGAAAGCAGCAAAGGCCTCGGCATAGGCTGTGCCGACCGGATAACCGGTGTCACCTGCGTCGATAGCACGATGGAGTGCCTCGGCGACGGGGGGCGCAAGTCTGACGTCCATCTCCGCAACCCACAGCGGGAGGACGTCATCCGGGTGGGTCCGCCACTTCATGCTTGTGCGCTGACGAAGATCGTTCAGGCTCAGCTCCTCCAGAGGGTTGGGAAGCTGGCTGGCGACATCGGCATGCATGCCATCAATTCTCTCTGTGATCAGCATTGGACTGCCAACTCAATTTCCACGCAAGCCCCCAACGGAAGAGACGCCACACCCAGCGCCAATCGCGCATGCCGGCCCCGCTCCCCCAAAGCATCCAGAATCAGTTGGGATGCCGCATCCACAACTGCAGGCGCATTACTGAACCCTTCTCCGGCAGCGACATACCCGCCCAGCCGGGCGACACCCTTCACCGCATCCAGGGAACCCAACGTCTCACGGATCACCTTGAGGCAGTTGCTGGCGGCCAGGGTCGCCGCCTCCCTGGCCTGTTCCACGGTTACTTCCGTCCCCACCTTGCCCGGATACAGGACACCGGACCCGTCCACAGGAAGCTGACCCGAGACAAACAGCAGGTCACCGACGCGCATTGCGCGGGCGTAAAGGGGAGGGGCAGTTACTGGCGTTGTCATAGTGAGGCCTTCCATACATTCAAGAATCAGGGCAGACACACCAGCGCTGCAGCGTATTCATGGCCGAAGCTTCGATAGGCATCTGTGGGTGGTGGTCGAAGATCATAATTACACAAAAAGTGTAGGCGTGGAAGCGGCAGGACTGCCATGTGCAGCGGAATGGGCAACTTTCGTGACCTTTGCTTGAATTTTTTACAACGGAGTGTTGATTCTTCTGTGACTTGGGGCATATCCTCAACTCTGAATTGAAAGTACGAAGGTGCCCCTCGCTCTCGACCTTCAATCCGGATCCTTGCTCCTTCGCCTTCCTGTGCTCTTGCACGCCCGGTTAGGGATGCGGGAAAACCCTTCGACATCTCCACGGCAGATGCTCCCATCCTGACAACCCCTCCTACGGTTGACCGGAATCGGTCGCATCACCGGCCAATGAAAGGTCCCCATGTCCGTTCCTTTACCTGACCTTGACCTGCCACCAGAGCGGGAAACCACCCGTGAAACCCGCTCTGTTCACGCTGAAGACGCCGGCTATCAGAAGAGTCTGAAGCCACGCCAAATCCAGATGATCGCCATCGGCGGCGCCATCGGGACCGGCCTGTTCCTGGGCGCCGGCGGCCGCCTTGCGGCCGCAGGACCGTCGTTGATCCTGGCCTACGCCCTTTGTGGATTCTTCGCTTTCCTCATCCTGCGCGCTCTTGGTGAACTGGTACTTCACCGACCGACATCTGGCTCGTTCGTCTCCTACGCCCGGGAATTCTTCGGCGAGAAGGCCGCGTTCGTCTCCGGCTGGTTCTACTGGCTTGTCTGGGCCACGACGACCGTGGCTGACACCACCGCCGCAGCCCTCTACATGAACTTTTTCGGCAACTATGTACCGTGGATCGGAGCAGTTCCGCAGTGGGCCTGGGCACTTATTTCGCTCGTGCTGGTGCTCGGCCTGAACCTGATCTCGGTCAAGGTATTCGGCGAGATGGAATTCTGGTTCGCGTTCGTGAAGGTGGCGGCGCTCGTTATCTTCCTCCTTGTAGGCACCTACTTCGTTGTCTTCGGCACTCCCACAGGTTCACCTGTCGGTATCCAGTTGATCCTCGATAACGGCGGGTTCTTTCCCACCGGTGTGCTGCCCATGATTGTCCTGATGCAGGGTGTCATCTTTGCCTACGCCTCGATCGAGCTGGTCGGCACGGCCGCCGGTGAAACGAAGAACCCCGAGAAGATCATCCCCAAGGCCATCAACTCGGTGGTCTTCCGCATCGCAGTCTTCTACGTCGGCTCCGTCATCCTGCTTTCTCTCCTGTTGCCCTACACCTCCTACCAAAAAGGTGTCAGCCCCTTCGTAACGTTCTTCGGTTCCATCGGCATCCAGGGCGTAGACGTCATCATGAACCTTGTCGTCCTCACCGCCGCCCTGTCCTCCCTCAACGCCGGGCTCTACTCCACCGGCCGGATCCTGCGCTCCATGTCCGTCAACGGCTCAGCCCCCAAATTCGCCTCCCGTATGAATAAAGCCGGTGTCCCCTACGGCGGCATCGCCATCACCGCGGTGGTCTCCCTCCTGGGTGTCCCGCTGAACTACTTGCTTCCGGGCGAGGCCTTTGAAATCGTCCTCAGCGTTGCGGCGGTCGGCATCATCACCACCTGGGCCACCATTCTCCTTTGCCAGATCCAGCTCAAACGTTGGGCTGACAAGGGTTGGCTCAAGCGCCCTTCCTTCCGCATGTTTGGCGCCCCCTACACCGGGTACCTCTCCCTCCTCTTCCTGGGCGTGGTGCTTATCATGATCTTTATCGACACCCCCGCGACGCTCCTCGTCACGATCGTGGCTGTGGCCCTCATGGTGGTCGGATGGTTTGCCTGCAGGGACCGCATCAGGACCATTGCAGAGACACGGGAGGGCTTCACCGGCGCGGATTCAGCCATACTCAGCCCGGACCACCAGAAGTCATAACCCCTCCCCCGCGCCGTCCGGCGGGGTGCTTCTTCCCAGCCCAGTGTCGTGTGATCGGTTGAAACCCCACGACTAGCAAACTCAAACGCCGGGTTTCGGTGAGACCGAAACCCGGCGTCAAGAAAACTTCGTCTTAGACAACCTCTGAGATGCAGGAGACGAAGTTTGCCTTCACGCCTAGAGGAGTAGTTGCAAGCCCACACGTCTAGAAGAGGCCTCGCAAAGGATGTGAGTTCGAACGTCGTCCCCTACATAGACGCGCGGGCTTCTTGCCGCAACGAGTCCGGCCACATCACGTGCCATTACGAAGGACAAACATGAAGCTCGAAAATTACAACCAGTGGAGCGCCCTCATCGGCGCACGCGTGGAAATCCGCCACAACGGGGTCGCCATCAGGAACGGCACTGTCGATGATGCAACGGATGATTCCTCCGTTCTCTGGATTGCTGCCGAGGGCGTCCAGCCACGAACTATGTATGAGGCAGCTTTGGGGTACCAAGCCTGGGTCAAACCCCAAGAGCTAGACGGGACCAGCTGCTTCCGATACCGGATGACAACGGCTCATCTCTACCCGTTCAACCAAGCACCCGCCCTCAGCAATGCCCGGTGAGTACGGATAACAGACGGACATGTGAGTGTCCTTCCAGTTAGGGCACACCCCAACCTGACGTCAGACCATCATCCAAAAACTGTCAGGTTAGGGTCTGTAACGGCTTCCAGCAGACGCCTCATGGACAGCCCTAGATTCCAAACTGACACCTGGCAGCGGTACGGCCGCACCGGCCTTGGCACCCACAAGCCTTTCGGGCTCGACTCCTGCCTGGCGCAGGCAGACCCGGCCGCTCCACTCCCGGCACATCAGCAGGTGTACCGGCCGCGCCGGGGAGGCCATCGAGGCCAACGGCCGCCCCGACTCACACCTTGAAGTACTTCGCCTCCGGGTGGTGGAACACAAACGCGTCGGTGGACTGCTCGGGGTGCAGCATCAGCTCGTCGCTGAGGATCACGCCCATGCGCTCGGGCTTCAGCAGTTCCGTCACCTTGCGGCGGTCCTCCATGTCCGGGCATGCGGGGTAGCCCAGGGAGAACCGGGCACCGCGGTAGTCGAGCTTGAAATACCCTGCCGTGTCCTTGGGCTCCTCGGCCGCGAAGCCCAGCTCCTTGCGGATCCGCGCGTGCCAGAACTCGGCCAGCGCCTCGGTGAGCTGCATGACCAGGCCGTTGAGCTCGTAGTAGTCGCGGTACTGGTTGGCGGCGAACATCTTGGACGTGAACTCCTCGATCTTTGAGCCGGCGGTGACCAGCTGCACCGGCAGGACGTCGATCTGCCCGGATTCGCGGGACTTCACAAAGTCGGCGAGGCACAGGTGCCGGTCGCGGCGCTGGCGCGGGAAGTCGAAACGGAGCCGGTCGGTGCCGATCGGACCGCCTGAACCACCGTCGGGGGCGAGCAGTCCCGCAGCGCCGAGGACGCCGTCGCGGTCCTCGCCGTGGTGCAGCACCACTACCTGTTCGCCTTCGGAGACCACCGGGAAGTAGCCGTAGGCGACGGAGGCATCGAGCATTCCCTCGCCGAGGATGCGGTCCAGCCAGTAGCGCAGGCGCGGCCGGCCTTCGCGTTCCACCAGCTCCTCGTAGGAGGCGCCGTCTTCGCCGCGGCCGGGCTTGAGCCCCCACTGCCCCATAAACGTGGCGCGCTCGTCGAGGAAGGCAGAGTAATCGTGGAGCGAGACGCCGCGCACGATGCGCGTGCCCCAGAACGGCGGGGCGGGCACGGGGTTGTCGGAGGCGACGTCGGACCGGCCGGGCATTGCCTCCGGCTCGGTCACCGTGAACTTGGCCCCTCCCTTGTGGATGCGCTTCTTCAGCGGCGGCAGGCCGACGTCGTCCGGCGACTCACCGCGTGCCACGCGGACCAGCGGCTCCATCAGCGAAAGGCCCTCGAAGGCGTCCTTGGCGTAGCGGACGACGCCGTCGAACTGCTCGGCCAGGTCCTGCTCCACGTAGGCGCGCGTCAGGGCTGCGCCGCCGAGGATGACGGGCCACTTCTTCGCCAGGCCGCGGGACTGCAGCTCGGCGAGGTTTTCCTTCATCACCACGGTGGATTTCACCAGCAGCCCGGACATGCCGATCACGTCGGCGTTGTGCTCCTCGGCCGCGGCCATGATCTCGGCGATGCCCTGCTTGATGCCGATGTTGACCACTTTGTAGCCGTTGTTGGTGAGGATGATGTCCACCAGGTTCTTGCCGATATCGTGCACGTCGCCGCGCACGGTGGCAATCACCATGGTGCCCTTGCCGGAGGAGTCCGACTTCTCCATGTGCGGTTCGAGCAGGGCGACGGCGTTCTTCATCACCTCGGCGGACTGCAGCACGAACGGCAGCTGCATCTCGCCTGCGCCGAAGCGTTCGCCCACCACCTTCATGCCCTCAAGCAGGTGGTCGTTGATGATGCCGAGCGGGGTCATGCCCTCGCTGCGGGCCAGATCGAGGTCCGCTTCGAGGCCCTTGCCTTCGCCGTCGATGATGCGCCGTTCCAAGCGCGCGCCGGTGGGCAGCGCCGCGAGTTCAGCGGCGCGCTGGTCCTTGAGCGCTGCGGTGTCGACGCCGGCGAACATGTCCAGCATGATGGCCAGGGGGTCGTAGGTGGTGTTGCCGTCGGCGTCGTATTCGCGGCGGTCCCAGACGAGGTCCAGGGCCACCTTGCGCTGCTCTTCCGGCAGGGACGCGAGCGGCACGATCTTGGCGGCGTCGATGATGCCGCTGGTCAGGCCTGCCTGCACGGCCTCGTGCAGGAACACGGAGTTCAGGACGACTCGAGCTGCCGGGTTCAGGCCGAAGGACACGTTGGAGACGCCGAGCGTGGTGTTGATGCCGGGGTACTTCGCGGTGATCTGGCGGATGGCCTCGATGGTTTCGATGCCGTCGCGGCGGGTTTCCTCCTGGCCGGTGGCCACGGGGAAGGTCAGGCAGTCGACGATGATGTCCTCGACGCGCATCCCCCATTCGCCCACCAGGGCGTCGACGAGGCGTGAAGCGATGGCAACCTTGCCCTCGGTGGTGCGTGCCTGGCCCTCTTCGTTGATGGTCAGGGCGATCACGGCGGTGCCGTGTTCCTTCACGAGCGGCATGATGCGCGCGAAGCGGCTGTCCGGGCCGTCGCCGTCTTCGTAGTTGACGGAGTTGACCACCGGGCGGCCGCCGATGTGCTCGAGGCCGGCCTGCAGCACGGCCGGTTCGGTGGAGTCCATGACCAGCGGGAGCGTGGAGGCCGACGCGAAACGCGAGACGATCTCCTTCATGTCGGCAACGCCGTCGCGCCCCACGTAGTCGATGCAGACGTCCAGCAGGTGGGCGCCGACGCGGATCTGCTCGCGGGCGATGTCCACGCAGTCGTCCCAGCGCTCTTCGAGCATCGCCTGGCGGAACGCCTTGGAGCCGTTGGCGTTGGTGCGTTCGCCGATGGCGAGGTAGGAGGCGTCCTGGTCGAAGTTCACGTGCTGGTAGAGGGAGGCGACGCCGGCTTCACGTTCGGTGGGGACGCGGGCTGGCTTGCCGCTGTCGGTGACCACGGCTTTGGTGCGGAAGGGCTCAAGGCGTTCGACGACGGCGGCCATGTGCTCCGGCGTCGTACCGCAGCAGCCGCCCACCAGGCCCAGGCCGAATTCGCGCACGAACTGCTCGTGTGCGGTGGCGAGTTCGGTGGGGGTGAGCGGGTAGTGCGCGCCGTTGGCGCCGAGGATGGGCAGGCCGGCGTTGGGCATGCAGGCGATGGCCACGGAGGACTGCTTGGAGAGGTGGCGGAGGTGCTCGCTCATCTCGTCCGGGCCGGTGGCGCAGTTCAGTCCGATGGCGTCGACGCCGAGCGGTTCCAGGGCGGTGAGGGCGGCGCCGATTTCGGAGCCCATAAGCATAGTTCCGGTGGTTTCGACCGTCACCTCGACGAAGATGGGGAGGCGGATTCCCTTGGAGACGATGGCCTGCTTGCAGCCGTTGACCGCGGCTTTGGTCTGCAGGAGGTCCTGGCTGGTTTCGATGAGGAAGGCGTCGGCACCGCCGTCGATGAGGCCCTCGGCCTGCAGGGCGAAGGTCTGCTTGAGGTAGTCGTAGCTGGTGTGGCCGAGGCTGGGGAGCTTGGTGCCGGGGCCCATGGAGCCGAGGACCCAGCGCATGCGGCCGTCTGTTTCTTCTGCTGCCTCGGCGCGTTCGCGGGCGATCTTCGCGCCTTTGAGGGCGAGTTCTGCGATGCGGTCATCGATGCCGTAGTCCGAGAGGTTGGACCAGTTGGCGCCGAAGGTGTTCGTTTCGACGGCGTCGATGCCCGTGGCGAAGTAGGCGTCGTGGATGTCCGCAATGACGTCCGGGCGCGTGTCGTTGAGGATCTCGTTGCAGCCCTCGAGGTTCTGGAAGTCCACCTCGAGCGACAGCTCCCGGCCCTGGAGCATCGTGCCCATGGCGCCGTCGGCAATGACGACGCGGTGGTTCACTGCGTCCAGAAGCTCTTGCGCACGGACAGGGCGGGGCACGGACTCAATATCAAGCGCAAAACGAGGCATCTATTCAGGTTACGGGCGACACGCCGAAACATTGCTTCGTATGTCAGTGTGCTACGGCGGGCGGATTGTCACCGGCGCCGGTCGTGAGGCTCGCCCAGGCATGACCGCCGGAAGGACTTAGCCCGTTAAGAGGCAACGATGATTCCGGCAGCCGGAGCCTCTGCAAGCCACGATAAGCTCGTTGGTCAGTCAAGTGCTCTCCTATCCAAGAACTCAGAGTGGAGGTTTTGCCACTACCATTCAGCCCGTTCGACTTACACCCGCTCTCCCCTACTCCTGCCCTCTTGCTTGTAACCATCGCGGACGCTCCTTGTCGCCACTACGCAGGCGGTCTTCCGCGAAGTTAGGCAGAAGACCTGCCATGCAAAAACCGAAGCCAGCCAATGCGCGGAGCAAATGAAGCTCGCCCCTTTCCCTACGCTTGAGAAGTGTGGCCTCCCCTACCCAGTAAGTTAGAGGCATGATCGCGGAGCCCATCAACGTCAAGTTATTACTCGAGTCGAGAAGCGAGTTCTCCGATTCCAATATCTGGCCGATGCAGCCGATGGACATCGACCCGGCGGGGTGGATGAGCAACTTTGACGAGGAAGACAGGCCGGTGGCGGCAGCTCTTCTGGAGTCTTTCGTATTCTTCAATGACGAAATGGTCTCATCGCTCTTGCGTTCTGCGCTGGCCTCAATTGCAAGCCATCCAGATTTCGAAGCCGGTATAGCTGCTTGGGAGGCCTTCTTAGATCAAGTGCTTGTATCGTTCCCGACGGGTGAAGAACCTAGCCCCACTGACTCCGGATACCACTTTGTAAGAAAAATGCGACAATTCGGGTTCGACGAGGATCGGATTCTCGACCCCCAAGGAATGGTGAATCGGATTGAGCACCAACAAAATTCCGTCTCCTTGATATTGGTCGATGACATCATCGGCAGCGGAGACCAGCTCGTAGCTTCATGGAATCGTGACTATCCACTGCGAAGCGGCGGATATACATCCTTGGCCGCCCATTGGGAGGAAAAGAAGATCGACGCCGTGTACGTCATCGCTCCCGTTGTGTCTTGGGAAGCTAAACAGCGCTTGGGGGAAGACCTACCATTCATGCGTGTCCGTGCGGCTCACACTCTCGGCCAAGAGTATTCTGCTCTGAGCGAGCACACTCTCTTGGTGCCCGGGATCTTACGCAAGCAGTTGAAGGACGTAGTCATCAAGTATGCACCTCGCATAGGCTTTTCGGAGGACGAGGCTTTTGGACATGGGCGGTTCGGGCTAAACCTCGCCTTCGGCCACTCGACACCGGATCTCACTCTGCCTTTGATTTGGTCAACCGCGGAGGGTTGGAAGCCGCTCAGGAGAAGAAACTGATGGCGCGGGAGGGGTCTGCTGACGTTTCCGCCAGGATCCAACGGTATTTGGGCCAGTACCGTGCCGAGTACCTACGCGACAAAATTTTTGACCTCTTCTCTGAACCCGCCTACTGGGACCGCTTGTCGGATACAAAGCCCTGTCTGATTGTTGGTGGTCGTGGAACAGGAAAAACAACAACGCTTCGGCAACTCGCTTATGAGGGTCAATATCGGCTTCACGGATCGGATATTGCTAGCTGGAGTGCTCTGGGACTTTACTGGCGAATCGAAACAAATTTAACGGCAACCTTTCAAGGGACAAGGCTTTCCGAAGCAGACTGGATTCGCACGTTTTCTCACTACATCAATCTGCAATTCGTAGATATGCTCGTTTCATTTGTCACTTGGCGCCAGTCCACCATGGGGGAAGCTACAAGACTCAATCCGCGCGAGCTACGCAGGACCTGTCTTGCCCTCAGGATGGACGAGACTACCGATTTTTCGGTATTTGCCGACCAAGTCAGTGACCAGATCCTCCGATTCGAATCGGCAATAAACGGATTAGGCACGCCTCTTTCCGATTTGGACCTATCAGTTCTTGGCCGCCCAGTAGCTTCAATGGTAGCTGCTATCTTGGATGACGAATCAATTGGGCATTCAGACATAACTTTTTGTCTTGATGAATACGAAAACTTAGAACCGTATCAGCAACGCGTTATCAATACGTTAATAAAGCACGTTGGCGATCGAGGCTTCACGTTCAAGATCGGCATGCGTCAAAACGGCCTACATGAACGCGCAACTCTCAGTTCATCAGAATTCTTGGTAGAACCCGCCGATTTCGTAAAAATCAACATCGAAGATGAGATCAAGCAGAACGGTTTTGGCCGTTTTGCTGCGTCCGTCTGCAATGATCGACTAGTCAAAATGTCCCTTGAAGACCGCGAGTTCTCAGCACTCCGACTCCTCACCGTGCAGGACCTCCTGCCAGAGATGTCACTTGCGTCAGAAGCATCACTGTTGGGCGCAAGCAGAATAAGAGACGATGCGCGTAATCAGCTACTCCATGAAGGCGTGGCAGCCGAAGACCTGCGCCGCTTTGACTCTATGGATGATCTTGAGGCTTGCTTCGTTGGGTTCTGGGCTGAGTCCCAAGACACATCCCTTTCAAGTGTACTTACAGAGGCACTAGCGAAGCCTGGCGAGTGGAAAACGCGTGTAGGGAATCATGGCTACGCCATGCTCTTTTCGCTCCGACCTGGGCGCACGGGCCTATCCAAGTACTACTGCGGCTGGTCCACGTTCCTAATGCTTGCGGACGGCAATATTCGTTACCTTCTGTACCTCGTGACAGAGGCACTAATACAACATGTAAAGCAGGGTGGCGATCTCTTATCGCCCGTTTCCGCACATAACCAAACCGTCGCTGCGCAGGCTGTTGGTGAACGAGTGGTATTCGAGCTCGCTGGTTTACATAAGCGCGGCACCCAGCTGACACGCCTTGTTCTTGGTCTCGGTCGAGTATTTGGAGTGATGGCAAAGCAACCACACGGTCACGCACCCGAAGTCTCGCAGTTTCGAATCACCGACAACAAGTCCAACGAGGAAATTAAGGAATTGCTGACAGCCGGCGTTATGCATAATGCTCTTGTTAGATTTACTGGAGATAAGATGGCCGCAGTTTCTCCGGAAACGAAAGACTTCGATTATCAGCTTCATCCAATTGTATCTCCATTTTTCGTGTACAGCCCAAGACGCAAGAGACGCATGAATCTTCGCTCCGAAGACTTTTTGGGCCTTGCTAGCACTGATTCTACAAAGTACATCCGGAAACTTTTATCGCGAACAAACAGAGAAATTGAGAGCGAGCCGCCAGCGCAGATGTCACTGTTTTCGGAGTTCTTCAATGGTGGCTAAAATATATCCTGGCCTAACCCAGGAGTTGCGGCGTGAGAATTTCCTGCTGCCCGCCGGTTCTTCTTACCTCTACAAATGCGCTGGAGCGGAGGAGCGAGCACTTGTCGACGCGACCTGGCTTGAAACCCAGGCTAGCCGCGGAGTAAACATCGTGGAGCTTTCAGCTGAGACGAAAGAGTCTGCGTCGTTCCGGCATCAGTCGGGGGGTCAGAACGTGGAACTTTCTCTTTTCAACCTTGCCGAGGTCCAGGAATATCTGAAGCCGCTACCCCAACCAATTTATATTGACATAACAGGTGCCGCATTTGGCACATGGGCGGTTTTGGTTCGAGCTGCGTTGACCTCACAACTTGATCTCAAGGTACTTTACGTCGAACCAAAAGATTACATGAGAGCGGATTCGCCTGTTGGGAGTTTGAAGTACAACCTTTCCGAAAGGACGGACGGAATCTCACCTTTGCCGGGCTTTGCTCGACTTGCCAGAGCACGCCGCTCTGGTGGTGACATACTTGTGCCTTTGCTGGGATTCGAGGGGGATCGATTAGCGCGAATCTTTGAAGAGGTTCAGCCCTCAGATTCTTCCACCTACCCGGTGGTCGGCCTTCCGGGCTTTCGGCCGGAGTACCCCTTTCACACCATCGAAAGCAACATTCGTTACTTGGATGAACAACGTTCAATGTCAAAGATGCGTTTTGCCCCGCGCCAATTGTCCCTTCAGTCTTTATGCGCTGTTGTCGGAGTTAGCTTCATACTTTCCTGACCGCCTTATTCAGATCGCAGTTCTTGGCACGAAACCCCACGCACTGGGCGCCGCATTATTCGTGATGTCACGTCCACATCAAGCAGCGCTTTTATACGACCACCCCATACGTTCCCAGGGTCGGACAAGCGGCTCCGGAAGACTTTGCATTTATGATATTGAGAAGTTCCAGTCATTCAAACCCCTTCTCATGGGCAAGGCTTGAGGATTAGTTTGGACCGTTTTTATTCTCCTAATTGGATGGCTCAAGCTTTATGCGAGCCATTCGATCTAGTTTCTGGTACAAGAGTTTTCGATCCAACAATGGGTGAAGGCGCATTACTACTCGCTGCCGAGGAAGGTGGTGCCGGGAACTCGGTTGAATTGATGGGCTGCGATCTTGATCCCTTAACTGTCAAGGGAGTTCAAGAAAGGCATCCGGGGTGGCGGGTTGGCCGAGCCGACATATATTCGAAGGCATCCCGGGTAAGCAGTCCGGTTTGGCGAACCGCGCGGCAAGGAGTGGACCTCGTGGTCCTAAATCCGCCTTTCTCATACAGAGGAAAGCAACGCAGAACGATTAGTTTACTGGGCTCCTCGTATCGAGCTACTCCGGCGGTTGCGGCATTAGCGATCGTACTTGACGAAGTGAAGACTTCCCAGGGTGTGGGCGTTGTTCTTCCTGAGGGGAGTTTCCACGGCGAGATTAATGAAGAAGTGTGGCAGGGTATACACGCAAATTTCGACGTTGATCTGGTCCAAAAACTTCCGCGTGGCTCTTTCCGCAACGCAAAGGCATCGTCCGTTCTCTTGACAATCCGCGGGCGGGACAAGTCACTACGAACCGTGATTCCACCGGCGACCAGATTAGGAGGAACCTCTTATTCGAGAGCCTGTCGGTGTGTAGACGTTATCAGAGGACGCATTCATAATTCGCGGTTGTGGGAGCACCCGGATGCTGGCGCACGTTTCGTTCATACAAGTAACCTGTTGAACGGCCGGATTTCCCGGGTCGAGCGATTTCAGTCACCGCAACTTGCAACGCGGGGCCCCATGGTGTTGTTGCCCCGCGTCGGACGTTTTTATCCGGAAAAGGTTGTCATGGTGGAGTCGGAAGAACTCGTACTGAGTGACTGCGTAATTGCCCTCCGAGTCAAGGAGCCATCGAACTTGTCTGCGCTGAAGTCAACGTTGCTTCATCCAGCGACAGGGCTTTCCCGCCAATATAGTGGTACAGGTGCGCCTTACATAACAGTCCGCGACGTCATGGCACTGCTGGAATCCGCAGGACTTAACCCTCGTCACATAACGAACCTTGAAGATTCATTCACATGCCTTTGCGGGGCCGAGTTTGCGACCTCTCAGAGCGCCAGTTAATAGTTCTTGGTTGTAGTCCCGGCCGGAACGCAGAGCTTCCGCTTATGGGTACTCAGAGGACAGTCGGCCGGATGCCATTTATACGCGTTCACTAAACCTCCGCCGCAGGCGCCGCAAACTGCGCCTCATACAGCCGCGCGTAAGCCCCACCCGCGGCCAGCAATGAAGCGTGCGTCCCCTGCTCCACGATCTGGCCGGCCTCCATCACCAGGATGAGGTCGGCGTCGCGGATCGTGGACAGGCGGTGCGCGATGACAAAGGAAGTCCGGTCGCTCCTCAAAGCACTCATTGCTTTCTGCACCAGCACCTCGGTCCGGGTATCCACCGAAGAAGTAGCCTCGTCCAGGATCAGCACTGACGGCCGCGCCAGGAAAGCCCGCGCAATCGTCAGCAGCTGCTTCTCCCCAGCTGACACGTTCCCACCCTCATCTTCAAGAACAGTGTCGTACCCCTCGGGCAGCGACCGCACGAACCGGTCCACATACGTCGCGCGCGCCGCCTCCAGGATCTCGTCCTCAGTAGCCCCAGGCCGCCCGTACGCAATGTTGTCCCGGATGGTCCCGCCGAACAGCCACGTATCCTGCAGCACCATCCCCAGCCGCGAGCGCAGCTCGCGCCGCGGCACGGAGGTGACGTCCACGCCGTCGAGCGTTATCCGCCCGGCATCCAGCTCGTAGAACCGCATCATCAGGTTCACCAGAGTGGTCTTGCCCGCCCCGGTGGGCCCCACAATGGCCACCGTCTGCCCCGGCTCCGCCACCAGAGACAGCCCCGAAATCAGCGGCTTGTCGGGTGAATACGAGAACGAAACATCCTCGAACACCAGCCGCCCCCGCCCAAACACAGGCCCGGCAGAAGGCGCAGGCTCAACAGATTCCTCGTCTTCGTCCAACAAAGAGAACACCCGCTCAGCCGATGCCACCCCGGACTGCAGCAGGTTGGCCATGGACCCCAGCTGCGCCAGCGGCATGGTGAACTGCCGCGAGTACTGGATGAACGCCTGCACATCGCCCAGCTGCATGGCCCCGGACGCCACCTGCAGCCCGCCCACCACGGCAATCCCCACGTACACCAGGTTCCCGATGAACGTCATGGCCGGCATGATCAGCCCGGAAATGAACTGCGCCCCGAAGCTCGCGTCATACAGCTCCGCGTTCTTCTGCCGGAACCGCTCCTCCACCTCGCGCTGCCGGCCGAACACCTTCACCAGCGCATGCCCGGTGTACGTCTCCTCGATCTGCCCGTTCAGCTCCCCCGTGTTCTTCCACTGCGCCACAAACAGCTTCTGCGAGCGCTTGGCAATCAGCGCCGTGATCCCCAAAGTCAGCGGAATGGTCACCAGCGCAATCAGCGCCAGCGTAGGCGAAAGGATCACCATCATCACCAGCACACCAACTACGGACAGCACCGACGTCACCGCCTGGCTGATGCTCTGCTGCAGGCTCTGAGAGATGTTGTCCACATCATTGGTCACCCGGCTGAGGAGCTCGCCACGCTGGATCGAATCGAAATACCGCAGCGGCAGCCGGTGGATCTTCGCCTCGATCTCCTCGCGCAGCCCGAAGACCGTCCGCTGCACCACCCCGTTCAGCACATACGCCTGCACCCACATAAACCCCGACGCCAGAACATAGAGCACCAGCGCCCACGTCAGCACACTGCCCAGCGCGGCAAAGTCGATCGCCCGCCCCGGCGTCAGCGCCATCGGCGTCAGCATGTCCGCCTTCTGGTTCTCCCCCGCGGCCCGCAGCTGCGCGATCAGCTGCTCCTTGCTCACCCCCGCGGGCAGCTCCTTGGACACCACGCCGGCGAAAATCAGGTTGGTGCCCTCCCCCAGCAGCCGCGGCCCGATCACCTGCAGCGCCACGCTGATCACCGACGCCGCCAGCACCAGCAGCAGCCACGCCCGCTCCGGCCGCAGCTTCCCCAGCAGCCGCGTGGCCGACGGCCAGAAGTTCATCGCCTTCTCCGCCGGGACGTTCATCCCGGCGAAGGGTCCGCCCCTTCCGGGTCCGCCCACCGGACGGGGAATGCGTACGACGTCGGCACTTGCAGTTTTGGACGCTGGCCCGGCCTTGGTGCCTGCTCCGGGAGTGGGTTCCGGGCTCATACCGTCTCCTCCGCCGCCAGCTGGGAGTTCACGATCTCCCGGTACGTCTCGGACGTCTCCAGCAGCTCACTGTGCGTTCCGCGCCCCACGATCCTGCCGTCGTCGAGCACTAAGATCTGGTCCGCATCCACGATGCTGGACACGCGCTGGGCGATGATCACCAGCGTGGCACCTGCGGTACTGCGCTTGAGTGCCTGCCGGAGACGGGCGTCGGTGCCGGTGTCCAGGGACGAGAATGAGTCGTCGAAGATGTACAGCTCGGGCCGCTTCACCAGGGCCCGGGCGATGGCCAGCCGCTGCCGCTGCCCGCCGGAAACGTTGGTGCCGCCCTGCGAGATCGGAGCATCCAGTCCGCCCTCCATCTCCTCCACGAAGCTCCGCGCTTGGGCGATCTCCAGCGCTTTCCAGCATTCGTCGTCGGTGGCGTCCGGTTTGCCGTACTGCAGGTTGCTGCGGACGGTGCCGGTGAACAGGTAGGGCCGCTGCGGGACCAGGCCGATGTGCCCCCAGAGCAGGTCCGGGTGCAGCTCGCGCACGTCCACGCCGTCGATGCGGACGGAGCCGGTGGTGGCGTCGAACAGCCGAGGCATCAGGTTCACCAGGGTGGTTTTGCCGGCGCCGGTGCTGCCGATGATCGCCGTCGTCTGCCCCGCTTTGGCGGTGAAGCTGATCCCGGAGAGGACCGGCTGGTCGGCACCCGGGTAGGCGAATCCGGCGTCGACCATTTCCAGCTCGCCGCGCCGCACGTTGCTGCTGACGGGCTTCGTCGGCGGCCGGACGCTCGACTCCGTGCCCAGCACCGCGCCGATCCGGTCCGCGGAGACGGACGCGCGTGGAATCATCACGGCCATAAAGGTGGCCATCATGACGGACATCAGGATCTGCATCAGGTAGCTGAGGAACGCGATGAGGGTGCCCACCTGCATGGACCCGTCCTCGATCCGGAACGAGCCGAACCAGATCACGGCCACGCTGGACACGTTCATCACCAGCATCACCACGGGGAAGGCGAGCGCCATCAGACGGCCGGCCCGGAGTGCGGTGTCCGTGACGTCGTCGTTCGCCTGGGCGAAGCGCGCGGTCTCGATGTCCTCCCGGACGAACGCGCGGACCACGCGGATGCCGGTGAGCTGCTCGCGCAGGACCCGGTTCACGGTGTCGATCCTTTTCTGCATCTTGCGGAACAGCGGCACCATCCGGAAGATAATGAGCCCCACGCCGGCCAGCAGCACGGGCACGGCGACGGCGATCAGCCAGGACAGCTGCACATCCTGCCGGACTGCCATGATCACGCCGCCGATGGCGAGCATGGGCGCGGCCACCATCATGGTGGCGCCCATCAGCACCAGCTGCTGGACCTGCTGGACGTCGTTGGTGGAGCGGGTGATCAGGCTGGGCGCACCGAACTTGGTGACCTCCTGCTCGGAGAACTCCCCCACCCGGGAGAAGATGGCCCCGCGCAGGTCCCGGCCCGTGCCCATGGCCGCCTTCGCCCCGAAGTACACGGCGATCACGGCGCAGGCGATCTGCAGCAGCGTGATCCCCAGCATGAGCCCGCCGAGGTTGAGGATGACGCCGGTATCACCCTTGGCCACGCCCTCGTCGATGATGTCCGCGTTGAGGGTTGGCAGGTACAGCGACGCGATGGACTGCGCCAACTGGAAAACGACGACGGCGATCAGCAGCTGCCGGTGCGGCCGCAGGTATTCAACAAGCAACTTCCAGAGCATGCGCAGCTCCTGCCTGACACAGTGTCCACAAGTGGTGGTGCGAAGGTCAGTTTACGTCTGGGAGCTGGGAACGATCCGTGCCTTGGAGGAGAAGTTGGCGCGGTTCACCGAGGGCGTAGCCGCTCCCGGGCAGCACGTTCGTCCTATCGCTTTGGCCGGCCTATCGGGACTGCAGAGCATCCAGTGCGACTGCCATTGCAGCCGCAACGCGGCCGTCGAGTCGTGCACCCGGAAGGGTGATGAGGTAGCGGTCGCGCAAGGACTTTTCTCGTTCTGAGGTCATGAGCACTTCTCCGTTCGTGTCGACAAAGTCGAAGTGGAAACGGAAGGGCGAAGGGACCACATCACCAATCGGCGTCGCTTCCCATATGCGCCGGCCGAGGGCGACGCCAACGTTGCGTTCACTTCCGGTGACTTTCAGCCCGGACGCTTCGAGGTGCCACGTCGACCGCAGCAGGGATTTGGCAAAGTCCTTGCGGAAACTGCCGATTGGTTGTCCATTAGCGTCCAGCACGTCGTACGTCGCGCCGAGGTCGAGGCGCTGCCGGGCCTTGAAGGAGAAGATCGGCAAGGTCCTCGACTCGTCCTGGTAGAAGGTCACCTGCTCCTTGAAAGCGGCCCGCTTCTGCTGGGCGACGGCGAGCAGGTGCCCGGCTTGCCCGTCTCCGGTGGCGGAACGTATTTCGTAGCGATTCACCATCAGGGTGAGCTTCTGTGTCACGGTGAAGCGCTCGATGCCCTGTAAAAGTTCTGCGGTCATGTTAGTCCTCGTTGTTGGAGCGGTCTCGGATAGTTTGACCTAGCCAGCAGGTCGCCGGCTGGCCTGGACGATGTTGTTCTTACCCCAAGGATCCTCCGTGCAGCGGGTGATGATGACAAGACGGGAGTAACCGGGCGGTGAACAGATGACATGAGGAAGCACGGGAGCATATTCTATAAGTGAATACCATTCGCTTAATGTCTTCGAAGCGTACCGATGGTGGCGCGCCTCGATCCCCACCGCCGCATCCAATGGAGGAGAAGCATGGCAAACGCAGGTCTTGAGCAAAGCAGGGTCACCGCCGGGAACTGGCAGGAGCCGGAAAGTCTGCGGTGGTCGTTCCTGCATATGGATGAACTGTTTCCGACTGCTCCCATCGAGGCCACGGGCTCCCCCGCTACTGGGCTGCTGGAAAATCCAAGAGATTTCCGTGGCTTGAAAGTAACGCTGCCGGACGGCTCACCCAGCACCGTCGCCCAGATCCTGGCAGCCACCAACACAGACGCCTGGATGGTCCTGCACGGCAACGAGATTCGCGCCCAGGAGTATTACGGCGCCATGGGCCCCGCCACGAGGCACCTGCTCATGTCCGTCAGCAAGTCCATCGTGTCCGCGGTGGTGGGCGTCCTGGTGGAGCAGGGAAAGCTCGATACGTCCGAACGGATAGACCACTACATCCCCGAACTGGCCGCCAGCGGCTACCGTGCTGCCACTGTCCGGGACGTGCTGGACATGCGCAGCGGCATCAGGTTCTCCGAGGAGTACCTGGACGAATCTTCCGAGGTGCGGCAACTGGACAGGGCGGTGGGCTGGGCACCCCGGAGCGGCGGGGATGCGGCCACGCTCAAGGAGTTCCTGGCGGGTTTGGAGCAGGAGCGCGAACACGGCGGCCATTTCGCCTACCGCAGCTGCGAGACCGATGTCCTGGGTTGGCTGTGCGAGGCAGCGAGCGGCCGGAAATTTGCCGATCTCGCCTCCGATGTCCTCTGGACACGGCTTGGCGCACGCCACGACGCCTACATCGCCGTCGATGCCGCAGGCACCGGAATGTTCGACGGCGGTATCTGCGCCACGCTGGAAGACATGGCCCGTTTCGGCGCGATGATTCGCGACGGCGGACTGCCGTTGGATGGGCAACGGGTCCTTGAATCCGCCTGGGTTGAAGACATCTTCGCCGGTGGGCCCGATTCAGGAGCGGCATTCGCGGCGGCCACGGAATCAAAAGTAATGCCCGGCGGGAAATACCGGAGCCAGTTCTGGTTCCTCTCGGACGACTGGGAGACGGCTTACTGCCTGGGCATCCACGGGCAGATGGTTTACATAAACCGCAATTCAGGCGTGGTGGGGGTCAAGTTCTCCTCGACCGCACTACCCGTGGATCCCGTGGCCGGTCCTGCGGCAGCAGCGATGTTCAAGGCCATCAGCGACGCCCTTATTTGACGGGAATGGACTGCCGGCGGGGCGGCGTCAGGGCGCCCCGCCGGATGTCACGTTGTCAGGCTGCCGAACCTGCTCCAGCCACGGACACCTGCTGGTCCACCACCACTTCACCGTCAACCATGGTCAGGATGACCGGCGCCTGGGCGAAGTCGTCCGGCGCAGTCGTCAGCGGGTTGCAGCCAAGAACCGTCAGATCCGCCCGCGCACCCACTTCCAGCACGCCGCCCTTCTCGCCCACCGACTTCCAGTACTGGCTTGTATACCCTTCCAGGGCAGCGCGGGCCGAGAGTGCCTGCTGCGGCTGGACGGGTTCGACGTCGGGCCGCCCCGCCGGCCGCCGGGTCTGGGCGGCGGCAATGATCCCACGGGGATCAAAGGACGCGATGGGCCAGTCAGAACCAAGGGCAACAACTGCCCCGGCCTCACGAAGGTCGCCTGTCCGCCAGGCATTGTTTGCGCGCTCCGTGCCCAGCCGGCGCGACCAGTTGTCGCTGTGGTCCGCCCGGCTGAAATGCGCGCAGTGGGTGGGCTGCAGGCTGGTGGTGGCACCGGCGTCGACGATTGCTTTCAGAACGGGGTCAGGTATGGACTCGACGTGCTCAATCCTGTGCACTGTCCCGTTCGGTGCCAAGGCCCCGATGGTCTCTGCCACGAAGGCAACAGCCTTGTCCCCGATCGCATGCGTCGCCGTGGGGATGCCGTTCCCATGGAAGAACTTCATGGCTGCGGCCAGTTCCTCGGGTTGCCGCCACAGGGGATGCAGTGATTCACCGTGGGTGTCGGCGTCGAAAAGCCATGCGGTGCCGTTGTCGATGGTGCCGTCCATCATGAGCTTGATGCCGTGGACGTGCCACCGGCGTCCCCGCCGGCCCTGGAGCTCCAGCATCGCGTCAAGGTCCTTCTGCGTTGCCCCAGGCATGATCCACGGAGACACCCGCAGCCTGATCGCGAGCTCACCGCGCTCTTCCAGTGCTTCAAGCACTTCAAGGGAATCGGCATGGCCGAAGTCCAGCATGTGGCCTGCCACCAGGCCCGACTCGGCCATCGAGCGCAGGAGCCGGTCGAGTGCCTCCACACGCTGGTCGAATGAGAGCTCCGGAAGGATGTCGCGGACCAGGTCCATGGCCGCCATTTCGTAGAGCATGCCTGTTGGCTTCCCCTCGGAGTCCACCCCGACATATCCGGAACTTTCCAGCTGCTCCTGGCCGGTTACTCCGGCAAATCGGAGGCCGGCATCGGATACCAACGCCGCATGCGCATCGAACAGGGTGATAAACACCAGCTCATCATCCAGGATGCCCCGGAAGAGGCTGTTGCTGAAGTCCTCATCACCAAAAATCACCGGGTCGAGCCCCCACGCGAACAGCCAGTCCGTGCCCGTGGCGTGAGGTGTTGCCGCAGCGTAGTCCGCGAGAGCGGTACGGACGGTCTCGATTTCGGTGATCCCGTTCAGGTCCAGGCCGCGGGCCACGCTAGCACCAAGGATCGGGTGGATGTGGGCGTCAACCAGCCCCGGTGTGATGGTGGCGTCACCGACGTCGACAACGCGTGCGGCCCGGGCCATCCAGTCCGGCGCATCCCAGGATGGACCGACGGCGGCGATACGTCCTTCCGCGACGGCCACGAATCCCGCCACTTCCTGGAGCTGTGGACCGTAGAGGATGCTGGACGAGAGGAGGACGACGTCGATGGGCTGGGGGGTGTTCAAGGCTGGCTCCTGTTGGGGTTGGCTGGATTCCGGCAACCCCTGCGGAAACTCAGGTGTCGCCGTCGATCGCCGCCCGCAGTCCGGCCGACAGGACATCGGCGAGGAACGCGAAGCGGTCCACTGGGCTTGTGGTCACGGCTTGCTGGGCCGCAGACAGATGGGGAAAGGTTGGCCGGTCCTCCTCGGCAATGCTCCAGGCGGCCTCCATGGAGATGGCGTCGAGGCTCGCGCCGATTGCGGCGCTGTCCAGCGTCTCCAGAGTGGGCACCACAAGGTGGCCTGGCACCCCTGCGCGGACGAATGCCTCCGCGAACCGGTCGTAGAGGGCCAGTGCCGCCGGATGGGACACCGGTTGGGTGAGCAGTTCCGGGAGAAGCGAAGGCACCTGGCCGTAGGCAACTCTGAGCGCGCCGAAAATGTTGCGGACCGCCGCATCCAGGTCGCCGGATGGCAGTTCGGGGATCCGGACTTTCTCCACCAGGGATCCCCGGGCGAGCTCCACAATTTCCTGGCGACCAGAGACGTGCTTGTAGAACGAGGACTGCCGGACCCCCAGCCGCTCTGCGAGGCGGGGAATGGAGAGCCCTTCCTCCTTCTCGAACATTTCCAGCGCCGCACGTCCGATTGCTTTCCGGGAAAGCCTTGGGCTGAGCGGCCGCCCCATTCGGCTGGTTTTTTCGGGAGTCTGCATGTCTCAAGACTAGGCTCAGCAATCCGCGTGGCCGATTCGATGGTACGCGGCCGGGTTCACGCGCCGCATCACCAGGGCCAGGATGATTCCGGCGAGGCATACCAGCGGGGCGGTGACCAGGAGGATGGTGTTGATGGGGTCCCCGTCAGGGAGGCCGGTGATCAACTCGGCGTTATCCATCATCAGGTAGGCCACAACGATCATGATCAGGCTGGCTGCCACGGCCGAGGGGACGACGTACCAGCGCAACCCGTTATTCTTGCGCCGGGCAAAGAAGACCACCACGCCGACGCCGGTGAGCGCCTGCAGGAGCAGGATTCCCACAACGCCTGGCGTGTTTGTCCAGATGAGGAACTGGGTGAACGGGTCGAGTTGGAGCAGGGCTGCGCCGGCTACGAGGACCAGTGAGAGCAGGGTCTGTTCGAAGCCCGCGGCGGACGGTGTGCCGTGGCGGGGGCTGATCCGGCCGGAGCGCTTGGGGAAAATACCTTCGCGGCTCAATGAAAGCGTGTATCGGTTGATGGTGTTGTGGAAGGACAGTTGGGACGCGAAGATGCTGGTGACGATCAGGACGCTCATGAGGTTCACGCACCATTCACCGGCAAACGTTCCGGCCATGATGTAGGCGGTGTCGCCAGTGTCCAGGTGTCCTGCGGCGAAGGCCTGGATGGTGTCCGGTCCGAAGGCCTGGACGATGACCCACACTGCGAACGCGTAGAAGGCGCCGATGAAGGCGATGGAGATGTAGGTGGCACGGGGGACGCTCTTGTCCGGGTCGCGGGCTTCTTCGCGGTAGAGGGCGCCGGATTCAAAACCCATGAACGCAGAGAAGCCGAGGCCGATAACCGCGGCAAACTGCGGGGAGAAAATGGCGTCCGGGCTAAAGGATTCGAAGCTGATGCCTTCCGCACCGCCTTGGGCCAGGACGTAGGCGGCAACGAGGGCAACGATGGCGGTTTCGAGGGTGAGCAGGACAGCGAGGACCTTGGCACCGACGTCGATACCGCGCCACCCCAGGTACCAGACTGCGCCGATTGCCACCACGGCGTAGGCCCACCACGGCAGTTCTATGCCGGTGAGGGATTTCATCGCCAGGTCGGCTTGGATGCCCAACAGTCCGTAGAGGCCAATCTGGATGCCGTTGTAACTCATCCAGGCGGTGAGTCCGGAACCGAGCCCGATCACACGTCCCAGGGATTTGGCGATGTAGCCATAGAAGCCGCTATAGGACTGGATATGGCGGGTAAGCGCCATGAAGCCTATGGCGAAGAGGGACAGGCCCAGGCCAGCGGCTATATAGATGACAGGGGCACCCACGCCGCCCACCGCCAGGGCGAGCGGGGCAATGCCCACCACGATGGTCAGCGGCGCTGCCGCTGACACCAACATGAACACAATGTCGCGGGTTCCGATTGCGTTCTTCTTCAGTCCGGCCGCAGGGGCGGATTGTGTGGGCGGCACCGTTGCCGCCGTTCGATTAGTGAAAGCCATTCACTTATTGTTGACCTGGGTCACACGCCACGTCAAGAGCACGGCCTAGCCCGATCCTCCACGGGACAGGAGCCGGCGTGAGGCGCGTCAAGCGCCACGCGGGCAATCCACTCCCCGATTTCTGACGCGCATGAATTCCCTGCTAAAACGTGCCTTCCATCGGCCTTCTTGGGCAGCAGGCCCTTTCTGCCTCTTCTGGATTGTGCATAACGCACCCGGTTCCGAAACCCCTCTTGTCTAGCGTGATCTTCCACACACCAAGTTCCACCCCAGAACCATGAGGAGATCAACATGCCGAACTACAGGGTGTCGATGGATATCGGCGGAACGTTCACGGACATCGTGGCCTACGACCAGGTCGCAGGGACCTATGAGGCGACGAAAGCCTCCACCACGCCGGGCAACCTGAGCGCCGGCGTCATTGCCGGCCTCGAATCGATTGTTACCGACCTTTCCGACATTGAATTCCTGGTGCACGGCACCACGCAGGGCCTGAACGCATTCCTTGAGCGCCGCGGCGTTCCCGTGCTGCTGCTGGCCACGGCCGGCGTCGAAGACTCTTACCACATCGCCCGCGGCCCCCGGCTGGAGCTCTACAACGCCCAGTACCGCAAGCCGGCTCCCCTGATCGAGCGGAAGGACGTCATCGGCGTCGGCGGCCGCCTTGACGGCCAGGGCCAGGAGATCCGGCCGCTGGACGAAGTGGCCGTCCGCCAGGCGGCCCGCCGGGCACAGGAGGAAGGGTACGGCGCCGTGGCTGTCGCCTTCCTCTTCAGCTACAAGAACCCGGCCCACGAACTTCGTGCCCGCGAAATCCTGCTCGAAGAACTGGGCGAAGACTTCACCGTCTCCCTTTCGCATGAAGCAGCCAAGGAATGGCGCGAATACGAGCGCACCTCGTCCGCCGTCGTCGAGGCCTACACGGGCCCCGTGGTCCGCAACTACCTCCTGGACCTGGAGGAGAAGCTTGCCGACCGCGGCGTGGAGGCTCCCCTGCACATCATGCAGTCCTCCGGCGGCGTGCTCACCGCCGAGTCCGCCCGCAAGCGTCCCCTCCAGACGCTGCTGTCCGGCCCGGTCGGCGGCGCAATGGGCGACGTCGAACTGGCCGGCGTGTCAGGCAACCGCAACCTCATCGGCGTCGACATGGGCGGCACCTCCTTCGACGTCTCCCTGGTAGTCGACGGCAAACCCGACGTGTCCACCGAAGCCCACCTCGAAGGCCTGCCGATGCTCATGAGCGTCGTCAACATCCACACCGTGGGAGCCGGCGGCGGCTCCGTGGCATGGCTCGAAGCCGGCGGTCTCCGGGTGGGCCCGCGTTCGGCCGGGGCCACCCCCGGCCCGGCCTGCTACGGCCGCGGCGGCACCGAACCCACCGTCACCGACGCCAACCTGGTGCTCGGCCGGGTGGACCCCGACTGGTTCGCAGGCGGACAGGTAGCCCTGGACCGGGAAGCAGCCATCACGGCCCTCAAGACCGTGGGAGACCAGCTCGGCCTGGACCCGATCGCCATGGCCGAGGGCATCTGCGACGTCGCCAACTCCCAGATGGCCCAGGCCATCAGGACCATCACCATCTCCCGCGGCATCGAACCGCGCGACTTCGCCCTCGTCGCATTCGGCGGCGCAGGACCCATGCACGCGGTCTTCCTCGCCAAGGAGCTCGGAATCCCGGAAACCGTGGTACCCCGGTTCCCCGGCGCCTTCTCGGCATGGGGCATGCTGCAGACGAATATCCGCAAGGACTTCTCCGAGCCGTACTTCTTCCTCGACGAGGACATCGACGTGGCCGACATGTCCGGTGTCCTGCGAAAGATGGAAGTGGAGGGGCTGAGCTCCCTTGTCTCCGAGGGCGTGCCCGAAGAAAGCCGCCTCACCACCGCTTCCGTGGACGTTCGCTACCAGTCGCAGGAATTCTCGCTGAACGTCCCCCTGGCCTCCGCCGACGAACCCGAGTCAGAGGGCTTCGTCGACAACCTGGCCGCCCGCTTCTCCGCGATGTACCACGAGCGCTACGGGCACTCCAACCTGGGCGCCCCCATCGAAATCGTCGCACTGCGGACGCAGGCGGTGGGCGACCTGGGCCGGCTCGAGGCACCGCTCTTCGCAACGGCACAGAGCCCGGAGTTCAAGCACGAAGTGCGCCCGGTGGTCTTTGACCACGAGGAACACGAGACCACGGTGGTCCGCCGCGACGACCTGGCCGCAGGGCACGCCTTTGAAGGTCCCGCGATCATCGTGGAGCAGACCGCCACCACCGTGGTGCCGCCCGGGTTCAACGTCAAGGTCGACGAGTTCGGCTCCCTGGTCATCCGCACTGAAGACGCAGAAGGAAATTGAGGTACCACAAATGACAATCGCCGCAGTCAAAACCCTGGATCCCGTAACCGTGGAAATCATCCGCAACGCGCTCACCAGCGCCGCGGACGACATGAACGCCACCCTGATCCGCTCCGCCTACTCACCCATCCTCTACGAGGGCGGTGACTGCGTGGTGGCGCTGCTGGACAAAGAACACCGCGTCCTCGGACAGTCCGCCGGGCTCCCGCTGTTCCTCGGCAACCTGGAAACGTGCTCCATCGCAGTGGAGGAGCTGTACGGCCGTGAGGTCTGGCAGGAAGGGGACGTCTGGATCCTCAACGACTCCTACCTCGGCGGAACGCACCTGAACGATGTCACCATCTTCGCGCCGATTTTTGACGACGGTTCGGTAGTTGGCTTCGCCGCCACCCGCGCGCACTGGATGGACATGGGGTCCAAGGATGTGGGCGGCTCGATGGATGCCACGGACATCTTCCAGGAAGGCTTCCGCATGGGGCCGGTCAAGCTCATGGAAGCCGGCATTGAGACCTCCGTGGTGGACCTGATCCGCACCAACGTTCGTTTCCCCTACCAGACCATTGGCGACATGCATGCCATGATCGCCGCACTCCGGATGGGAACCACCCGGATGAAGGAACTGGTGGGCCGGTACGGCATGGAGCAGCTCGATGCCGCCCGTGATGAGATCTTCCGCCAGACCGAGGAAATCGAGCGCGAAACCGTCCGCAACATCCCGGACGGCGTCTACGAAGCCGAAGGCGTGCTGGACAACGACGGCATCAACCTGGACACCCCCATCCCCATCCGGCTGAAGATCACCGTTTCAGGCGACACCGTTGACTTCGACGTCACCGGCTCCGCCGACCAGACCATGGGCCCGGTGAACTGCGGCGCCGCCCAAGCCGTCTCGGCCCTGCGTGTGGGCTACAAGCTGTTGGTCAGCCCGGACTCCAACTCCAACGGCGGATCCTTCCGCCCGCTGACCACACAGGTCCGCTCCGGTTCCGTGCTCGGCGCCGTGGCACCTGCACCCTGCCAGTGGTACTTCTCCCACCTGGGACTGCTGATCGACCTGGTCTCCAAGGCCATGGCCCCAGCCATGCCTGACCGTGTGGCCAGCGCCAGCCACGGCGACTCAATGATCATCACCGCCGCCGGCTTCGATCCCCGCTTCGGCCGGAACTTCGTCAGCATGGAAGCCACCCTGGGTGGCTGGGGCGCCTGGCAGGGCACCGACGGCGAATCCGCCATGATCAACAACGTCAACGGCTCGCTCAAGGACCTGCCCATCGAAATGATGGAAACCCGTTACCCGCTGCGGATCAACGAGTACTCCATCCGCCCCAACTCCGGCGGCCCCGGCCAGTGGCGCGGCGGCAACGGAGTGGTCCGGGAATACGAGTTCCTGGCCGACTGCGTGGTGGGCCTCTGGTTCGAAAGGTCCAAGACGCCGGCATGGGGCCTCTTCGGCGGTTCTGACGCCCAGGGCCCGGAAGTAGTGATCAATCCCGGCCGCCACGACGAAGTCCGGACGCTGAAGGCCAACGCACGGAAAATCAAGGCCGGCGACGTGGTCCGCCTGGCCGTCGGAGGCGGTGGGGGTTTCGGAGATGTCTCCAAACGTACCCGCGAAGACATTGAGTACGACATTGTCAACGGTTTCATCACCGAGGACTTCGCCAAAACCCACTACGGCTACTAAAAAGCCCAGAAAGGATTGACCGTGAAAATCACCAAACGTCCAGCCGCAGCAATCGCCCTCATGAGCCTCGCCCTGCTGACGTCGGCATGCTCCCCGCCCGCCCAAAGCAGCACCACAGAAGCAGCGGCTGCCGGCGCGGACCAGAAACTCAACGTTGGATTCTTTGGTTTTGCCAAGTCCAACGGCTTTGCCCAGGGCACGTACCTCGGAGTGGAGCAGGCGGCCAAGGCCAACAACGCCAGCGCAACCTTCGTGGACTCCAACTTCAGTGCCCAGACGCAGGTCCAGCAGATCCAGGATGCCGTCACCTCCAAGCAGTTCGAAGTGATCGTAGTCCAGGCAAATGACAACCAGGCCCTCATCGCACCTTTGACGCAGGCCGTACAGGCAGGCATCACGGTGGTGGTCGAGTTCTCGGTCATCGGGCCAAAGTTCGACACCGTCGAGCCGCAGGTTCCCGGTGCCGTCAGCATCGTGGACCTGCCCACCCGCAACGGCAAGGTGCTCGGCGAGATGGGCAAGGAAGCCTGCGCCACGGTGCAGGGCGACACCTGCAAGGTGGCCTACCTTGAAGGCTTCAAGTCCCTGCCCCTGGACAACGCCCGGACCGATGCCGTGAAGGCGGAACTGGCCACCGATCCGAAAATCCAGCTCGTGGCCAGCGTGGAAGGCGGGTACACCCAGGACAACGGCCGCCAGGCATTCCAGAACGTCTCCCAGGCCAACCCTGATGTTGACGTCGTCATTGGTGCATCCCAGGCCATCACCGGGGCCGCCGCAGCCGCCGGGAACAGTGACATCAAGTTCATCGGCAACGGTGCCTCCGTTTCCAACGTGGAAGCGGTCCGGTCCGGCAAATGGTTCTCCATCTACGTCAGCGACGTCGTGGCCAACGGCGCCAAGGCCACCGAACTGGGGCTCGCCAAGGCCCGGGGCAAGCAGGTGGAAACTGCCATCGACGAGGCCAGCCTGTCCCCCAACACCGGCAAGGGCACCAAAGAGGCACTTGATGCCCTGAACTACGTCTCAAAGTACTCGGACTAGTCCAGCCCCTCCCGGGCAAACCCGGGGCCGGAGCCTGACCGCTCCGGCCCCGGCGGCCCTGGCCCTAAAGTCCCTTCCATCTCCAGAGGTCAACATGGCTATACAACAGTTGGAAAAGCGCGAGCATGCCAGCCGGAGGACCGCCCCGGAAATCACCGTCTCCGGAATCGGCAAACGGTACGGTGCAACCACCGTGCTGCAGGACGTCACCCTCTCGGTCACGCCCGGGGAAATCCACGGCATCATGGGGGAAAACGGCGCAGGGAAAAGCACCCTGCTGAAAATCCTGGGCGGTGCCATCATGGCGGACTCCGGCACCATGGAATTGGACGGACACCCGGTCAGGATCACAACACCCCGAGATGCCATCTCCCAGGGGATTTCCCTCATCTCCCAGGAACTGGCACTGATCCCCAACCTGTCGGTGCTGGAGAATGTCTTCCTGGGCCGCTGGTCGAACAGGGGGAGCCTCCTCCGCCGCAACAAGGACGGCGAGCATTTCGCCCGGCTGTTGGAAGAAACCGGTTTTGTCCTGGACCCGCGGGCAACCGTGGGGAACCTGCCCATCGGCCAACAGCAGCAGGTGGAAATCCTGAAGGCGCTCGCCCGCGGGGCGAAGGTGCTGTGCATGGACGAACCCACGGCGGTGCTCAACGAGGCCGAGAAGGAAAAACTCCTCCAGGTCATCAAGAGGCTGGCCCAGACCGGGACCACAGTCCTCATCGTCTCCCACTACCTGGAAGAAGTCCTGGAGTTGGTTGACCGGGTGACCATTCTGCGCGACGGACAGCACATCATCACCGAGGACGCCGCCGGCCACACGCCGGAGTCGCTCGTACGGCTGATGGTGGGCCGGGAGGTGGATTTCCTCCTCCCCGAAGTTCCGCAGGTCCAGTCCGAAGCTGAGACGGTTCTCCGGGTTGATGGATTGACCAGTGCCAAGGTCAAGGACATCTCCTTTGAGGTCCGCAGCGGCGAAATCCTGGGCATCGCCGGGCTGGTGGGCAGCGGCCGCAGCGAAACCCTGCTCGCCGTTTTCGGTGCAGACCGGGCCACCGGCGGCCACGTCGAAATCAACGGCCGCCGCATCCGCGCCGGCTCCATCAGGGACGCCATCAAGGCCGGTATCGCGCTCATTCCCGAGTCGCGGAAGGAACAGGGCCTGGTCATGTCCCGGCCGGTCGCCGAGAATATCGCCCTCTCCACCCTGTCCCAACGCTCATGGGCCGGCTTCGTCAGCGGAAAGCGGGAAAAGGCGGCCGTCAAGGACGTCAGCACGTCCGTTGACCTGCGCGGCGCCCGCCCGGGACAGCCCATAGCCAACCTTTCCGGCGGGAACCAGCAGAAGGCGCTTTTCGCCAAATGGCTGTTGAACCCTCCGGCGGTGCTGTTGGTGGATGAACCCACCCGCGGAGTGGACATCGCCGCCAAGGCCCGCATCCACAGCATCATCGTTGAACTGGCTGCAAAAGGTACCGCAGTCATCGTGGTCAGCTCCGAGCTCGAGGAAGTGCTCGGCCTGTCCCACCGTATCCATGTCATGAGGCACGGGCGCATTGTTGCCGAGTTCGACCGGAACGCCTCCCGCGATGAAGTCATGACTTCCGCTTTTCTGAAATAGGTGAATCCAAATGACAACAACGTCAGTTGCCGTGCCCTCGACGGCAGAGAAAAAATTCAATCTGAACCTCAAAGATTTCGGGATAGTTTTTGGCCTGGCCGCCATCATGCTTTTCCTGGCCCTGAACACCGGAACATTCCTCACGGGCCGCAATTTCATCAACCTGTTCGACCAGGCCGCCGTGGTGGGGCTGCTCGCCGCGGCAGCCACGCTGTGCATCATCAGCGGGGTCTTTGACCTCTCCTCAACCGCCACCCTCGCGGTCTCCGCTATTTCGGGCGTGATGCTCACCCAGCACTTCGGTGTTGCGGCCGGTTTCTTCGGAGCTTTGCTGGTGGGCGCCCTGCTGGGGACTATTACCGGGCTGATCGTGGTCAGCACGAAGGTCAACTCGTTCATCGGGACGCTGGCGGTGAGCATCATCTACCGGGGCCTGGCGATTGTGATCACCGGCGGCGCGATTGTCGCACCGCTGCCTGACCAGCTCGTCTCCTTCCAGACCTGGACCTGGCCCAGCCTCTTCGGCCTCACCGCCGGCTCGGTATTGATGCTGGCGATGACCACGGTGCTGGGCATTGTTCTCTGGCGCACCACCTTCGGCCGCAGGATCTACGCAGTAGGCGGCAACCAGGAAGCTGCCCGCCTCAGCGGCATCCGTACGGGGTCAATCCACGTTGCGGTCTTCGCAATCAGCGGCCTCTGCTCTGCAATGGCCGGGATGATCCTGGCCTCGCGAGCAGGCTCGGCGCAGCCGGCCATGGCCATCGGCATCGAGCTCACCGCCATCGCCGCCGTAGTCATCGGCGGCACCAGCATCCTGGGCGGGCAGGGCGCCATGTGGAGGGCCTTCGTGGGAGTCATGATCCTCACCGTCATCAGCAACGGATTCAACCTGCTGCATTGGGATACCACCTACCAGCAGGTGGTCACGGGCGTCCTCATCCTGGTCGCGGTCGCAGCCGACGGATTGTTCTTCCGCAAAGCCGCCAGATGACCGTCCAGGGTGGACCCTAGAGATATGGCAAGGACAGGCTGGGCAGGGGCCCGGCAGGACATTGAACAGGAGGCCCGGCAATGCGGATAGGACTGATGCTCCAAGGCAGCAGTTGCCGGGCGCTTGTCCTGGAGGGACGTTCCGTCGTCTCCGTGGCCGAACAGCGGCAGGCCGGCAGCCTGGCCGAAGCGCTTGACACCGTACTGTCCTCGTTGCGCCTGCAGTTCGGAAACCGGATCACGGACGTAACGGCCGACGTCGGACGCGTCCTCGCCGCGGGGCGGCCGGGGGACGTCGTCGCTGTCCGCATTTCTCCCCGTCCTCCGGCTGACCAGTTCCACAACATCAGGCTGCCGGCGGGCATTGAGCCCGCAGTCACCAGGACCGTGCATGTCCGCGGCGGCCACGACCTGCGGGGACGGCCGCTGGCGCCGCTGGATCTGAACGCCTTCCTGGTGGAATTGCCCGCCATCGTCTCTGGAGGCTTGCGGAATGTTGCCATCACCGCCGTCGGGTCCACCGCCTCCCCCGAGCACGAAACCCGCATCGCGGATGCCATCCTGTCCAACAACAGCGACATGCGGATCAGCATCTCCAGTGAGTTCTACTCAAGCGTGTTCCGCGACCGTGACTACACCGCCGTCCTTAACAGCGCCCTGATGGAATCGGGCGAAGAGCTGGCAGCAATGCTGGAAGAGGCCGGGCAGCGCCACTTCCCCACCGCCGCCCTGTCCTATGCCAGGAACGACGGCGGCCGGGCACCCCTTGCGCGGCTGGCGGTTGCCCCCGTGCACGGTCTCCGTCCGGAACCCGCCATGGCCATCCTCGGCGCGGCAACGCTGGGCGGGCTGTGTGACGGCGAAGTGGTGGTCTGCGCGGATGAGGGAGTGAGCGTGGGCACCATGCGCGGCGGCCTCCCCGTTGCGCGCAGCCTTATCCCGCAGGGGTATGAAGCGGGCCTCGCTAGCAATGCCGCCATTATGGAGCCCTACACCGCCAACCATCCGGTCCGGCCCGACATCCCGTCAGTGATCGTCGACGCCCGCACCAGCCAGGTCACCCCGCCTGAATACGGCCTGCTGCCAACAATTCCAGATGCCCGGGACCTGCCCCTCATAGGCTGTGCCGCGACGCCCCTGACGGCGTGGATCGACAGGCTCGATAGGGTCAGCGGACAAGCCGACCTGCAGCGGGTGCAGCACCGGGCCGAGGAGGAAGCCAGCTCGGCTGCGGTACAGCTCGGCGCGAGCCCCGCGGATACCCGCATCATCGAGTCAAACGTCTTCGCCATGCCCTACGGGAACCCCGGAATTGTGCGTATCCGGGTCCAGGCTGCGGGTGGGACTTCCAGCCCTGAAGAACAAGCGTTGGCCGCACAGGCCATGGGAGCCACAGCATGAGCAGCGTCCTCACAGCCGAAGACGTAGGACATCTCCGGACCGGTGCCCATTTCCTGGCCTGCGCCATCGATCCCACCGCCATCCACATCTACGCAGGCATGATCCAGGAGGCAATGCAGAACCGGTCTGTGGAGCTCATCAGCGTCGATGAACTCGCTCCGGAGGACCTCGTAGTGGCAGTGGGCATGGTGACCCAAGGCCTGTTCATTGCTGACATGCCACCGGTGGGTGACGAGTTCACAGGCTGTATTGAGGCAATCGAAACCAGGCTCGGCCGCAAGGTTCGGGCCATCTATTCACTCGCCGCTGCCAACATCAACGGAATCATTCCGCTGATGGTGGGGCTGCAGTCCTCCCTTCCCGTGATCGACTCCGATCCCATGGGGCGGGTCTTTCCCCTCATCAGCCAGACCACCTTGAACATCGGCGGGGTCGCCATCGGCCCCATAGCACTCATGGGGGTAACCGGCGAGCGCGCCGTGGTGGAGGCAGGTGATCCGCAGCGCGCCGAGACGCTGGTCCGCGCACTCGTCACCGAGCTGGGCGGTTGGGCCGCCACCGTGATGTACCCCTGCTCTGCCCGGGAGCTGGCAGAGCACGGAGTCCACGGCTCCATCAGCCGGATGATCCGCATAGGTCAGATCCTCGACGCCGGCACCTCGGCGGAGAGCAAATTCCTGTCACTTGCCGACCTCCTGGGCGTGACACGGATTGCCCGGGCGCGGGTGAGCCACATCGAAGGCCTCTCCCGCCCTACTGACCTGGGACTGCCGGCGCAGCCCTCCAGTGTGACCCTGGAGGATGAAACCACCGGACAGATCATCCGGCTGGAGATCCAGAACGAGATTCTGCTGGTGCTCGTGGACGGTGCCGTAGCGGCGGCCGTCCCGGACATGGTGACGCTGCTCAACTCCGAGCACGGCTCTGTGGCCAGCCTTGACGACCTCAGGGTAGGCAACGTGGTGGATGTGCTCAAACTCAATGCCGCGCCGCAATGGTATTCGGAAGCGGGCCTGGACCTGGCTGAACCGGCTGCGTTCGGCATCCCCCTCAAGCATCCGAGGCGGCGCAGTGGCTAGGTCGATGAAGGACACCCGGCTCGACGTTGCCGGCCTGCTGGCGCACGGGTCGCTGCGCGGCACCACCCCGCTGTACCTCACCCCCACCAGCGCCCTGATTGAAAGCGTGGTCCTGGTCTCCCAGCTCGAGGCGATCCAGCGGGTGCGGCCGAACACGGTTGTGGTCCTCTCCGCAGAAATGGGCTCGGGCGGCTGGCTCGTCTCCGCCGCGCTGAGGCATGCCTGGGAGCGGCGGGCCAGCGCCGTCGTGGTGGCCGGAAGCACATATTCCAGCGCGGTGACCGGCCTGGCTGCACGGCTCGGCATCACCCTTTTGGCTTCGGAAGGAAACCCCGCCGGAGTCGCGTTGGCCTTGGCCGCCGAAATCGGTGCCGCCCTGTCCGTCGTGGATGCCGAGCTCGCCCGCTTCGCGCGCGCCGTGGCCAAGGACAGTACGCTCACTGACGTCCTCAAGACCATCTCCGGGGAACTGGACGGCGTGGGCGTCTCGCTGGAATACGACGGCGTCGTCCTGGCCTCAGCGGGCACGGCACCGCGGGATCCGGCAGAAGTCATCACGGTTGATGTGGGCGTTGCCAACGCCGCCGTCCCTTCCGCCCTTACCGCGCGCGTGCCCGCCTCCGGCGTCCTTAACCTGCGGCTGGTCCGTTCGATCCTGGAGGTGGCTGCCCCTTCCGTCAAGGCCGCATGGTTGTTGGGCAACTCGCGGGACGCGGGCCGTGCTGTTCCCACTGCGGCACTGGCGGGGCTAAGCCAAAGCCCGGGTTCTTCCGGCGGAGCCTTCGAGGAGGACCACCGGCACCTCCTCTCACAGTTGGGTTGGCGCCGGCACGAACGCTATGCGGCCGTCTGGATCTGCCCCAGCGGCATCCACGCGCCAGGCAGCGACCTGACGGCGGTGCTGAGGCTGCTGTGGCGGAAAGTCGCTGCACGCAGTCCCCTGGCGGAGGTCGACGGCGGCTGGCTGGCACTTGTTCCGGCCGCACACGAGGCAGTTGTGCCCCAGCTTGAGCTCCGGCTCAAGGCACGGCTCCAGCCTGCCCTGGCCGAGCTGGGCCTGGTGGCCGGCCTGTCCCGCTGGGCGGAAGAGGCTCCGCCGCTTCCGTCCATCATCCAGGAGGCGCGACTGGCTGCTGTCTCCGCCCGGTCAGCGGGACAAGGCACAGTCCTGGGCTTCGCCGGCCTGGGCGTGGCTGCGGCCACTGCGTTCGTCGACAAAGACTCCGTGGCACTGGTGGCTGAGCTGACCCTGCCGCGGCTGATGCGTTCTCCTGACCGGGAGGCGGTAGTGGCTGCGGTAGCAGCCTTCCTTGACCACCACGGCTCGGTCAGTCTCGCAGCGGCGGCACTCGATGTGCACCGGAACACCCTCCAGGCCCGGCTGGGCCGGGCACGGGAACTGGGCGTCCCGTTGGACAATCCAGCCGAGTTGCTGTCCGTCCACTTGATCCTCGACGTGTTGCGGGCCGCAGTACATGAAAAACAAACTTCCAAAGATCCCCACGAAACCAGAAAGGACTCCCATGAGTTCCCAGTTTGAATCCTTCGACGACGTCTACGCCTCCGCGCAGGACACTGTCGGCGTCCGTCTCTTCACCGCCTCCGTCATTGCCGACGAAGGCAGCAGCATGGCGCGCGTCTACACCACCCACCCCGAGGTCTACCCGGTTGGCGGAAAGAAGACCCTCGCGGGAGATACCAATCCGGTGTGGTTGGAGCAGGTCCTGATCGGCCAGCAGCCATTCCTGGGCGCTGACCGGGAAGCGGTCAGGGACTTCTTCTTCGACTCGGCAACCATTGAATCGCTGGGGTGCGGCGCGATTGTCAATGTTCCGGTTGTGAGCGGCGGCCGAACCATCGGCTCCATGAACTTCCTGGCGCCCGAAGGCAGCTATGACAAGTCCTCGGTGGAGGCCGCCGTCGAGGTTGCGAAGCGCTCCGTCCAGCTCCTCGAAGACGCCCTGGCAGCCACCAGCTAGCGTGCGCCCTGCGACAGGAAGGAAACACAGCACATGATCCCCAACCTTCAGGGAAACCTGACCATCCGGAACGCCAGGATCTTCGACGGCGAATCACCCGAACTTATCGAGGGCTCCATCACTGTCCGCGATGGCAGGATCACCGCCGTAGGCGACGCCGAAGAAGGCAGTGAAGCGGCGCCTGCCGCCGGAACTGTACTCGACGCGGGCGGCCGGGTAGTAATTCCCGGCCTCATTGATGCGCACTTCCATGCCTACGCGCTCAGCCTGACCTCGGCCGTCAACGAGACCGGGCCGTTGAGCTATTCGGCGCTGGCCGGTGCCCGCAGGCTTGAGGCGGCGCTCGGCCGGGGCTTCACCTCCGTCCGGGACGTGGCCGGGGGTGACATAGGCCTGGCATCTGCCATCGAGGAAGGGCTGTATCCCGGTCCCCGCTACTTCTTTACCGGTCCCGCGCTCAGCCAGACCGGCGGTCATGGCGACATCCGCGCTGCGAACGATGGCAGCTGCTTCCATGGCGGCCACATGTGCGAGGTGGTGGACGGCGTCGAGGACTTGCTGCTGGCGGTGCGCCACCGGTTCCGGACCGGAGCCACTGCCATCAAGATCATGACCTCCGGAGGAGTGATCTCCCCGGTCGATCCCATCCGTGTGCCCCAGTACACCGCAGCCGAAATCCGCGTGATCACAGAAGAGGCATCGCGGCGGGGCAGCTACGCCACCGCGCACGCCTACTCGCCGGAAGCCATCAGGCATTCCGTGCTGAACGGGGTCCGCTGCATCGAACACGGCAACCTGCTGGACGCTGAAACGGCCCGCCTCATGGCTGAGCACGACGTATACCTGGTGCCCACGTTGGTAACGTACGACGCCATGGGCCGCCGCGGAGCAGAAATTGGATTGACGGAGGTGGGCACCGCCAAGAACCAGGAAGTACTGGCCGCCGGCAAGAACGCCGTCACGCTGGCGCGCGACGCCGGAGTCCGGATTGGTTTCGGCAGTGACCTCATGGGTGAGCTTGAGGATGAACAGCTGGCCGGGCTTCGCCTGCAGTGCGAAGTGCTGGGCGTCTACGACGCACTCCGCTCGGCGACGTCGACCAACGCGGCACTGCTCCGGCGCGACGACCTGGGACGCATCGCGGAGGGGGCCTGCGCCGACCTGGTGATTCTGGACGGCGATCCTTTCGAGGCGCCCTCAGTACTCTGGGACGAGAGCCGGAACCGCACCGTCATCAAGGCTGGCCAGGTTGTCACTGCCGGCGGCCTTCCCACCGGCCTGGAAGCGATGGACAAGGAGGTCAGCGGCGCTCACGGCTGACTGCTTGGGCTGGCCTGGATGATGATGTTCGTTCCCCACAGGTCTTCGGTGAAGCAGGTGATGAGAACAAGACGCCCCGGGACCTTGTCCCAGATGGCACTGGCCTTCAAGGTGTCCTTGTACTCCGTGGTGATTTCATCGACGGTGAAGACCAGGGGTCCTTGGGACGTGGTCACGGTCAGTTGATCGCCAGGTTTTGCTCTGGAACTGATCTCGTTAAAGGGGGAAGGACGGCCCTCCCAGCTGTGCCCGACGATGTAAGTGGTATTCGTGGACCCGGCACCGGGGACACCGTACGGGGTAAGCCAGTAGGCGTCAGCCGTGTGGGGAGGAACGATGGAGCCGAGGCTGGCCTCCCGCTCCGTCGGGGACAGCGGAAGGACGGCCTGATTCATCCCCACCGCCGCGTAGGTGATGTGAAGCGGCGGCGAGGCCGTAGCCTCCTCCGCGAGCGAACCGGCCGGCTGGCCGGCGTCAAGCGACCCCGGCCCAGGATTGACTGCTGGGGCCGGGGTTTGCACCGGGGCTGGACTGGAAGTAGTCGGACCAGCCGGCAAACTGGATTGCGGCGGAAGTTCAACACTTAGTGACTCTGGCACTCCACCTGCCAGGAGTACTGCGGCGAGGGATATCCCTCCTGCCAGCGCGAGGCCAGCCGCAACACCTCCAACCATCGTTGCCCTTAGTTTTCCGGGACCGGCGCCTTTGCCCGGTGACCAACGCTCCCCGTGATGCATTGGTCCGGGCAGGCGGCGGTGCCGGGCTTTTGGAGCGTGCCCCCGCCGCAAGCTCCTACTCCTGGCTGCTGCGGCGCCTGCCCGGCACCACCCTGAAGGCGAATACGATCACAGTGGTGATTGCAAGGCCGGCAATTACCAGGCCGAGGGCAGCCGCGCCGCCTCCCTGCAGGGTGTTTGCCGCCGTGTCAACGTTCGTGCCCTGGTTTCTTCCGCCGGCTCCCGTCCCGGCGAGCGGCGCTGCCGCTGCAGGGGCAGACGATTCGATGGCGCCGGAAATCGGGCCGTTGAGGATGGTTCCAGCGGCACTTGTTGTGGCAGTCGCCGTCGGGTTTTCCGTGGATGTTGCAGTGGCTGTTGCTGCTGCGGACCCGGGAGTTGTTGCGGTCGCTGTCCCGCCTTGCGTGGTTGTTTCCGTCGGGGTGGCAGTCACCGTCTCCGTCGGGGTCACGGTCTCCGTCGGCGTACCAGTGGTGGGCGGCGTGGTGGGCACAGGTTCGCAGCCAGGGTTGGTAATCACGTTCGTATCAAGGGAGACCTGCCCGTTACGGGCGAGCACCCGCCCCTCCACCCTTGCGTTGGTCTCCGCCGTTATCGAGGTGAGCGCAAGAATGGTCCCTTTGAAACTCGATGCTGTACCCAGGGTGGCCGAACTGCCCACCTGCCAGAAAACATTGCAGGCAAGGGCACCGTTGGTGAGGATAACGCTGCTGGCAGACGCGGTAACCAGAGTGGAAGCCACCTGGAAGACGAATACTGAATCGGGGTTTCCTTGACCGTCCAGCGTTAACTGCCCGCTGAGGGCCAATGAACTGGTGGACCTGTAGACACCGTCTGTCAGGGTCCGGCCCGCAAGGTCCCCTGCAACGCTGGTAGTCAGCGGCTGTCCCGCAGCCTCGTTATAGGCGATGGTGAGATCCGACTGCGCTTGCAAGGCCACCGCATCCGCTGCGTGCTTGCTCCCAGCTGCAATGCCCGGCGGGAACCCCGTGATGGCTGTCCCCGGACTGACGCCCAGGTCCCCTTGAAGTGTGGTTGGACCGGTGTTGGTCACTGCCGAGCCGGCGAGCACGGAGTATGAGGCCGCCGTGCCAAGGCCTACGGAGGTGGCCGCAAATGCCGGCGACTGCTGCCATACCAAGGCAATCGCGAGGAGGACTACGCCGGTGGCACCACCTGCCGTTGCTGCTGCCCTGCCACGCCCTGGCGCCTCCGGTGTGAGCCGATGTGACCCGTTTTGTTGCGCAGACCTGTGTTGCATGGCAGTTCCTTCCCCCAGCGGGCAGATGCCCAAAACACTGCCTGACAAATTGTGAGGGAGCGATACCGGGCGACACTACGCCTCAATCGCCGGTCCACCTAGGGCCTCCGCAAACTCGAAGACGCCCGTCAACAGGAAACAGAGCCGCCGTTCTTGCTTGAAAACCCTATCTTGCCTAGTCAGGGGGCTAGGGGGCGTGTTCATTGCCGTGCAAACTCCGGCAAAAGATTATTCAATTCGCCGGACATGTCCGTCGTGAGGCGTAGAGGGCACGCGAGGCCAGGGAACATCCCGGGCAACCCCGCCGTTGCAAACACGGGGACCAAGCCCCACCGAATCAAGGATTGTTTACATGAAGTGGATTCTTCTCGCCGGCGCCATCCTGAGTGAGGTGACGGCGTCGCTTTCCTTGAAAGCGGCCCTGGATAATCCTGTCTTCTTCATTGTGGTTGTGGTCGGCTACGCCGCTTCCTTCGGGTTCCTCGCGGCAGTCCTCCGCAAAGGCCTCGGCCTCGGCGTCGCCTACGGCATCTGGGCGGCCCTGGGGGTAACACTCACGGTGTTGCTGGCCGCCCTCATCTTCGGCGAAGCGCTGACCCCAATGATGATGGTCGGCGTCGCCATGGTCATCGGCGGCGTCCTCTGCGTTGAACTCGGTTCCCACAAAGAACCGGCCATGGAACCGGAGAAAGAAATGGTGGGCTCATGATGTGGCTGCTGCTGGCCGGAGCCATCCTGACCGAGGTGACCGCCACCCTGTTCCTGCGGGTCGCATCCACCGGCAAGCGCCGCTGGTACATCCCTGTCGGCGTCGGGTACGTCCTGGCATTCACCCTCCTCACATTGACCCTGGACCAGGGGATGAGCCTCGGCGTTGCCTACGGCATCTGGGCGGCTGCCGGCGTGGCACTGACCGCCGTTGCCAGCCGCGTCTTCTTTAAGGAAACCATCACACCCGTCATGATGCTTGGCCTCGGCCTCATCATCGGCGGCGTCCTGCTCATCGAACTCGGCGCAGCGCACTAAGGCAGGAAACATCCCGACGGCGCTTGGGCAGTTGCGGCTGCGGCATCAGACAAGGGGGCGGCTCCGGGCCTCCGGCCATACGCGTTCCGCCGGAGGGACTAGTACGTGCCGCCCGCGTCCGGCTCAATGGCCCAGGCGAGGCGGTGAAGCGCACTTGCCATCCGGCCGCGGAGGGCGGCCCGGCGGGACAGCCCGGACTTTTGGGCGCGGACCCTTCTCGGAGCACGCGGGAGCGCGCTGGTGGCAGTATCGTCATTCCTCGCAAGGAAGAGGGCTACAACGCTGGAACCGTCCATAAGTCATGTCCTGGGATGTCTGAAGGTCTTCACGCCGGGCGGGAAGATTGGATTTTGGCAGTGGGGTCCGGGGCTGCAGGCCCAGCGGTTGAACGCCGGCTGTGTTGCGGCCATACTCCGGGGGGTGCGGATTTGGAAGCGGGATTGGCAGTCAGGACTCGGATCCGCCCTTTGATTATTCGATGCTGCGGGGAGTGCCGGAAAATTGGTTGACTCACTGTTACGCGAAAGGCGTGAAGGTTCCCCAGGGGCGTGGCCCATGGCTGCCTTGCCCGCTTCGCCCGCGTTGACGTAACGGGCGTCACCATCATATCCTTGATGAATCGATTCAAGGGAAAGGGCTTTCCAGGGCTTTTGACCCTTCAAGGTCACGTCGACCATCCGGAACCTAACAGCTCCGGTTCCTTGCCAATGACGACGAAGGAATTCATCAGAATGAGCACCATCCCCCGTGAAAGCCGCCCCGTCCCGGATGCCAGTGCCGGCACGCGGGACCCGAAGAAAGCCGCGATGAGCGGCTGGATCGGCAGCGCACTCGAGTACTACGATTTCGCCCTGTATTCGCTGGCCGCCACGCTGATCTTCCCCGCCATCTTCTTCCCGTCCGAGAACAAGACAGTGGCCATCATCGCCTCGCTGGCAACCTACGCGGTGGGCTACGTTTCCCGTCCGCTGGGCGCGGTTGTCCTGGGCGCATACGGTGACCGGCACGGCCGCAAGCAGGTGCTGGTCTTTGCCATGCTGCTGATGGGCTTCGCCACCTTCGCCGTGGGACTTCTGCCCACGTACGGGCAGGTGGGGGCGCTGGCACCGATCCTCCTGGTGATCCTCCGCCTGATTCAAGGGTTCGCCGTCGCCGGCGAACTGGGCGGAGCCAGCGCCATGATCGTGGAGCACTCCCCCGATGCCAGGCGCGGCTTCTTCGCAAGCTTCAGCCTGCAGGGCACACAGGTGGGCTCCATCCTTGCCACCGCCGTACTGCTTCCCCTCGCCGCCATCCTCCCCGCCGACCAGTTCCAGTCCTGGGGCTGGCGCATCCCGTTCCTGCTCAGCGCCTTCGTTATCCTGGCCGGCTACTTCATCCGGCGCCGCGTGCAGGAGCCGCCGGCCTACCTGGCACAGACCGAAACGGGCAAGGCAAAGCCCCGCTTCCCCCTCGTAGACCTCGTGCGCAGCCACCCCTGGGTCCTGGTCCGCTGCGTCGTCATGACGTTCACCAACGTGGTGGGCATGGCGACGCTCATCTTCGGCGTCTCCTACGCCACCCAGGAGGGCTACGGCAACGGCTTCACCAGCAGCGAATTCCTCTGGGTGACACTCATCGCCAACGTGGCCGCCGTGCTGACCATCCCGCTGTTCGGCGCACTGTCGGACAGGATTGGCCGGCGGATGCTGATGGTGGCCGGCGGCCTCGGCGGCGGCGTGCTGGCCGGCGGATACCTGTGGGCCATCGAGCAGGGAAGCCTGGTGCTGGTTTTCGTCTGCATCGTGATCGTCCAGGGCATCTTCTTCCAAATGTGGAACGCCACCTTTGCCACGTTCTTCCAGGAGCAGTTCCCCATGCGGATCCGTGTCACCGGTTTCGCCGTGTCACAGAACTTGGGCCTCATGATCGCATCGTTCTTCCCGAGCATCTTCACCGCGATTGCTCCCCCGGGATCCACCAACGTCCCCGTGGTCATCGGACTGGCCACATTCGGCATCTGCGCCGTCGCGGCGCTGGCTGCCATCCTCTCCCCCGACACCAAGGGCAAATCGCTGCATGACCTCGAGGCGCACAAGGCTGATGCTGAAGCCTCAGTGCCCGCAACCGCCCGTGAGGGCGTGACGGCGCGGTAACGGATGCCACCCTGGGCGGGCTGACTTGAGCGGCAGCCCAGGCAAAGCGGCCGACGGCGGGACGTCCCGCCGTCGGCCGCTTTCGTTAAGCGCTGGTAACTTCCGGCCGGGCCTCTCCCGGTGCTCCCGCTCGTGGTTACATAGGAGGGTTGAACCGGCTGCCCGAGTCCGACCACGGCCTCGGCCATAGGGAAGGAAGCACATGACCGATCGACAGGACCACCCTCCGGTCCCCACCCCGGGAAGCGCCCAAGGCCTGGACAGCAAGGTCGAGGGCGGATGCCCGGTGGATCACGGCAGTGTCACCTCGCACGGCAGCGAGAGTGAAAACCCCGCTATTGACTCCCCGCAGCCCAAGGGACACCGGCCGCGGACGGTCGCGGATTGGTGGCCCAACCAGCTGGACCTCTCGGTGCTCCACAGCCATAACCCGAAGGGCAACCCCCTGGGGCCCTCGTTCAATTACCGCGAGGAGTTCCAAAAGCTCGATGTCGAGGCCCTCAAGCAGGACATCACCGAGGTCCTCACCACCTCCCAGGACTGGTGGCCCGCGGACTTCGGCCACTACGGCGGCCTGATGATCCGGCTGAGCTGGCACGCTGCAGGCACCTACCGCGTCCACGATGGCCGTGGCGGTGCCGGTGACGGCAGCCAGCGCTTCGCCCCGTTGAACAGCTGGCCGGACAACGCCAACCTGGACAAGGCACGGCGGCTGCTGTGGCCGGTCAAGCAGAAGTACGGCCAGAAGCTCTCCTGGGCCGACCTGCTGGTCCTCGCGGGCAATGTGGCCCTCGAGTCCATGGGCTTCAAGACCTTTGGCTTCGCGTTCGGCCGTGAGGACGTCTGGGAGCCCGAAGAGATCTTCTGGGGGCCCGAGGACACCTGGCTGGGCGATGAACGCTACATCGGCGAAGGCCAGATGTCCGAAGAAGTCGGTTCCACCGAGATGGGCTTGATCTACGTCAACCCCGAGGGCCCGATGGGCAACCCGGATCCGAAACTGGCGGCGTCGTTCATCCGCGAAACCTTCAAACGCATGGCGATGAACGACGAAGAGACCTTCGCGCTGATCGCCGGCGGCCACACCTTCGGCAAGACCCACGGCGCCGGTGACGCCGACGCCCACGTAGGCCCCGAGCCGGAAGGCGCCGACCTCGAAGCCCAGGGGCTGGGCTGGCTCAGCACCTACGGCAGCGGCAAGGGCGGCGACACCATCACCTCCGGCCTCGAAGTCACCTGGACGGACCGGCCCACCCAGTGGAGCAGCCGCTTCCTGGAAATCCTGTTCGAGTACGAGTGGGAGCTGGTCAAGAGCCCGGCCGGAGCGCACCAGTGGGTTGCCAAGGATGCTCCGGAGATCATCCCGGACGCGCACGACCCCGCGAAAAAGCACCGGCCCACCATGCTGACCACGGACCTGTCGCTGCGCTTCGACCCGGTCTACGAGGAGATCGGCCGGCGCTTCCTGAAGAACCCGGATGAGTTCCAGCTCGCCTTCGCCAAGGCCTGGTACAAGCTGCTGCACCGCGACATGGGACCTGTCGGGCCGCACATGCTCGGGCCCTGGGTCCCCGAAGCCCAGCTGTGGCAGGATCCCATCCCTGCTGTGAACCACGAGCTGATCGGCGAGCAGGACATCGCTTCGCTCAAGGCAAAGCTCCTGGATTCGGGCCTGTCCGTCTCCCAGCTGGCCAGCACCGCCTGGGCATCGGCGTCCACCTACCGCAAGACCGATAGGCGCGGCGGGGCCAACGGTGCCCGCATCCGCCTGGAGCCCCAGAGCGGGTGGGAGGTGAACGAGCCCGAGCAGCTTTCGACGGCGTTGCAGGCCATCGAGAGAGTGCAGCAGGAGTTCAACTCCGCCCAAGGCAACGGGCAGGTTTCGCTCGCGGACTTGATCGTCCTCGGCGGCTGTGCCGCGGTGGAGAAAGCCGCGAGCGACGCCGGGTTCCCCGTCACTGTGCCGTTCCGTCCAGGCCGCACCGATGCCGCCCAGGAACAGACCGACGTCGAGCAGTTCCAGTACCTGAAGCCGCGCGCGGACGGATTCCGGAACTACGTGCGCCCCGGCGAGAAACTCCAGCCGGAGACCCTTCTGCTGGACAAGGCGTACCTGCTGGACCTCTCGGCGCCGGAAATGACGGCCCTCATCGGCGGCATGCGTGCCCTGGGCACCAACGTGGGAGGTTCCAGCCACGGCGTCCTCACCGATAGGCCGCAGGTCCTGACGAACGACTTCTTCGTCAACCTCCTGTCCCCCGGCACCAAGTGGAAGGCATCGGAGTCGGAGGAGAATGTCTACGAGATCACCGATGTTGCCACCGGCGAACTGAAGTGGACGGCGACGCCGGTGGACCTGGTCTTCGGTTCCAACTCCCAGCTCCGGGCACTGTCCGAGGTTTATGCCAGCGACGACGCCCGGGAGAAGTTCGTCAACGACTTCGTGGCGGCCTGGGTAAAGGTTATGGAACTGGACCGCTTCGACCTGAAGTAAGCCTCCCGCAGTAAGGCAACCTCCGGGCCGGCTGCACTGCGCAGCCGGCCCGGACGCTCTTCCATTCCGTTAGCTCTAAACGCATTTCGCGCGGTTTGAGGAAGCGGGTTAGTCTGACGTTCATGGCGCATGGCCCCGGAGGTCCCCGAGGACTTGTGGCAGAACCTGCAGGAGCGCGGCTGATTCCGGCCTGACCTGCGCCGACAGAAGCCCGCCGCACGCCTCACCAAGAAAAATCTTGTTGAATCCCTCCAAAATGGGGCCGCCCGCGGAGAACTAGCGTCTGCTGTGAGGAACTTCCACGGCAAACATAAGGACCCCAATGACGATCCCGGCGAACGTACCCACCGGCCCGAATTCCGCGAGCGCCGGCACGGGCCACCATAACAGCGCGTACCGGATCCTGGAGACCGCCCGCCGGCAGGTTCTCGAGGACGGCATCGGCCTGACCCAGGCCCAGCTCGAAGAGGTCCTTCGCCTTCCGGACGAGGCGCTTCCCGCCGCCCTCGAACTCGCACACCAGGTCCGGCTCCGGCACTGCGGCGAGGACGTGGAGGTGGAAGGCATCATCTCCATCAAGACCGGCGGCTGCCCCGAGGACTGCCACTTCTGCAGCCAGTCCGGCCTGTTCGACTCCCCCGTCCGCGGCGTCTGGCTGGACATTCCGGAACTCGTCAAAGCCGCCAAGGAAACCGCCGCCACCGGAGCCACCGAGTTCTGCATCGTCGCGGCTGTCCGCGGCCCCGACATCAAGCTGATGAACCAGATCAAGTTCGCCATCGACCGCATCAACGAAGAAGTGGACATCAACATCGCCTGCTCCCTGGGCATGCTCACCCAGCGCCAGGTGGACCAGCTCAAGGACTGGGGCGTCCACCGCTACAACCACAACCTCGAAACAGCGCGCAGCTACTTCCCGGAAGTCGTGACTACCCACACCTACGAGGAACGGCTGGAGACCTGCGCCATGGTCAAAGACGCCGGCATGGAGCTGTGCTGCGGCGCCCTGATCGGGATGGGCGAAAGCCTGGAGCAGCGGGCCGAACTCGCCGCCCAGCTCGCAGCCCTCGAACCGCACGAAGTCCCGCTCAACTTCCTCAACCCCCGCCCGGGAACTCCCCTGGAAAACCAGGGCATCATGGACGGCAAGGACGCGCTCCGCGCCATCGCAGCCTTCCGCCTGGCCATGCCCCGCACTGTCCTCCGGTACGCCGGCGGGCGCGAACTCACCCTGGGCGACCTCGGCACCCGCGACGGCCTGCTCGGCGGCATCAACGCCGTCATCGTGGGCAACTACCTCACCACGCTGGGCCGCCCCGCCACCGCAGACCTGAACCTGCTGGTGGACCTCAACATGCCCATCAAGGAACTCCAGAAGACGCTGTGACGGAGGTTTCCACGCGCTCAACCACCGGGGACTTTTGCGGGCACTGCGGCGAGGCGGACGACGGCGGCGAAGGCCCGCCGTCGTCCGCTCACCAAGGCTGCCGCGAGCGCCTGGCGATGGAGCCTCCGCGGTACTGCCCGGTCTGCCGGCGACGCATGAAAGTCCAGGTGACACCGCTGGGCTGGACGGCGGAGTGCGCCCGCCACGGCATGTTTGCCTCCTAGGCAGCCGGACCTACGGCGGCCATTACAGAGTGCTCACGCTCAGCCCTCGACCGGGGGCTGCGGAATATCTAGACTTGAAAGCGCTGGATCTAGTGCGCCGGAAAAGCCCTTGACCGGGGGCGGTGCAGCTGCGGCCCATCTCAGACTCGTGACATCTCCTTGGCGGCGCCGTGAAATCGTCTTTAAGGCCCCTCCTCAGCACCTTTGCCGCAATGGTATTTATCCTCAGCGCCTGCTCCTACGCAGACCCGGCGCCCGTTCCGCCATCCTTCGGCACAGCACCGCCGCCCTTCCGGTCGATCGACAGAAGCATGCGCATGTTCGTTGACGAAGGGTCCGTGGCCGTGCTGGCGGAGGTCAAATGGCCGGGAGGAACATGGTCGCGGGCTTATGGCGTCCGGGACCTTGAGTCCAGGGAAGTGGCCACGCCGGACAACAAAGTCTTCGTTGCCAGCATCACCAAATCCTTGACAGCCGTCTCGGTGATGAAGCTGGTGGAAGACGGCCTGATCGGGCTGGATGATCCCGTGAATGCGGTCCTTGACAGCTTCGCCACGGTCCTGAAACCGCCTGCCCCCATCACTGTCCGCCAGCTCCTGGGGCACACGTCCGGCATGCGTTCCTTCCAGGAGGTCAACGAGGACACAGTCGACGACGTCCCGCGGGTCATCGAGGAGAACATCACCACGCAGCAAGCTTTGGAACTGACTGGTCGACTGCCGTGGGATGTGCGGGACGTGGGGTCTTTCCATTATTCCGATTCCAACTACATGGCGCTCGGGCAGCTGGTAGAGAAACTGCGGGGGCGGCCCTTCACTGAGGTGCTGCGCCAGGACATCATCGACCCCTTAAACATGGAGGACACGTCCGTTGAGCCTGCGGCAGCCGCCGACACCGCCTTGATCCGCGGCTACATCACTTACCGCAATGAGCGGCTTGATGTCACCGAAGCGCCCGGGGTTCTGGGCTCGCCTGCCTATGGTGCTATGTCTACCATGTCCGACATCAACGACTTTTACGGCGCCCTGTTTCGGGGGGAGCTCCTGTCCAAGGAGTCACTGCAGGAGATGACCCGCACCGAGGTATTCCCGCAGTACGGCCTGGGACTGTGGAAGTGGAACCAGCACTGCGACGGCGTCCACCGGTTCGGCGGCACAGGCGGATTCTGGACCTACCGCACAGCGTCCGTGGCGAGCCTCGACGGCCAGTACCAGGCCACCATGACGCTTGTACCGCCTCCTATGCCAACGCCACTCGAAGATCGTGAAACTGACGACAAGTTCAACGGCTGGGATGACCAGATTGCATCAGCATTGCAGGAGACTTTGGACAGACTTTGTCCCTGAGCGCTATTGCACTCCTCAGCGGAACAAACACCTCGCACGTAGGATCTTGTGATGGTCCAACTTATCGCTCCGCACGTTGAATTCCACTCGTCCTGGCTTGAAGCAGCCGCAGAGTTCGCCGGCACCCGGCAGGACGGAGCGGGCGCGGACGGCTGGTCTCCGGAGGACCTCCAGGACGCCCGGGCTTTCGGCCGCTTCGTTGACGCCCTCGTCAGCGATGCATTGCCCGGAAGCCCCAGGAAGCCCGGCATGGTGCCCTGCACCTACCTGTGGATCGTGGACGGCGGCACGTTCCTTGGCTCGCTGGCCATCAGGCATGAGCTGACCGAATACCTCCTCAACGAGGGCGGGCACATCGGCTACAGCGTCAGGCCGTCGGCGAGGAGGCGCGGCCACGCCGCACAGGCTTTGGCTGACGCGCTGCCAATAGCCCGGGAGCTGGGGATCCCGCGGGTGCTCGTGACCTGCAGCGAGGACAACACCGGCTCCCGGGCCACCATCGAGAAGAACGGCGGAACCTACGAGGACAGCCGCAGCGGCAAACGCCGCTACTGGATCAACACCGCTCCGCAAAGCGCCGGTGGCCCTTCAGCCTGAGCGTTTCCAGAAAGCGTCCTGCCCTAAACCCCCTGCCTCATGACGAAAGCCCCCGCGCGAGTCGGGCTCCAGCGCGGGGGCTTTCTGTGCTTCCAGGTTGGGGAACTAACGCGGAAACAGAGAGAAATCTACCGGCTGGTAACCGGGCCAATGGCCGATTTTCGCCTGGCTGCGCAATTCTTGATTAAACCTTGAGCCAATGGCCGGTGCGGCCGTGGGCCGCTGCCGCCAGCCGAAGGAATGATAGCTCAGTCGGTTTCAGGCGCGTCGGTTGCGTCCGGATCCTCTTCGGGCTCAAAGGTGTTCGCTTCCCCGTCGGCACCGATTCCCACGCCGTCCGCGCCGCCCGGGATACTGCCGTCGCTCGTGCCTTTGGAACCTCCACTGCCGCCTTGCAGTTCGTCATCGGGCAGCGAATCGGGTGAGTTGATCGTCATCGTTCCTCCATCAATGGCCGGGCCTCCACGCTAACAGCCTCCGGAGGGAAAGGCGCCGGCAGGGACCAAAAATTGTGCGGGCGCGGTTACTGCGCGTCCCACATTCCAGAACAAAAGAGCACACAAAACTACCAAAATCTCTTGACGTGCAGAGTCAGCGTGCGTTACAAATTTTGTAACGCGGGCATGGATCTTCAACACCCGCGCTCCCCCTTCAATTGCAGGGACCTTCTTGCCCGCTTTTGAATCGATACAAAACACGCGACGTTGTGGCCTGACTTCCACACGTCATCAAAGGAGATGCACGTGACCGCACCCTCTACGCTCCACCCCACCAGCAAACCGATCCGCAAGGTCCTTGCCGGCTGCCTCGCCACGGCCGCCCTGGCCACCGGGGCAGGGCTGACCCTCAACGCACCCGCTGCCTATGCCGAGCCGAGCAGCTACAGGTTCGATTTTGGCAACGGACCGGTGGAAAACGGCTACACCGGCGTCAGCGCCACCGCCGCCTACAGCCCCGAAGCCCGCTACGGCTTCAACACCCCCGAGCACATGGCGAACGTACCCGCGAAAGGCGCCGGTGCCGGCAGCGACGCCGTCCGCTTCCTTGCGTTCGGCACCAAAAGCGCGAACACGTTCAACGTGGACCTCAAGGAGGGCCTCTACAAGGTGACCGTCACCCTGGGTGACACCTCCCGCGCCAGCATCGCCGCCGAGGGCGTCTTCCAGGAGATGAACCTGACGGGCAACGGGGCCAAGGCATCCTTCGAACTCCCTGTCCTGGACGGCCAGCTGAACCTCCTGGTCACTGAGGGCAAGGTGGGAACTGCCTTCACCCTCAGCGCACTGGAGATCGAGAAGGTGTCCCGCCACCCCGAGATGGACCCCACCATCTGGGTGGGCGGTGACTCCACCGTGGCGAGCTACTACCCTCTGGAAACAAGCGTGCAGGGCGGCTGGGGCCAGATGCTGCCGCAGTTTGTGGATCCGGAGGCTTTCGACGTCCGGAATATGGCCACTGGCGGACAGATCGCCCGCGGCTTCCGCAACGACGGCCAACTCGAGGCAATCCTGCAATACATCAAGCCCGGTGACCTGTTCCTGCTGGAAATGGGCATCAACGATACTGCCGCCAAGAACGCCACCACCGAGGCGGAGTTCAAGGAGATCATGCGGGACATGGTCCGGCAGGTTGCTGCCACCGGAGCCACTCCCGTGGTGGTCACGCCACAGGGCCGTGCCACGGATTTCGTTGACGGCGTCCACTCCTCCGTGGACCGCTGGTACCGCCACTCCACGGTGGCCCTGGCCCAGGAGGAGGGCGTGCACCTGGTGGACCTGAACGTCCTGGCCTCGCAGTACTTCACGGAGATCGGTCCGGAGGAAACGCTGGCCTTGTTCATGACCGGCGACACGCTGCACCCCAACCGCGCCGGTGCCACCGAATTGGCGCGCCTGGTGGTTGAGGACCTGGCCCGGCAGGGCCTCTAACCCCAGCGATAACGACGGCGGGACGCGGCACTGTGCCGCGTCCCGCCGTCGCGCTTTATCCTCCGATGTGGTGCACGGTGAACGCGGTCAGGAACCCCACCGACGCCGTGAGCCCGGTGAGGTTGTGGTGCTGCTCGAAGGCCTCAGGGATCATGGTGTCCGCGAGCATCGCCAGGATCCCTCCAGCGGCCACGGCGGTAATGAGCGCAACAACCTCGCCTGGTGCGTTTTCCAGTGCTGCGTACCCAATCAGCGAGGACACCCCGCACAGCAGTGCGATCCCTCCCCACAGGCCAAAGACATACTTGGCGCTCCTGCCGGCCTTCTTCATGCCCGCCGTCCCGGACAGCCCTTCGGGAACGTTGGAGATGAACACCGCCGCCATCATGGCCGGGCTCACCGCTCCCCCGGCCAGCATGCCCACGCCCAGCACCACCGACTCCGGGACGCCATCCAGCAGCGCTCCCACCGCAATGGCCGTGCCGCTGCCGGGGTCCTCGGATTCGGAGGGCTGCTGGTCCCCGGAGCGCTTGCGGTGCTTGGCCCCGGCACGGGCCAGCATCATGTTGGCGCCGACGTACACCACGGCGCCGGCGAGGAATCCCACCACGGTGGGCCACAGCCCGCCGCCCTGCACGGCCTCGTCCACCAGCTCGAAGGCCAGGGCGGAAATCAGCACGCCGGCGCCGAAGGACATGATGGAGGACACCAGCTTGGGCGGGAGGGTCCACCGCCAGGACAAAGCCGCTCCCAGGACCAGGGCAGCTCCGGCCGCAGTTCCCCACAGCAGTGCCTGCATCCATACCGGCATGTTCCCGCTTCCCGGCTCCCCGCGGGGGCCTGTCTCACCACAGCGGCCGGCACTCGAAGCAGGCCAAGCCTCAAAAAGCCCAGCGTAGTACAGGCATCCTGCCGCACCGGCAGCCTCCCCACGGAGCTGAACACCGCACCATTCCGCCGCCTCATTGACACACCCTGTGACTAATGACATGCTCTTCACATGGACCTGTTGGACAGCTGGACAGCTAGACAAGAACCGGTGGTACGCGTTGGTGCGGCCGAAGCGGTTTTTGCCTCCCTCCGCGGCGCTATCGAGGCCGGCAAAATCCCGGTGGGCACCCGCCTGGACTCAGAAGCATCCCTGGCCAAGCAGTACGGCGTCAGCCGCACCATGGTCCGTGAAGCCCTCCGGTCCTGCACCGCACTCGGACTGACGGCCACGTACACGGGCAAGGGCACCTTTGTGATTGCCGACAAAGTGGCACAGGACCTCAAGCTCGGGAAATACTCAGCCAGCGCACTTGTGGAGGCCCGCCCGCACGTGGAAGTTCCCGCGGCCGGCCTTGCTGCACAGCGCCGTACCGGCGAGGACCTGGAAGCACTCCGGGAAATTCTCCGCGAGATGTCCGAGGCGAAAGACTTGCAGCAGTGGGTCCAGCTGAATACCGAGTTCCACGTCACCATCGCCCGTTCCAGCGGCAACGGCGTCTTCGAAACCTTCCTCTCGGACATCTGTGAGGCCATGGCCAATCAGTCCAACACCCTGAACCTCGTGGCCGACCGGCGCAAGGAATCCGGTGAAGAGCATGCCCGCATCTTCGAGGCCATCGAACGGGGTTCAGCGGAGGACGCATCCGAAGCCATGACCAGGCATCTGCACGGCGTGGAGTGTGCCCTGGGCACCGTCATCCCGGGCGGCGGGAAATCCCTGGCAGGCCATACCGGCTAGCCGCGCTCCCACCCCAGTTTTTCCACCTCAGCTTTTCCACCCCAACCGATACCGGCGGCTGCCTCGGCGTGCCGTCATCCGCGCCTGCTCCCGCGCGCCCTTTTCCGTACTACTTCCATGCCTCCGGCCTGCCCCGCCGCCACAAGAACTAAGGACACCATGACCACCGCGCATTCCCCCGCCACCTCCATTACCGGCGCACTTACCCGGTCTGAGCATGATCTGTTGGGGAACCGGGATGTTCCGGCCGGGGCGCACTGGGGCGTGCACACGCTCCGGGCCGTGGAGAACTTCCCCATCACCGGGCAGAAACTGTCCTCGAACATGCACCTGGTCCGCGGCCTGGCGGCGGTCAAACTCGCCGCGGCCCGCACCAACCGTGAACTCGGGCTGCTGGACGCTGAACGCGCCGACGCGATCGGGCAGGCCTGCCAGGACATCCTGGCCGGCAAACTCGCCGACCAGTTCGTGGTGGACGTCATCCAGGGCGGCGCCGGGACCTCCTCGAACATGAACGCCAACGAGGTCATCGCCAACCGCGCCCTGGAAATCCTGGGCCACCCCAAGGGCGACTACACCCGGCTGCACCCCAACGACCACGTCAACCTCTCCCAGTCCACCAACGATGTCTACCCCACCGCGGTAAAACTGGGCACCATCTTCGCCGCCCGCGAACTCCTCGACGCCCTGGCCGAACTCGAAGAAGCCTGTGCCGCCAAAGCCCTCGAATTCCGCACCGTCGTCAAAATGGGCCGCACCCAGCTCCAGGACGCCGTGCCCATGACCCTGGGCCAGGAATTCGGCACCTACGCCATCACCATAGGTGAAGACCGGCTCCGCCTCGCCGAAGCCGAACTGCTGATCCACGAAATCAACCTCGGCGCCACCGCCATCGGCACCGGCCTGAACGCCCCCGCCGGGTACGCCGACACCGCCTGCCGGCACCTGGCCCAGATCACCGGCCTGCCCCTGGTCACCGCCGTCGACCTGATCGAAGCGACCCAGGACGTCGGCGCCTTCGTGCACCTCTCCGGCGTGCTGAAGCGCGTGGCCGTGAAACTCTCCAAAATCTGCAACGACCTGCGCCTGCTCTCCTCCGGCCCGCGCGCCGGGTTCGGCGAAATCAACCTCCCGGCAGTCCAGTCCGGCTCCTCCATCATGCCCGGCAAGATCAACCCCGTGATCCCGGAAGTCGTCTCCCAGGTCGCCTACGAAGTGATCGGCAACGACGTCACCATCACCATGGCCGCCGAAGCCGGGCAGCTCCAGCTCAACGCCTTCGAACCCGTGATTGTCCACAGCCTCCATAAGAGCATCTCCCACCTGGAAGCCGCCTCCCGCACCCTCACGGCCCGCTGCATCCGCGGCATCACCGCCAACACCGAACACCTCCGCCGCACGGTGGAACAGTCCATCGGCCTGGTCACCGCCCTGAACCCCCACCTCGGCTACGCCACCGCCACCGCCATCGCCCAGGAAGCACTCGCCACCGGCAAAGGCGTCGCCGAACTTGTCCTCGAACACGGGCTCCTCACCGACACCCAACTCCAGGAACTCCTCAGCCCCGAACGCCTCGCCAACCTCAGCAAATAATCCCCACCCGCCCCCTCGCCTCGCAAGCTCCGCCAGGGAACCCGGCGGGCGTGGGCCCACCCACCCGCCCCCTCGCCTCGCAAGCTCCGCCAGGGAACCCGGCGGGCGTGGTCCCGCATCGCCAGCCCGATCCCGGCAACCGGGGCACATTGACGTGCCGCATTTCCGGCCGGGCCCTACCAACAACGGCACTCGATGACGAGGACCGTTCCGCCGCTGGGCCACCGCCCGGCTAAACCAAAGGATTGAGCATGAAGAACACATCAACCATGAGGAGACTGGCAGCCGAAGTGCAGGACGGCAGCCGGACGCCTGAGCACGCTTCGGTCCGCTGAGGGAGCAGCATGTCCTCCAAACTTCGCACCCGGACAACCCTTCTCAACGCAGCCGGACGGAGCCCCGTCAGGCGCTTGATCATCGATTACCTTGCAAGCAACGGTGCCAGCAAGGTGGCAGAAATCAGCAGTGGAATCTATGCCTCACGGGACTCCGTGCGGTACCACCTGGCTGCGCTGGAGCGGGCGGCCATCGTCCGGTCCAATATCTCCCCCGGCACCAGGGAGGGCTGTACGCCCTTCTACGCCCTCGCTCCGGAAGCATACTGACCGCGAGTCAGGCACTCTTGGAACCCAAACCAAGCCCCCTTCCCCGAATTGATGCGATCTTGCGGGAAACCTTGCTGGCAGTTGAAGTTGCAGGTCCACTCTGGAGGCATCGGACCAACAGATGCATCACAGCAACCAGCTTGTGGGGAGCAGGAAGTCATGGGAAACGAAGTAGCTTTTGATGAAGTCACCGCCGTAGGAGGCGTACTCACGGATCAGCATCCGCTCGACTTCTACACTTTGGGTGTCGCCGGCTGCATCGACCGGCTCACCGTGCCCCTCCGCCACCGTGGGACCGCGGTCCGCTGGGATACTCCGCACTGGGGTATCGAGATTCCGCCGCAGTGCGCCTACCTGCTGTACCAGTCGGCACGCGAGGCGCTCAGCAATGCGTTCAAATACTCCGGCGCGTCACAGCTGAACGTCCAGCTCGCTGCGGTGGACCACGGGATCCGCCTGGTTGTATCCGACGACGGCACGGGCTTTGACAGCAAACTCGCCACGTGCGGGCGTCACCACGGCTACGGCCTCCGGCTGATGTCCGTGGCCGTCCATGAGGCCGGCGGAACCGTGGACATCTGCTCCGCCCCCGGTCAGGGCACCAGCGTGACGGTCACCCTGCCACTCGACTAAGGACCCCGGAAGCCCGCCGTCGCTGGGACGGCGGGCCTCCGTATCTCCGTAACTTGTGCCGCTACCGCGTCAGCTTCGCACTGTCGTGCTCCAGGTCGCCGATGTGGCCGGGTGCGTTCGCAGCGAGGACGCGGGCCACGAAGGCGCTGTATTCCTCCATATAGTGGCCCAGGAACTTGGCCGTCCCCTCGTCCTTGACCTCGCCGCCCTCGCCAAACACGTCGGCGTTGTAGTGGATGTAGGCTTCCGGGGCGTTCAGCTGGGGGGCATCCAGGAAGCTGAGAACGCTGCGGAATGAGGACTGCATCACCGCAGTACCGATGCTGCCCACCGACGCGCCAATGATGCCGGTGGGCTTGCGGGCGAACGAGTTGCTTCCCCACGGCCGGGAGCCCCAGTCAATGGCGTTCTTGAGGGCACCGGGAATGGAACGGTTGTACTCCGGGGACACGAACAGGATTCCGTCCGAGGCTTCGATGGCTTCCTTGAGGGCGCGGCCTTCCGGCGGAAAATCGGCGTCGTAGTCGTAGCTGTACAGGGGTAGGTCCTTGATGGGAATTTCTGTGAACTCCAGGTCCTCGGGAGCCAGTTTGATCAATGCCTGGGAGAGAACGCGGTTGATGGAGCCGGTAGCGAGGCTCCCCACGAAGTATCCGATCTTGAACGGTGCCATGAGTGTTCCTTCCAATGGCCGGTCAGCGCCGGCCGTCCATATCCTGTTGGGAAAAGGTGCCGCCCTCGGCCGGGCGGCGGTTGGTGCCACTGCATCACCAGTCCAGCACAGAAGGCCAAGCGCGGCCAGAGGGGCTGCGGGTGCTTGACAGGCTGCACCGGTGAGCGCTGAATGATCTGTAGCGAAAGTCCCCGGCGTGGTCAGGAGCAGTCATGAGCGAAAATCCCCTGCAGGATGAGCGGGTCCATACGGAGGCACCCGCGGAAGGCGATCCGGATGCCGATGCCACAGAAATCCGCGTCCACACGCAGGATCCGGCCGAGGGGCCGGACACAGACGAAGCTGCCAAGTAGCAGCCGCACTGAAAGACCGGGCCTTTCATCGCGCCCGGCCCTTGCTTTTAACTCTCCCCGGATAGTGGCCGGGCCTTGCGGTGTTCCAGTTTCCGGATTATTTTGAAACGAATCAGAAAGCGCTTTCCCGCCTGATGGAAGTGGGTGCGGGAGCGTCGCTGCCTCGTGCTGCTGTACTGGCGCAGCGCATCAAAACAACGAATTGGATCACATGACGGACAAGACCCTCATCAGGTGGATCGACGGCGAGGCACCTGCGGAGATCAGCGGCGGAACCACGTGGGGCATGCCTTTCGCCCGCGGGACAGTGACGGCTTCAGACGGTATTTCGGTCCGCGGCGCCGACGGCACTGCTGTAGCAAGCCAGGCCTGGCCCCTTGCCACCTGGCCCGACGGTTCCCTCAAGTGGGCGGGGATCGCCCTTCCCGCCACGGACTCACCCTCCCGGGCTTATGAGGTGACGGCCGACGGCGGCACGTCGCCCACTGAAGGCAACTTCCCGCCGTCGGACGTCACGGCAGTCATTGTCAGCGAGACGGCCGAGGCACTGACGGTGGACACCGGGACGCTGCAGATGGTGATCAGCCGCAGCGGCCCCCACCTCTTCACCAGCCTTACCCGCGGCGGCACCGAAGTGGCACGGGACGCGCGGATGGTCAGCCTCCTGCAGGACAGCATCGCCGAGGAGTCTGGCAGCGCCGGCACGTTCGGCCGCGAAGCCTTCACGGGCGAGGTCACCGCCGTCGTGCTTGAACAGGACGGTCCGGTGCGCGCCGTGGTCCGGCTGGAGGGGCACCACCGGCCGGATGCGGCGGGCAGCGGCAGGCGCGCCTGGCTCCCGTTTGTGGTGCGGTTCTATTTCTACGCCAATGCCCGCAGCGTGCGGATGGTGCACTCGTTCATCTGGGACGGCGACGCTGAGCAGGACTTCCTGGCCGGGCTGGGCGTCCGCTTCACCGTGCCGCTGGCATCCGATCTGTACGACCGTCACGTCCGGATCGCCGGGGCCGACGGCGGCTTCCTCCTCGAAGGCGTGCGCGGACTGACCGGCCTGCGCCGGGATCCCGGCGAGGACGCGCGCCGTGCACAGGTGGACGGCCGCAGCACCCCGCCGCTCTCCGAATGGAACCCCGAAGTGTCCGAGCGGCTGCACCTGATCCCCGCCTGGAACGACTACACCCTGACCCAGCTCAGTGCGGACGGCTTCGAGCTGCGCAAACGCACTGCTCCCGGCCACGCCTGGGTGGGCATTTCCGGCGGAACCCGGTCGGCCGGATTCTGCTCCCTGACTGACACCCGCGGCGGTTTCGGCGTGGGCGTCAAGGACTTCTGGCAGTCGCACCCGGGCCAGCTCGATATCCGGAATGCCGCAACCGCCGAAGCATCCCTGACCGCCTGGCTGTACTCCCCCGAGGCACAGCCCATGGATCTTCGCTTCTACCATGACGGCCTGGGCCAGGACACCTTCGAGGAACAGCTCGAGGGACTCGAGATCACGTATGAGGACTACGAGCCCGGCTTCGGAAACGCCAGCGGAATTGCCCGCACACATGAGTTAACTCTGTTCGCCTACGAGGGCACCCCCGCCACGGAAAGCCTGGCCGCGGACGCTGCTGCCGCCTCCACTCCGGCCCTGCTCCAGGCCACCCCCGAATACCTGCACTCCGCAGGCGTCTTCGGCGATTGGGACCCGGTGGACCGCAGCACTCCTGCCCGTGCAGAACTTGAGGACCACCTGGACTTCCTCTTCGACTTCTACGCCGGCCAGGCGGAACAGCGGCGCTGGTACGGCTTCTGGAACTACGGCGACGTGATGCACACCTACGATCACGACCGGCATGTGTGGCGGTACGACGTGGGCGGCTACGCGTGGGACAACTCGGAGCTTTCCCCCGACCTCTGGCTCTGGTACTCCTACCTGCGCTCCGGCCGGGCGGACATCTTCCGCTTCGCCGAGGCCATGACCCGGCACACCGGCGAGGTGGACGTCTACCACCTGGGACCCCGGCGCGGGCTCGGGTCACGGCACAACGTCCAGCACTGGGGCTGCAGCGCCAAGCAACTGCGCATCAGCACTCCCGCCTACCGCCGTTTCTACTACTACCTGACCGCGGACGAGCGCACCGGGGACCTGCTCACCGAACTCGTGGACAGTGACCAGAACTTCCTCGGCCTGGATCCGGTCCGCAAGGTCCGTCCGGATGCCGATACCTACCGGCCCAACCGGAACGCCCTGGGCGTGGGCCTCGGCACGGACTGGGGCTCGCTGGCCGCCACCTGGCTCACCGACTGGGAACGCACAGGCAATCCTCGCTCCCGCGACCGGCTCCTGGGCACTATGGCGGACATCGGTGCCCTGAAGTACGGCTTCCTCACCGGCGAGGCCCTGTACGACCTGGACAAGGGGAGGTTCGATACCGGCCGCGAACTGATCCAGGTGTCGCACCTGAGCGCCGTGTTCGGACTGGTGGAAATCTGCAGCGAACTGGTGGACCTGGTGCAGGACCCTGACTTCGAACGGGCGTGGCTGCAGTACTGCCGGCTCTTCCTGGCCACCAAGGAGGAGCAGGTGGAAGCCGTGGGCCAGCCGCTGGCGGGCATCTACCTCACCCAGGCGCACAGCCGGCTCACGGCGTACGCGGCGGCCCGGCTGGATGACCCGGAGCTTGCCGCCCGGGCCTGGACGAGCTTCGCCGAGGGCGGGGAGCACCTGAACCACGAATCGGCGTTCACGCTGAACACCGTCCAGCCGCCGCACGTCCTGCTGCCCGTAGACGAGGCGTCCACCGTTTCCACGAACGACGCCTCCCAGTTCGGCCTCGCGGTGATCCAGAACCTGGCGCTGATCGGCAAGCAACTCCCCGCCTGATCTCGTACCGCCCGCCCCACAGGTAGCGCTCCTTTGCCCTGCTCTGGAAACCGGACCGCCCAAAAGGTATGTTGGTAAGCATGCTGATGATTTTTACGGAATCATCGGTTTCCGGTTACACAGCGAAGGAGACGTTATGAGCACGAAGGTGGAAAAACGCATTCTGGTGAACGTACCGGTGAGCACCGCTTACAACCAGTGGACCCAGTTCGAGGAATTCCCGCACTTCATGGGCGGGATCAAGAGTGTAACGCAGCTCAGTGACGACAGGCTGCAGTGGGTGGCCGAGATCGGCGGCGTCCGCAGGCAGTGGGAAGCCAAGATCCTGGAGCAGGTCCCGGACCGCAAAGTTGCTTGGGCGGCCACCGAAGGCGCCACCAACGCCGGCTCGGTGGACTTCGAGGACGTGGGCGGCGGCCAGACCTCCATCCAGCTGATGCTCGAATACGAGCCCGAGGGAATCATTGAGAAGGTGGGCGACAAGCTCAACGTGGTGGACCGCCAGGCCGAAGCAGACCTGCAGCGGTTCAAGGAGTTCATCGAGGACGAGGGCTACGCCAGTGGCGCGTGGCGCGGAAACGTGAGCTCCGGGGCTCCCGTCGGCACTCCGGGCGTGGAGGATGCAGCAGGATCACGCGGTGACTCGGGCAGGGCCGGCGTTTCGGGCAAGGTGGCTGCGGGCGTAGGCCTGGCAGCCGCAGCAGGCGTTGCAGCTGCCATGGCTGCCGGTGGCAAGAATGAGACGACCGAGGGTGCCGACGTCACGGTCACTCCAGCAGATACCGCAGGGCCGGTCACTGTCACCCCGGTCCCCACCGACACCACCGTTACCGGTGCCACAGACGTCACGACCACCGGAACCACCACAACAGGCACGACGGCGGCAGCCAGCTCCACCGGTTCGGTCGCCGACCTGGGTGACGACAGGATCGGGCACGCCTTCGACCAGACTAACGGCCTGGTGGACACCACCGGCGAGTCGGACGAGACCCTCGAGGGCGAGAACCTCAGCGCCGGCGAACGCCGTGAAAACGAGCGCCGGCCCGACGGCGGCCTGCCGCCCGTCGGCGGCAACCTCGGCCAGCACTGACGGCACCCTGACGGCCGAAGGACTGATCGGCTGAGGGACGCCCCGGCGTCGGAGGTTCCCCGGCAACGGGACGTTCCCGCAAAAGCACAGCGCCGCCCGCCTCTCCCCCGAGGCGGGCGGCGCTGTGCCGTTCCTGCTTCTAACTACTGCTGGCCGGCGTAGAAGACGGCGGGCGCTGCCGGGGTCTCCATGCCCTCGCCGATGAAGAAGCTCGGGTGCGGCGGCTGGTTGTAGGCGACGGCCTCGCGGGCAACGCCTGTCCGGTACATGGGATCGTGCATCAGGGTGCGGAGCCGGACCTCGGTGGGCGAGGTGCTGGTGTAGATCCGCAGTTCCGTGCTGTCCGACGACGGGAAGGCCAGCTCCTCGCGCCAGTCACCCAGGAGGTCCGCCTGCAGCGACGGGTTGCCCTTGGTGTGGTTGTTGGTCCTGGCGCCCGTGGCGGTCAGGAGCCGGTCGCTGGTTTCTGTTTCCCAGTTCCACTTCGAGATGGTGGGGACGCCGACGCCGGCTACTGCGTCGAAGTCGTGGTCCACGATTTCGCGGAGCAGGTCGCCGTCCCACCAGGCCAGGAAGTTGGCTGCCGGGATCTTCCCGGCGATCCGCTCCCCCTTCGCGGACATCAGGTAGCCCACCGGGGAGTTCCAGGCGGCATCGCCGCCAACAGCCCAGCCTTCGGCACCGGCATAGCGGGGGTCGATATCCCCGGCGGCGCCGCGGCCGGTATCCCGGGTGGCGGGAATGCTCCAGAGGACTTCACCGGTGGCGGCGTCACGGAAGGTGGCACCGCGGTTGCCGCTCTGGCTCATGCTCTCGTGCACGGCGAAGGTTTCCAGGCCCGGCCGGGACGGGTCGAGGTCGCTGGTGTGGATGGCGTCGCCGTGGCCCAGCTTGGTGTTGTACAGCGGCTTGCCGTCGTCGTCGATGGTCATGGAGCCGAAGACGAACTCGTCCTTGCCGTCCTGGTCCACGTCCGCAACGGAGAGGTTGTGGTTGCCCTGTCCCTTGTACTCGGCGCCGGCGATGTCCGAATCGAACGTCCAGCGCTTCACCAGTTTGCCGTCCGCCAGGTCGTACGTGACCAGGACGGTGCGGGTGTAGTAGCCGCGGCTGAACATCATGGAGGGGTGCTCGCCGTCCAGGTAGGCCACGCCGGCGAGGAAGCGGTCCACGCGGTTGCCGTAGCCGTCGCCCCATGCCGGGACGTTGCCGCGGGGCGGATCGTAGGGAACGGTGTCCATGACGGTTCCGGTGGCGCCGTTGAATACCGTGAGGAATTCCGGTCCGGACAGGACGTAGCCGGCGCTGTTCCGGTAGTCCGCTGCCGGGTCGCCGATCACGGTTCCGGCCCCGTCCGTGGTGCCGTCCGCCGTCTTCATGGACACCTCGGCCTTGCCGTCACCATCGAAGTCGTAGGCAAGGATCTGCGTGTAGTGGGCGCCGGCGCGGATGTTGCGGCCCAGGTCGATGCGCCACAGCTTGGTGCCGTCCATCTTGTAGGCGTCAACATACACGTTGCCGGTGTAGCCGGACTTTGAGTTGTCCTGCGCGTTGGTGGGGTTCCAGAGCTGGATGATTTCATAGGTGCCGTCGCCGTCCAGGTCCGCGACGCTCGAGTCATTGGCTGTGTAGCTGTAGGCCTGCCCGGTGGGGGTCACGCCGTCGGCCGGTTTGTCCAGCTTGATGGCCAGGTAGTTCTGGGCCAGCGGGGTGAACTCGGCACTGAGCTTGTCCTGCCCGTTGCCGTTGCCCACCGTCTTGATGACGTACTTCGACGTCGCCGTACCCGCAGGGTCAACGTAGGTGGTGGTATCGCGGATAGGCTCGTCGGTGAGCTGGACGCCGTCGCGGATCACATGGAAGCCCACGCTGTCCTTGTCCAGGCCCAGCATGCGCCAGCCCAGGGTGACGCCCTGGTCCGTGAGGACTGCCACTGGCGCACGGTCCAGGTTCTCCACCTGGCGCTTGAGCTCCGCGGCCTGCCCGGGCGCGGTATCGGGGTTTGCCTGCGCCAGGGGGACGCCGGTGAAGACGAGTGCGGCGGCCGTCAGTGAAGCTGCTGCGGCAAGCGGAGCCGCTCTCCACGCACTGCCGGCCCGGGATGAGGGTGAACACTTAGAGGGGTAAACCAAAAGAACATCTCCTTTGATGCGTCGGCAGCTGAGTCTGCCGGACGACAGTTGGAACGTTTCACTCCTCCTCGCCGGCGAACCTTTCTGGGTGGTCCGGGCGGGGTGAAGCAGGAGGGAAAGCGCTTTCTGCCCTTTAGGTTTACCAGCGGGCGGCAAGAGGGGTCAAGGCTTTTCCGTTACTAAATGGGCGAATTTGTTCCATTGCTATTCGTGATGGCTCCGCCCCGGCGCCGGCTTCGAGGCGAAGCACGAGGGCGTCCTGCCGCCGCGAGCAGATGGCGGCAGGACGCCGTCGTACGCTTTTTCAGCGCCGTTTATTCCCCGACGTCCCCTGAAATATCTGCGAAGGAGGTGCTGTTGGGGCCCATATGACAACAATCGGAATCATCGGTGCAGGACACATTGGAAGCGCAGTTGCCAGGCAGGCGGTGGAGCTGGGGTATGAGGTGGTGATCAGCAACTCCCGCGGGCCGGAGACGTTGGCGGACCTCGTGGCCGAACTTGGCCCGAAGGCGCGGGCCGCCACGGCTGCGGAAGCAGCAGCGGCAGGCGATTTCGCCGTGGTCACCGTGCCGCTCAAGAATTACAAGGACGTCCCGGTGGAGCCCCTGGCCGGCAAGATCGTGATCGACACCAACAACTACTACTGGGAGCGGGACGGCCGCATCCCGGAGCTGGACAAGGGCGAGGCCACCACCTCGGGGCTGCTTCAGGAGCACCTGCCGGAATCCAAGGTGGCCAAGGGCTTCAACCACATCATGGCCAGCGAAATCGCCACCGACGGAACGCCTACGGGCACCGAGAACCGCCGGGCACTGGCAACGGCCAGCGACTACCCGGAAGCCGCCGAACTGGTCACGCGCCTGTACGACGAATTCGGCTTCGACACCGTGAACATCGGGCTGCTGGAGGACAGCTGGCGCGTGGAGCGGGACCGGCCCGCATACGTGGTGCGGCAGAACGCCCAGGAGCTGAAGGACAACCTGGCCAAGGCGACCAGGACGGTCTAGCAGCGGGTTCCGCACTAAAAAGTGGCTGGCAGCAGACGTCGCGAAACCGCGTAGTCCGCTGCCAGCCACTTTTGGTTTTAGCTAGTCACGCGCAGGAACCAGCACCACCTCGTACTGGGTTGCCTTCTTGCCGAACTTCGCATTGACCGCGGCGAGGGTGTTCCCGAACTTGGCCACCGTCGTCGGAATGTCGAAGGCTTTGCTCTTGATCACTTCCTCGACCGTGAACGAGGACAGGTCGCCGGACAGCTTGAGCCGGCTGATCTGGTTGGACATGTTCTGGACTGCCCACAGGGTACGGCCCTTGACCAGGATGCCGTCGATGTTGGGCAGGCTGTCCCCCTTAACCAGGGCGCTTTCGCCGGTGTCCGGATCAACGGTGTAGAGCTGGGAGTTGCCCGAGTGCGCCACGATCAGCACGCGGCCACCCTTCGCCGAAGCGATGCCGTTGAGGTTGAAGGCGTCACCGGCGTCGCTCGCCGGGCCTTTTAGCTGCAGCGTCTGCACTTCGCCGGCCAGCTTGCCGTGCCGTCCCACCGGAACAAAGTACAGCTCAGCAGCGGCGGAGTTGGTGAACCAGGCGCCGTGATCAGTGAGGGTCACGTCATTGATGAACTGGTTTGCCTTCGTGGTCAGCGCAACCTCGGCCACCGTCCTGCGGGTATGCGTGCTGTAGACGTACGCTTTGCCGGTGCTCCCGCCTGCCACGAAGAGCAGGTCCTTATCAACGTCCGCCTTCATACCCGCGGCCATCCGGCCGTCCGGCACGTCGATAAGGCGCTTGGCCTTGCCGTCACGGATATCACCGCGGAAGATGTCGCCCGTCATCAGGTCCCCGGCATAGAAAGTCTTCCCCTCCCCGGCTGCGATGCCTTCGGCGGAGGTGGCGCCGTCGAGCACTATGACATCGTCCCGGCCGGGCGGCGACGCCGCTGCCGGCAGGGCCGAGGGTAAGAACAGGGCAAGAAGAGCGATGAACCCGACGGCGGTACGGCGTTGCACTGTTCGGCGCATGATGCTTCCTCGATATGGATTAATGCGCGGGGCCAATCTGCGGCAGCTCCGCACGATGGTGCTGCCAGTTTAAGCACGTGCAGGAGGCCCCGCCAGAGCCCGGTGCCCCCTTCATAGAGGAGGGGGCAAGGCACGCGGACCGGCATTCACCTCCCGGTTCTGCTTACAATCGAAACCTCAATCAACTACTGAGGGACCCATGAAGAAACTCGCCACAGCCTTGATCGCCGCCGGACTCGTTGTCTCCGCCACGGCCTGCACCGCCTCGAACCAGCTCACTACCGCGGAAACCTGCGAGCGGATCCAGAGCGTGGTCTCCAATCCGGCCAACAACGCAGGCAAGACGGGAATGAACCGCCTCGCCAACCAGATCCGCCCCATCCACGAGGTTGCGTCCGACGACCTCAAGCCCGCCCTCGAGTCCATCATCGAATACACGGACGAGCAGGCCAAGGAAACCCCGGACGAAGCCAAGATTGCAGAGCTGCAGGCTGGCTATGAGGAAGCCGGAACCACCTACCAGAAGTTCTGCAGCTAGCCTTTAGCCGCTGATGTGCTGCTGGCCGGGCCCGGCCACCCTACAAGGTGGCCGGGTCCGTGTTCGCTCCGCACAAAATGACCGCCACCCGCTCGCCCGGTTCCGGCACGTACGCGCCGGAGGTGAGGGCCGCGTATGCCGCGGCGGCGCCGTGTTCCACCACCAGCCGGTAGTCGTTCCAGAGGAGCGAACGCGCGGCGGCGATCTGGTCATCTGACACCAGGACACTGACGACGCCGGTGCGTACCGCGACGGAGAATCCGATGTCGCCGATGCGGCGGGCGCCCAGGGAGTCTGCGGCGATGCCCGATACCGGCACGTCGACGGGTTCCTTCGCGGCCAGGGCGGAGTACAGCGTCGGGGCATTCTCCGGTTCCACGCCCACCACTCGGGCGCGGCCTTCCACGGCTGCGGCGATTCCGGCCATGAGTCCGCCCCCACCCACCGCCACCAGCACGGTGTCCACAGCGGCGATTTGTTCCAGCAGTTCAGTTCCCACGGTTCCGGCCCCGGCGGCGATTTCCGGCTGGTCGTAGGCGTGGCAGTAGACGGCACCGGAGCGGCCGGCATGCGCCACGGCGGCCTCGTACGCCTCGGCATATTCGGCACCGCCCTGGATCACGGCGGCGCCGATTACCTTGAGCTTCTGCACCTTCACGGCCGGAGCAGCGGCCGGAACGAATACTGTTGCCGGCACTCCCAGCTGGGCCGCCGCGTAGGCGTTGGCCAGCCCGGCGTTGCCGCCCGAGGCCACCACCACACCCACGGCCGGATCCAGCTCGCCGCGCTCCTTGGCGGCAAGGATGCGGTTCAGTGCGCCGCGGGCTTTGAAGGTGCCGGTGTGCTGCATAAATTCGCACTTGAACCAGACCTCACCCGGGAACGCCCCTGCATCGGTCTGCACCACTGGCGTTAATCGGGTGAGGCCGGCCGTCCGCCGGGCCGCCTCATCAACATCGGCGCGGGTAATCATCTCAGACGTCGTCATCCCAGGTGCCGGGCTCGTCCAGGGCTTCCTCGGGCTTGTGCTCCTGCGGCGGTTCTCCGCTTCCGGAGTACGACGCCGGCACGGTTCCGGGTGCGTGGGCCTGCTGCTCCTCGCGGATGTTGCTGGCGCCGGGGAGTTCAGGGTGCTGTCCGCTCTGCGGCGCCTGTGCAGGCTGCTTTGCTTCGTCGGGGTCGCCCAGGCCGCGAAGGTCGGCGGTGTTCTGGGGCTCTTCATTGGACGTGGTCACGGGTCCTGCCTTTCACCTGTTTACCGGCTGCTTTCCATCCCGGACATCGTGCCCGGGCCAGGACTCCAGCCTACGGTCCCTGCAGTCACAAACGGTTAATACGGCGCGACCCTTGGAAGGAGCGCTTTCGCATTATGGAATTGCAATTTCCCCTTGCGGAAATAGTGTGACCGGGGTTACGTTTAGCCCAAGGCCCGGATCAGCGGGCACATCCCCCAATTGGATAGGTAAAGGTCAATGAAGATCCCCAACCCTGAGGCACTGAAGGCGAGTTCGGTGCCCGCGAAGAGGAAGCCGCTGTACAAGTCGCTCTTCTTCCAGATTCTGATCGCCGTCGTGGCAGGTGTCCTCATAGGGCATTTCTGGCCGGACCTCGGATCACAACTGAGGCCGCTCGGAGATGGCTTCATCAAACTGATCAAGATGATCATCGCGCCGCTGATCTTCCTGGTGATCGTTACCGGAATTTCGGCCGTAGGCGACGTTAAGGCGGTGGGAAGGGTAGGGGTAAAAGCCCTGGTCTATTTCACGGCAGCCACCCTGTTCGCCCTGGTCTTCGGCCTGGTGGTGGGCAATATCGTCCAGCCCGGCGCCGGGCTGAACATTGATCCCGCCACGCTGTCACAAGCGGACCTGGATGCCAAGACCGGATCGGCCGCGCCCAAGGACGCAGCGTCCTTCATCCTGGATGTCATTCCAGCGAGCGTGATCGGCGCCTTCGCCAGTAACAGCCTCCTGCAGGTGCTGTTCTTCTCAGTATTCTTCGGCGCTGCAATCGTGGTTATTGGCCGCGAGCGCTGCATGCCCGTGATCAGCCTGATGGAAACTGTCTTGGAACTGATCTTCAAGATCATGTCCTGGATTATGAAAGTGGCGCCCATCGGCGCGTTCGGCGCCATGGCCTTTATCATCGGCCAGTACGGGCTGGATACGCTCAGCACCTACGCGCTGCTGATCACCGCCTGCTATGCGGCGGCAATAGTCTTCATCGGCCTGCTGTTTGTGGTGGCTTGGGTCACCGCCCGCGTCCCGCTCTGGCAGTTCCTCAAATACACCCGGGAAGAATTCCTCCTGGCCCTGGGCACAGCTTCCACCGAAGCCGTGATGCCCCGCATCATGACCAAGCTGACCAACGCCGGCTGCTCCCGCGCCACCACCGGCCTGGTTGTCCCTACCGGATACTCCTTCAACCTGGACGGTGCCGCGATCTACCTGTCCATCTCACTGCTGTTCCTGGCGCAGGCCTTCGGCCACAACCTGGACCTGGGCCAACAGCTGGCCGCCCTCGGCGTGCTGCTCCTGACCTCCAAGGGCATGGCCGGCGTCCCGGGGTCGTCCTTCCTGGCCCTCTCGGCCACCGCCGCCGCCCTGGGCATCTTCCCGGTTGCCGGCGTGGCACTCCTCCTGGGAGCGGACCGGCTCATGGACTCCATGCGGGTAGTGGTGAACCTGTTGGGCAACTGCGTTGCCACGTTTGTGGTCTCCAAATGGGAGGGCCAGTTCGACCGCAGCGTTATGCTCCGCGCCTTCAAGGGGGAAATCACCAACCACGATTCCGCCATCATGCTGGGCAAGGAGGAAGTCTTTGAAGGCCAGGAACTCCAGCGGCTCAGCGAGGGGCAGGATCCTTCCCCCAAGTTCCGCGGCGGGCCGCACCCCGAGGACATTCCGCAGTTCCAGATGAGCAAGGCCGAGCGCGCCAAGGCCGGGATCACCCCCGCGGAATAACCGCACACACAAAGCATGGGCGGGCAGGACCATCAGGTCCTGCCCGCCCATGCTGCAACCAAGGGAGCTAGCGCGAAGCGGTGGGCGATGCCGTCCCGCTGTCCTCGGTCTCCGACGCCATTGAGGTGGCGGTAGGGGACGCTGACCGGCTCGGTGAGGACGTGCCCGTGGAGCCGGAGGTGCTGGTGGAGGTGGGGCTGGAAGTCGCGCTGCCGCCGTCGGCCTTCTCCAGCACGTCATTGATCAGGTCCTCGAGTTCCTTCTGGTCCGGATCCCCCAGGTTTGCGCCGCTCTTGGTGGCCACCACCAGCAGCCGGCCCTCCGCCGCGGAGACCTGCATCAGCTTCTGCTGGTTCTCCCCGCTGCGGGAGCTGAGCGTGGCAAAGGTCTTTTCGGCATCCGTGTCCGCCTTGAGCTCCTCGCTCTTGACCTCATAGGTCTGTCCCAGCGCGGTCACGGAGAACGTGGCGCACTGGCTCATCTTGCCGCTGATCCCGTTCAGGACCTCGACGGCGTCCGGCCCCTCGCTGCCCGACTGGGCGGACAGGGTGCGCGGCTGGTCGCCCTCGGACAGCGCAACGGCCACCTCGCCGCTTTCAACCTTGTCCAGCAGCCCCGCGGTGGCAATATCCTTGCAGTCGGAGGGGTCCACGGTTGCCGTGCTCAGTAGCAGGTTGGCGATATTGCCGCCCTGGTCCACCTGCTCCTTGGAGTACAGCTTCAGCTCGTTGCCGTCCCCGTCCTTCATGCCGGAGATCAGTTCACGGAGCTCATCCTCCGTGTAGACCTTGGCTTCGGCCGTCGCGCTTGGTGAGGCACTGGTGGTGCTGGCCGAAGGGCTTGCCGCACCCCCGCCGCCGCCCGTGCAGCCCGCAAGGGCAATCATCGCCGCCGCCATCACTCCGAGTGCAGGAACTTTTCGCATCAGGTTCAACCCCTTTGACAATAGGAAGCATGCTTAGTGTTTCCAGCTTAGGGGCCTGGGCCGGGCTTGGGAAATAACTAAGCCTGACTTTTTACCTCGCCGCGGGAGCAGTGCGATGTCACGCCGGCTGGACTCCCGCTTCCCGGGCGGGATGCCGCCACGCCCCGCTCGCCGTTGCCCGGTGGCCCAGGCTGCGGGAGATGGCGCGGGCTGCGGCCCGCACCAGGGGAACCAGCTCCTGGGCGGGCGTTGCCGCGTCCGGAACCACGATGGACAGGGCGGCCAGCACCTCGCCGCCGGCCGCGTAAATGGGCGCCGCAACCGATACAGTGCGGGAGGGGTGGGTTCTGCGGACCACGGCGGCACCGGACTGCTTGACCCCGGCCAGCACCGGGCGGAGGTCACCGGCCGGCAGCTCCCCGGACCCCGGCTCGGCGCCGGCGGTCCGCGCCAGCAGTTCCTCCAGGACATCGGGAGCGGAGTAGGCCAGCAGGACCTGCCCCACGGCGGTGGTCCGGAGGGGCATCCGGCCTCCCACCCGGTAGGCCACCTCGGTGGCATTCCGTGACGAGAGCCGGTCAATAAGGACCGCGTCGCTTCCGTCCCGGACAGAGAGCAGCACGTGGTGGCGCGTCACCTCGTACAGGTCTTCAAGGTAGGGAAGCGCTATTTGCCGGACACCGTGGCCCCGTGGCGAAAGTGAGGCTATTTCCCACAAACGCACGCCCACCACGTACCGGCCGTCCTTCAGCCTTTCCAAGGCACCCCATTCGGTCAGGTGCCGGACCAGCCGCAGTGCTGTGGCCGGGGCGAGGCCCGCGGACCTGGCCAGCTCGGACAAACCCAGCGCCCGGCGTCGTTCGGTGAACTGCTCCAGCAGGCTCAACGCCCGCACCACCACGGGCTGGCCGGGGCCTCCCTGAAGCCCCCTCGCCCCGCCTGCTCCCGCCACGATTCCTCCAGAACTTGCCTTGGTGTCCTTTAAGCCTGCGCGGTGTGGCCCGCGCCACAAAGTGCATTTTCACTCAGTGAAAAGTACAGTCACCGGAGCAGGGCCAGGGAGCCAAGCTGGTGCACGTCCCACCGGCGGCTTTGCCTGCCGTCCCCTTGACCCGATTGGAATCAACGATGAACTCCAATGCCCCTCGAAAATCCCTTGCCGGAATTTTTGTACTGTGCTGGCTTGGCCTGCTCGCCGACGGTTACGACCTCTACGTTTACGGCGCCACCCTGCCCGGCCTGATCGGCCGGCAGCCCTTCAACGTCACGCCTGCGGGAGCGGGCGCCGTGGGCTCCCTGGCGCTGGTGGGAATGCTGCTCGGCTCACTGATTGTGGGCACGTTGACTGACCGGCTTGGCCGCCGCCGGATCTTTGTCAGCGCCCTGGCCTTGTTCTCGCTGGCCATGCTGGCCTGCTCGGTGGCCCCGACATGGGAGTTGTTTGCGGTGTTTCGCTTTATCGCCTGCTTCGGCGTGGGAGGCCTGCTTCCGACGGCGGTGGCCCTCACCAACGAGTTCGCCCCGCCGGGCAGGAAGTCACTGGTCCTGGGGGCAGTCCTGACTGGACCTGCCACAGGCACCGTAGTTGCTTCGTTGACTTCGCTGGCCCTGTTGGAATCGAGCGGGTTCCGGCCGGTCTATGCGATCGGGGCTGGCGGCCTTTTGCTGGTCCCGTTCGCCTGGTTCCTGATGCCGGAGTCACCGTCGTTCCTGCGGACCCAGCTCCGCAATGCCGAAGCGGACCGCATTGAAGCCGCCTACGGACTCCCGAAGACAGCAGAAGCACCTGCCTCCACCGTCCGCGTTTCGCCCACCCGGGCCCTGTTCGCCAACGGCACCGGCCGGACCACCGTACTGCTCTGGGCCATCACGGCGCTGAGCCTGCTGACCATCTTTGGCGTCAGCACCTGGCTCCCCCAGATCATGCGGACGGCCGGGTTCGGCGTCGGCTCCTCCGTGTCATTCCTGCTGGCCTACTCGGTAGGCGCCGTGGTGGGCACGGTCCTGGCATCGGTTGCCGGCCAGAAGTTTGGGCCGCGGCCCCTGGTGATTGTTGGCTTCATCAGCGCCGCGGCAGCCCTGCTGCTGATGTCCGCCAATCCGCCGGCCGCGCTGATGACCGTCCTCGCCGCCGTCGCCGGCTTTGGCGGCCTGGGCACGCAGAACATGATCAACGACTACATCGCCCAGTTCTACCCGGCAGCCACCCGCGCCACGGGCCTGGGGTGGGCGCTGGCAGTGGGACGCATCGGAGCGATTGCCGGCCCCACCTACGGCGCCCTGCTGGTCAGCTTCGGCGGCGGCGTTCCGGTGGCTGCCATGGCATTCGCGGCGCCGGCGCTGGTGGGGGCCATCCTGATGCTTGCCCTGCGGAGCCGTGCAGCCAAGCGGTCCGTACTCCAGGAAGCGGAGCTGGTGGCCTGACCATCCCCTTCGCCCACAGGCTGTGTGGAATAATCCGAAGGAGTGGTCCTCACCGGACCGCTCCACGGATCTCGAAGGGGCCAATGTGCCAGCCACAGCACCAATAAGGAGCAGCGCTCCGGCGGCGAGCGCGGCCATCAACAACACCCAGGTCCCCAAGCATGAGCAGCTGCGCTTGATCATCCTCAGGCTGGCCAAGGAGGAACTGGAGCCGGGCGCCCGGCTTCCCAGCGAGCGCACGCTCATGGACTCGTACGGCGTCAGCCGGATCACGGTGCGTGCAGCCATTGGCCGGCTGGTCAACGAAGGGCACCTGGTGCGGGTTCCCGCCAAGGGCACGTTTGTGGCGGACTCCCCCGTGCAGTCCACCCTGCACCTTGCCTCCTTCACCCAGGAGATGGAGGCCATGGGGCACGTTCCCAGCACGGTGGTGCTGGTGGCGGAGGCCGCCGCAGCCCCGGACGATACGGCCGAGGCCCTCAGTTTGCCCCCGGGCTCGGAAGCCTTCCACCTCAAGCGCCTCCGCCTGGCGGACGGCCGCCCGGTCAGTGTTGATGACGCCTGGTACAACCCCGCGCACGCCCCGGGACTGCTGGAAATCGACCTGACGGGGTCCGTCTACAAGGCCCTCGCCGCGCAGTTCGGGCACCAGATCGACCGGGCCCGGCAGAGCGTCAAGTCCGAGGGCGCCCCGGCAGACGTCGGGGCGCTCCTCGGCACGGGAACCGGAGCGCCGGTCCTGGCGTTCGACCGCGTTTCCTATTCCGGCCAGCTGGCCATTGAACATTCACGTTCCTGGTACCGCTCCGACCGTTACTCCCTGAACATGGAAGTCCGGCTTTAGGCCCACCGCCTGCTAGTCCAGCGAGAACAGTTCCTCACCCGCGGCCACGCTGCCGGCCGCAGCCAGGGTTGCCGTGTCCGGCTTGGTATCGAGTACGACGACGGGACTCACCATCGAGTATCCGGCTGCGAGGGCGGCGGTGGGATCAACACGCATCACGGAGGCGCCGGCCTCGACGGTATCGCCCTGCGCAATGAGCAGCTTGAAGCCTTCGCCTTTGAGCTTGACCGTATCGATGCCCACGTGCGTGAGGACGCCGCGCCCGGTCGACTCCACCACAACAAAGGCGTGCGGCAGGAGCTTGACCACCTTTCCCGCAACGGGAGACACGACGTCGAACATCTCCCCTGCCGGCGGCTCGACGGCGGCGCCGGACCCCACCATCTGGCCGGCGAACACGGGGTCCGGGACCTCCGCAAGGGGAACCACGGTGCCGGCGATGGGCGCGAGGACCACCAGGGACTGCGCCACTAGAGCAGGTCCTCGATGTCTTCGGCCAGGGTGTCGGCCTCAGGCCCAACAATCACCTGGACGGCCGTGCCGGAGGCCAGCACGCCGTGCGCTCCGGCGGCTTTCAGGGAGGCCTCATTCACGAGGGAACCGTCTTTGACCTCGGTGCGAAGCCGGGTGATGCAGGCCTCAATCTCCACGATGTTGCCGGCTCCGCCCAGGCCTTCAATGATCTTTTCTGCTTTGGACATGGCTGCCCTTTCTGACGGTGCCCGCTCGCGGGCACTGCTTCCTCACCGGGGCCGGCGGCCCAAGTGCGACCAATTATGGCTTTCGCTGCCGGCCATTTGAATAGTCCGGCAGGTTTCGAACTGCCTTGACAGGCGCTCGTGGGATGGATCACACTGAACTGGTCATAACCAGACAGTACCGGCTGGACCCCCTCCTTTACAAGCCCCACCTGAACCCGCAGAGGTGCAATCATGTCAACATCCGAGACCGCCGCCTTGGCTCCCGAGAAGAAGCCAAACAAGGCGTTTGCCACCCTGCAGCGCCTGGGCCGCACCCTGATGCTGCCCATCGCTGTTCTTCCCGCCGCAGGCATCCTCCTGCGGATCGGGCAGGCCGACCTGCTCGGCGCCATCCCCGGCTTCGAAGGGGGCGCCGCCGTCATCTCCGCGGCAGGCAATGCCGTCTTCACCTGGCTGCCGCTCATTTTCGCCGTGGGCATTGCCATCGGCTGGGCCAAGAAGGCCGACGGTTCAACCGCACTGGCCGCTGTGGTGGGCTACATGGTGATCGACGGCGTCTTCAAGGCCATGTCACCGCTGGTCCTGGCCGGACAGGTCGACCCGGCCGGCAAGCCCGCGATGATCAACTACGGCGTCCTCGCCGGAATCGTGGTTGGCCTGCTCTCCGCATCGCTGTGGCAGCGCTTCTACCGCACAAAACTGCCGGACTTCCTCGGATTCTTCAGCGGCCGCCGGCTGGTGCCCATCCTGACCTCCGTCTCCAGCCTGGTGGCCGGCGTCCTCCTTGCCCTGGCATACCCGCTCTTCAACGCAGGGCTTTCCGCAGTGGGCCAGGCCGTAGCCAGCAACGCGGTTGTGGGCGGCGGCATCTACGGCTTCGCCAACCGCATGCTGATTCCCGCCGGACTGCACCACATCCTGAACTCCGGCGTCTGGTTCCTCATCGGCGACTACACGGACGCCTCGGGCCACCTGGTCCGCGGTGACCTCAACCGCTTCTTCGCCGGCGACCCCTCCGCGGGTATCTTCATGACCGGCTTCTTCCCCATCATGATGTTCGGCCTTCCGGCGGCAGCACTTGCCATCTGGCGCCACGCCAAGCCCTCGCAGAAGAAGATCGTTGGCGGCATCATGCTCTCCACCGCACTGACCGCCTTCTTCACCGGCATCACCGAACCGCTCGAGTACGCCTTTATGTTCGTAGCCTTCCCGCTCTACATCGTCCACGCCGCGCTGACCGGAACGTCCATGGCCCTGGTCAACGCACTCGGCATCCATCACGGATTCACGTTCTCCGCCGGCCTGATCGACTTCGTCCTCAACTTCGGCAAGGCTCAGAATGCCTGGCTGCTGATCCCCATCGGCCTGGGCTATGCAGTGGTCTACTACTTCCTCTTCTCCTTTGTGATCAAGCGCTGGAACCTCCGCACCCCCGGCCGCGAGGATGACGAAGTCACCGTGGAGACCGAAGCCGCCAAGTAAGAACTCCCAACAGCCCTTTAGCGACCAGCAACCGAAAGCACGCATTATGGAAATCGTCATTCTTCCCGCCTCTTCAGACGTGGCCCGCACGGCCGCGGACGCCATCGAACAGCAGGTCCGCAGCGGCCCGTCGGTCCTTGGCCTGGCCACCGGTTCAACTCCCCTGGGCACCTACCAGGAACTGATCAGGCGGCACCGGAATGGCGGCTTGAGCTTCGCCAGTGCTCAGGCCTTCCTCCTCGATGAGTACGTGGGCCTGCCCAGCGCGCATCCGCAGTCCTACCACTCCGTGATACGGGAGGAATTTGTGGACAGCGTGGACTTCGCATCGGGGGCAGTGCACGGGCTGGACGGCGTGGCGGAGGACCTCGAAGCAGAGGTTGCCCGGTACGAGGCCGCCATTGCGGCTGCGGGCGGGGTGGACATCCAGATCCTGGGAATCGGGACCGACGGCCACGTGGGCTTCAACGAGCCGATGTCCTCGTTGGCTTCCAGGACCAGGATCAAGACCCTGACCCAGCAGACCCGGCAGGACAACGCCCGCTTCTTCGCGGACTTGGCGGACGTTCCGGACCATGTCCTGACCCAGGGCCTGGGCACCATCCGGGAGGCCCGGCACCTGCTGCTGCTGGCCATGGGTGAGGCCAAGGCCGAGGCCATCGCGGCGGCTGTTGAGGGTCCGGTTGCGTCCATCTGCCCCGCCTCGGCACTCCAGCTCCATCCGCACGTCACGGTTCTGGTGGACGAGGCTGCGGCGTCCAGGCTGGCGCACCGGGAGTACTACCAGGACACGTTCGGGCGGAAGCCTGCCTGGCAAGGACTCTAGGATGGCCGAGGATCGGACCGTCGTGAGGCTGCCCCAGCTTGAGCTTGCTGTCGAGACTGCCGACGGCGTCCGGCTGGCAGCGTCCGTGGGCGCCGCCCGGGTGGAACTCTGCGCCGCCCTCGCCGAAACGGACGGCATCACGCCGAGCATCGGCACCGTGGAGCAGGCGTGCCGGGTGGGCCTGCCGGTCCACGTCCTGGTCCGCCCGCGCCCCGGCAACTTCAGCTACACACCTGTTGAGCTCGAGGTGCTGGAGCGCGATGTTGAAGCGGCACTGGATGCAGGTGCCGCGGGCGTTGTGGTGGGAATTTTGGCGGCCGACGGCGGACCGGACGTTCCGGCGCTTCAGCACCTCGCTGAGGCGGCCCGCCGTCGTCATCCCGCTGCGGAGGTGACGTTCCACCGGGCGTTCGACGCCGCCCTCGCCTCGGGCGCGGACCCTGCCGATGCTTTGGCCAGGCTGCAACGCGCCGGGATTAACCGGGTGCTGACCAGCGGAGGAAGCCCCAACTGCACCGCTGGACTGCCCATGCTAGAGCGGCTGGTGGAGCTGGGACGGGACCACGCGCCGTCGGTACAAATCATGGCCGGCGGCGGAGTGCGCCTGGAGCTTATGCCGGAACTGATCCGGAGCGGCGTCCACGCCGTGCACACCTCGGCGCGGGGACTGGACCCTTCCACCGGGGCCAGGGCTCGCGCTGCTGATCCCTCGCTCGCTGCCGGCATGGCGGCGGCTCTTCGAAAGGCCGCATGATGGGCAAGGAATTGATACTGCGGGGCCGCATCGTGTCCGGCAGCATGGACATCGAAGACGGACTTGTCTCGGTGGAGGACGGCCGGATTACGTATGCCGGGCCGGCGTCGGACTTTCCTGGTGACGTTGGCACTCCGGCGATCCCGGGCCGCATCCTGTTGCCGGGTCTGGTGGACCTCCACACCCACGGCGCCCACGGCACGGATTTCGCCGAGGGCTCGGAGGCGGGCGCCCGGGTGGCTGCGCGCTACCTGCACAGCCGGGGCACCACCACGCTGCTGGCAAGCCTGGTCACCGGAGCACCGGCGGACCTGGTGCGGAACCTCAAGGTGCTGCGGTCACTGGCCGACGAGGGGCTGATTGCCGGATCCCACCTCGAAGGCCCCTTCCTCTCCGGCCATCAGTGCGGCGCACACGACCCCGCGCTGCTGCTCGAACCGGACCTCGATCTTGTGGGCGAACTCTTCGAAGCGGCGGGGCCTACTTTGGCATCCATGACCCTGGCGGCCGAACTGCCGGGGGCGACCGCCCTGGTGGATCTGCTCACCTCGCGGGGCGTGGTCCCATCGTTGGGGCACACGGCAGTAGACCACGCCGGCGCGGCTTTGTTCCTCGAGCGGTCCGGGGACGGGCTTGCGTCGGGTCCTTCCGGTTCCGGATCCGATTCCGTCCGACGGCGGCCCACCGTCACCCATCTCTTCAACGCCATGCCCACGATGCATCATCGGGCCCCTGGTCCAGTCTCCGCCTGCCTCAGTGCGGCGCGGGCCGGAAATGCCGTGGTGGAACTGATTGCCGACGGCGTCCACCTGGCTCCGGAGACGGTCAAAACTGTTTTCGAACTGGTGGGCGCGGAGAATATTGCGCTGGTCACCGATTCGATGGCTGCGACGGGACTGGCCGATGGCCAGTACCGGCTCGGCGCGCTGGCGGTCACGGTTGACGGAGGCGTGGCGCGGGTGGACAGCACTGGCGCCATCGCCGGCGGGACGGCGACCCTGCTGGAGGTTGTCCGGTCCGCGGTTGCCGCCGGGGTTAGCCTGCAGGAGGCGGTCAGGTCAGCCACTGCAGTCCCGGCGTCGGTCCTCGGGCTGTCCCGGCAGGCGGGCGACCTGCGCCCGGGGATGCTGGCGGATGTCCTGGTGGTTGACGCTGAACTGGATCTTGAGGGTGTGCTGCGCCGGGCCGAGTGGGTGGCTTCGCCTTAGGCACCCGCCCAAATTGTCGGACCCCCATTAGATGATTCTTGTATGGGAAACGGCACGGGCACGGCAGCGGCGATGGAGGGCATTCACGCCTCCACTGGCCGCCTTGATGCTTTGTTCCTCGAAGATGCCCGGCTGGAAGCTGACGCCGCCGCCGACGCTGCTGGCGCTGCTGGCGCCGCCGCTGCTTGTACAGAAGACAGCCGCGGCGCTGTTGTGGATGTGCTGCAGCGCCGGTACGAAATCCGCATGGAGCGGTTGGCGGTAACGAGGCAACTGGAAGCCCAGATCGCCGCCGTCAAAGCCCGGGACGCCGCCGAGGCCATCGGGATCCAGCACGCACTGACCCCGCCCGAAGCGCCCGTCCACGAGAGCCTGTCAAGTTGTTTGTGTAAGAGGGCTGTTGCTTTATCGGTTGAGGTAGGGACCGATTCGGTCTGGGTAGTTGAGGACGAGGACCCCGAGTGCTTCGCTCCAGCCTTGGGTGAAGGTTCCCTCGATGAGTTTTTCGACCGTCTGGGCGCGGTTCTCGCGGGTCTTGCGGTCAACTCTGGCCCGTTCCCTGGCGCGTTTGTCTTCGATGTTGCAGATAGCGAGCCAGAGCAGTTTCACGGCGGCTTGGTCGTTAGGGAAGTGGCCGCGGTTCTTGATGATCTTCCGGAGTTGGTAGTTGAGTGATTCGATGGCGTTGGTCGTGTAAATGATCCGTCTGACCGGCGGCGGGAATGCCAGGAACGGGATGAATTTCTCCCAGCCATTGCGCCAGGTCCGGACCGTG